>JAJAYW010000092.1 GCA_026786005.1 Lysobacter sp. | reverse complement strand
GGTAACGCCATCGCGCCCAGGTGCGCTCCTACAAAACCTGCGGCTTTGCAGATGTTTTGATCGAGTAAAATCGCCGCTTCGCAATTCGCACGACTCGGAGTGTTCATGGGCAGGGGTCCCTCCATCGAAGGCCGCAAGAACGCCGAGGATTCCAGGCGCGGCAAGATCTTCACCAAGCTCATTCGAGAAATTGGCGTGGCCGCGCGCGCCGGTGGTGGTGACCCCGGCGGCAATCCGCGCCTACGCACCGCGATCGAGAAGGCGCTGTCGGCCAACATGACCAAGGATGTCATCGAGCGCGCGATCAAGAAGGCCACCGGTGAACTTGAAGGCGTGGACTACGAAGAGATCCGTTATGAAGGCTACGCACCCGGCGGCGTGGCCGTGATCGTCGACTGTCTGACCGACAACAAGGTGCGCACCGTCGCCGACGTGCGGCATGCCTTCGGCAAGTTCGGCGGCAATCTGGGCACCGATGGCTCGGTCGCGTTTTTATTCAAGAAACTCGGCGTGCTGAGTTTCGCGCCCGGCGCCGACGAGGACGCTCTCACCAACGCCGCGATCGAGGCCGGCGCTGAGGACATCGTGGTGTATCCCGAAGATGGCGCGATCGAGGTGCTGACCGCACCGGACGATTTCGAAGCCGTGCAGGCGGCACTGGCCGCCGCCGGCTTCAAGCCGGGCTACACCGAAGTCACCTACCGCGCCGACAACGACATCGCCGTCGAAGGCGACACCGCGCAACAGGTCGCCAAGCTGCTCGGCTGGCTGGAGGATCTCGACGACGTGCAGCATGTGTATTCGAATGCGGATCTTGGTGAGGACGCCTACGCGTGATCAGGCAGCCGGGAACCGGAAGCCGGGAACCGGAAAGCAGCAGTTTGCATGCTGGAACGGTTGCTCTTGATTTTCGTTTCCCGTTTCCCGGCTCGCGTTTCCCGGCTTGCCTGCAGTGATCCGCATCCTCGGCATCGATCCCGGTTCCCAACGCACCGGCGTCGGTATCATCGATGTCGATGGCTCCGGCAAGACCACACACGTTTTCCACGCGCCACTTTTACTGCTGGGCGATGGCGAATTCCCCCAGCGGCTCAAGCGCCTGCTCGATGGACTGGCCGAGGTGATCGACACCTGGAAGCCGGACGAAGTCGCCATCGAAAAAGTATTCATGGCGCGCAATCCCGATTCGGCTCTGAAACTCGGACACGCGCGCGGCGCGGCGATGTGCGCGGTGGTGCTGCGCGACCTGCCGATCCACGAATATGCCGCGAAAGAGGTCAAGCTGGCGGTGGTCGGCAAGGGCGCCGCGGAAAAGGTGCAGGTGCAGCACATGGTCGGATTGCTGTTGAACCTTCAAGGCAAGCTGCAGGCAGATGCCGCCGATGCGCTGGCGGTGGCGATCACGCATGCACATGTGCGTGCGAGTGCGAACCGGCTGGGCGTGAATGTGCGTGAAGCGTGGAGCAGGAAATGATGATGACGCGATCCAGTTTTCTCTCAGTCGTCATGACCAGCTTCGCTGTTGAAAACCCCGCGGAGGCGGGAATCCAGCGACTTGGTTCTGGCCTTTCGCATCCAGCATCAGCAGGCATTTCCAAAGAAACAACAAAGCGCAAGTCACTGGATTCCCGCCTTCGCGGGAATGACGTCAGAAGCACATCCTGTTTGCACCGAATGACGCTGAATAGGGATCGCTGACACATGATCGGACGCCTCAAGGGAACCCTCATCCACAAACAGCCGCCCTGGCTGGTGATCGACGTCAACGGTGTCGGTTACGAACTCGAAGCCCCGATGAGCACGTTCTACGACCTGCCTGAAATCGGCCGGGACGTCTCCCTGTACACCCACTACGCGCAGAAGGAAGACAGCGTCTTGCTGTACGGCTTCCTCAGCGAGAGCGAGCGACGGCTGTTCCGTGACGTGCAAAAAGTCTCTGGCATCGGCGCCAAGATCGCGCTGGCGGTGCTGTCGGGCGTCAGCGTCGACGACTTCGTGCGCATGCTGCAGACCAATGATGTCGCCGCATTGACGCGCATCCCCGGCATCGGCAAGAAGACCGCCGAACGCATGGTGGTAGAATTGCGCGATCGGGCGGTCGATCTGGGCGGCGGTTCGCCGATCACCTCCGGCGGCAAGGTTGCGCACGACCCGTTCTCCGAGGCCGTCGTCGCCCTGCAACAGCTGGGCTACAAGCCCGTCGAAGCGCAGCGTATGGGCAAGGAAGCCTTCGCCGAGGGCGACACTGCCGAAACTATCATCCGCAAAGCGCTAAAGTCCGCGCTTCGCTGAGCCCGGGATCTCCATTGACCAGCAAGCATTCGGACGCCGCACACGGCGCGCGCGGCCACGGCAAGATCGGTCTGCCCGGCCTGGTTGTCGGCGCGATCGGTGTCGTCTTCGGCGACATCGGGACCAGCCCGCTGTACACGCTGAAAGAGGCGTTCTCGCCGCACTACGGCCTCACCGCCAACCACGACACCGTGCTCGGCATCCTGTCGCTGGTGTTCTGGGCGCTGATGATCGTGGTCACGCTCAAGTACGTGACCATCATCATGCGCGCCGACAACGAGGGCGAGGGCGGCATCATGGCGTTGATGGCGCTGGTGCAGCGCAGCTTGCCGAAGAAATCGCGCTCGACCTACGTGGTCGGCATCCTCGGCATCTTCGGCGCGTCGCTGTTCTTCGGCGATGGCGTAATCACGCCGGCGATTACCACCTTGTCGGCAATCGAAGGCCTGGAACTGGCCGCGCCGCAGCTGCACGCGTGGATCGTGCCGATTACCATCGCGGTGCTGTTGATCGTATTCGGCACGCAGCGCTTCGGTACCGCCAAGGTCGGACGCGTGTTCGGCCCGGTGATGCTGGTGTGGTTCCTGACGCTGGCGGTGCTTGGCGTCTACAACCTGCTACGCGAACCCGAAGTGCTGTCGTCGCTCAATCCGTGGTGGGCCCTGAAATTTTTCATCAACCACGGCTGGCATGCGATCTTCATCCTCGGCGCGGTGGTGCTGGCGGTGACCGGCGGTGAGGCCTTGTACGCGGACATGGGACATTTCGGCGCGCGTCCGATCCGCCACGGTTGGTTCCTGTTCGTGCTGCCGGCGCTGATGCTCAACTACCTGGGCCAGGGCGCACTGGTGCTCGACAATCCGCTCGCGATCAAGAATCCGTTTTATGGCGGCGTACCGGAGTGGGGTCTATATCCGATGATCGGGCTGGCGACCGCGGCGGCGGTGATCGCTTCGCAAGCCGTGATCACCGGCGCCTACTCGGTCGCGCGGCAGGCGATGCAGCTTGGCTACATTCCCCGCATGAAAATCCAGCACACCTCCAGCGACACCATTGGCCAGATCTACATCCCCGGGATCAACTGGATGCTGATGATCATGGTGATCGCACTGGTACTTGCATTCCGCACGTCCACCAGTCTGGCCTCGGCCTACGGCGTCTCGGTGTCGGGCACGATGCTGATCGACACCTTGCTGTTGGCGATGTTCGCGCGCGCCAGCTGGCCTAGCGCGCGGCGCTGGGTCCTGCCGCTGTGCGTGTTGTTCGCGACGGTCGAGATTGCGTTCCTGATCGCTAATGGCGTGAAGTTCATGGATGGGGCGTGGGTGCCGGTGGTGCTCGGCATCCTGGTGTTCACGCTGCTGCGCACCTGGCGCCGCGGCCGCGAACTGCTGCACGACGAGGTGCAGAAGGAAGGCATCCAGATCGACAGCTTCCTGCCCGGCCTGATGCTCGCGCCGCCCGTGCGCGTCCCCGGCACCGCCATTTTCATGACAGCCGACAAAGGCGTTGTGCCGCATGGCCTGATGCACAACCTCAAGCACAACAAGGTGCTTCACGAGCGCAATGTGTTCCTGACGGTGGAGACCTTGAACGTGCCGCATGCGCCAAAGGAAAAACGCCTGAAGATTGATCCGATCGGCGATGATTTCTATCGCGTTCTGATCCGCTTCGGCTTCATGGAAATGCCGGATGTGCCGCTGGCGCTGATGCGCTCCTGCGACGCGGGCGGTTTGTACTTCGACCCCATGGACACCACCTATTTCGCCAGCCGCGAAACGATCGTCGCGAGCAAGCACGGCGGCATGCCGGTGTGGCGCGACAACCTGTTCGCCTTCATGCACCGCAACGCGGCGCCGGCGACCGGGTTCTTTCGGATTCCGGGGAACCGGTTGGTTGAACTGGGCGCGCAGGTCGAGATCTGACGCGATCTTTTGTAGAAGCGCACGTGGGCGCGATGGCTTTACAGGTAGAGTCCGTCGCGCCCGGGTGCGCTCCTACAGAAGTCATGTGCCCGTGCGACCATAGACCCATGACCGACGAACGCATCATCGCCGCCGTTGCCACCCGTGAGGACGAGGCGGTGGACGCCAGCATCCGGCCCAAGCGGCTGGATGAATACCTCGGCCAGCAACCGGTGCGCGAGCAGATGAAGATTTTCATCGAGGCCGCCAGGCATCGCAACGAGGCGCTCGATCACGTGCTGATCTTCGGCCCGCCCGGGCTCGGCAAGACCACGCTGTCGCATGTCATCGCCAACGAGCTCGGCGTCAACCTGCGCCAGACCTCGGGCCCGGTGATCGAGAAGGCCGGCGATCTGGCCGCGTTGCTGACCAACCTGCAGCCGCACGATGTGTTGTTCATCGACGAGATTCATCGACTCTCGCCAATCGTGGAGGAAATCCTGTATCCGGCGATGGAGGATTTCCAGATCGACATCATGATCGGCGACGGCCCGGCCGCGCGCTCGATCAAGCTGGACCTGCCGCCGTTCACGCTGATCGGAGCCACCACGCGCGCGGGGCTGCTGACGGCGCCGCTGCGCGACCGTTTCGGCATCGTGCAGCGGCTGGAGTTCTATACGCCGGAAGACCTGACGAAAATCGTGCGGCGTTCGGCGCAGATCCTCGGCATCGATTGCGAGGCGCAAGGTGCGATTGAAATCGCCAAGCGTTCGCGTGGCACGCCGCGCATCGCCAACCGCCTGCTGCGACGCGTGCGCGATTACGCGCAGGTCCGCGCCGATGGCCATATCGATCACGACGTCGCCAATGCCGCGATGTCGATGTTGAAGGTGGATCAGGAAGGTTTTGACGAACTCGACCGGCGCCTGCTGAACCTGATCATCGAAAATTTTGATGGCGGCCCGGTCGGCGTCGAATCGCTGGCCGCCGCGCTCAGCGAGGAACGCGGCACGCTGGAGGATGTGATCGAGCCGTATCTGATCCAGCAGGGTTATCTGGTGCGCACCGCGCGCGGAAGGATGGCGTCGCCGAAGGCGTATCGGCATCTGGGGTTGAAGCCTAAGAGCCGGGAATCGGGAGTGGGGAGTGGGGAGTCGGAGGCGCTGTTTTGACGATTCATTTCGGCGCTATCACATGCGAGGACCCCGTACCGGAGCGAAGCTCTTGACTTCCAATTTTCCACTCCCCACTTCCGACTCCCCGCAATTCAGTTTTCCGACACGCGTGTACTGGGAAGATACCGATGCGGGTGGCGTGGTCTACCACGCGCAGTACCTGGCGTTTCTCGAACGCGCGCGCACCGAATGGCTGCGCGCACGCGGCAAGGGCCAGGAACTTCTGCGCCGTGAACATGATCTTGTCTTTGCGGTGCGGTCGATGCGGATCGATTTCCGCAAGCCGGCGCGCCTGGACGATGCGCTCGAGGTGTCCGTCGCGTTGCGGCAATGTCGGCGTGCGAGCCTGGTGATTGACCAGACGATTCGTCGCGATGGCGAGTTTCTGGTCTATGCGGAAGTCCGGGTCGCCGCACTGAGCGCCGTGGAATTCCGTCCACGCGCAATCCCCGAACCGCTGTACGAAGAACTGAAGTCCCTCGAAACAACTACAGAGTGAGCAAGGCATGATCGGATTGTTGATGGCGACGCAGGCCACCGTCGAAGCGCTCCCCGAAGAAACCGCCAGCACGGCTACCGACATCGTCGCTGAAGTGGGCGCAAATCCCGCGGTCGCCGACAACAGCATCAACATGCTGCAACTGATCCTGCACGCCTCGATCCCGGTGCAGTTGGTGATGGTGTTGCTGTTGTTCGCCTCGGTGGCATCGTGGGTGATCATCTTCCGCAAGAAACGCGTGCTCGATCGCGCGCTCAACGAGGCCGACCGCTTCGAGGAACGCTTCTGGTCCGGGGCGGAAATGAGCAAGCTCTACGCCGGCGCGAGCGAACGCAATCGCGACATCTACGGCATGGAGGCGATCTTCGAAGCGGGCTTCCGCGAATTCAACCGCATCCGCGAGCGCCGCGGCGTCGACAGCCGCATGCAGCTGGAAGGCGCGCAACGCGCGATGCGTGCAACGGCATCGCGTGAACTCGACGGCCTCGAGCACAACCTCGAATTCCTCGCCAACGTCGGCTCGATCAGCCCCTACGTCGGCCTGTTCGGCACGGTCTGGGGCATCATGATTTCGTTCCAGGGCCTGGCCAACGTCAAGGAAGCGACCATCGCCACAGTGGCGCCCGGCATCTCCGAGGCGTTGATCGCGACCGCGATGGGTCTGTTCGCGGCGATCCCGGCGGTGTGGGCCTACAACCGCTTCGCCACCAGGGTCGATCGCGTCGGCGTCAAGTACGACGCGTTTTCCGAGGAATTTTCGTCGATCCTGCAACGGCAGGCGCATGTCGACGAGCCCTAAGCACCGCTC
>JAJAYW010000091.1 GCA_026786005.1 Lysobacter sp. | reverse complement strand
TGGAGCGGTTGCAGACCGCACTGGCGAACTAACAGGCTTACGCAGGGCGGGTCTTGACCCGCCTTCTGGCAGACGCAACAACACCAAACGGCGGGTCAAGACCCGCCCTACAGGAAAACAAGATGGCTACGAATACGCTCAACCCCTCCGAAATCAGCGAGCTGATCAAGAGCCGCATCGAAAAGGTCAAGCTGGCCGCCGAAGCACGCAATGAAGGCTCTGTAACCTCGGTGTCCGACGGCATCGTGCGCATCCACGGGCTGGCCGACGTGATGCAGGGCGAAATGATCGAATTGCCCAACAACACGTTCGCACTCGCATTGAACCTGGAGCGCGACTCGGTCGGCGCCGTGGTGCTCGGCGATTACGAACATCTGCGCGAAGGCGACACCGCCAAGACCACCGCGCGCATCCTCGAAGTGCCAACCGGTCCGGAACTGTGCGGCCGCGTGGTCAATGCGCTCGGCGAGCCGATCGACGGCAAGGGTCCGATCAACACCGCGCAGACCGCGCCGGTCGAGACCATCGCCCCCGGCGTGATCTGGCGCAAGTCGGTGTCGCAGCCGGTGCAGACCGGTTACAAGACCATCGACGCGATGATCCCGATCGGCCGCGGCCAGCGTGAGCTGATCATCGGCGATCGCCAGACCGGCAAGACCGCGGTCGCGATCGACGCGATCATCAACCAGAAAAACACCGGCGTGAAGTGCATCTACGTCGCGATCGGGCAGAAGGCCTCGTCGGTCGCCAACGTCGTGCGCAAGCTCGAGGAACACGGCGCGCTTGCCCACACCATCATCGTCGTGGCGACGGCTTCGGAATCGGCCGCGATGCAGTACATCGCGCCGTACTCCGGCTGCACCATGGGCGAATATTTCCGCGACCGCGGGCAAGACGCGCTGATCATCTACGACGACCTGTCCAAGCAGGCCGTGGCCTACCGCCAGATCTCGCTGTTGTTGCGCCGTCCGCCGGGCCGCGAGGCATATCCGGGCGACGTGTTCTATCTGCACAGCCGTTTGCTTGAGCGCGCCGCGCGCGTCAACGAGGCTTATGTCGAAAAATTCACCAATGGTGCGGTCACCGGCAAGACCGGTTCGCTGACCGCATTGCCGATCATTGAAACGCAGGCCGGCGACGTCTCGGCGTTCGTGCCGACCAACGTGATCTCGATCACCGATGGCCAGATCTTCCTCGAGACCGACCTGTTCAACGCCGGCATCCGCCCGGCTGTGAACGCCGGCATCTCGGTGTCGCGCGTCGGCGGCGCGGCGCAGACCAAGATCATGAAGAAGCTGTCGGGCGGCATTCGCATCGCGCTCGCCCAGTACCGTGAGCTCGCTGCGTTCGCGCAGTTCGCCTCCGACCTGGACGAAGCCACCCGCAAGCAGCTTGAGCGCGGGCAGCGCGTCACCGAACTGATGAAACAGAAGCAGTACGCGCCGATGTCCGTCGCCGAGCAGTCGCTGTCGATCTACGCGGTTGACAAGGGCTACATGGACGACGTGCCGGTCAACAAGATCGGCGCGTTCGAGGAAGCGCTGCACGCGCACTTCGCCAATACGTCTGGCGAAACCTTGAACAAGATCAACGACAGCGGCGACTGGAACGACGAGCTCGAAGCGGTGTTCAAGCAGGGCATCGAGGATTTCAAGGCGACGGGTTCCTGGTAAGAGCGGAAATGGGAAGTAGGGAGTAGGAAGTAGGACAGCGTTCCTGCTCCTCCCATTTCCCACTCCCCACTCCCTACTTCCGAGAAAAAAAGATGGCCGGCGGCAGAGAAATCAAAACCAAGATCAAGAGCGTGCAGAACACCCGCAAGGTGACACGCGCGCTGGAAATGGTCTCGGCATCCAAGATCCGAAAGGCGCAGGAGCGGATGAAGGCCTCGCGCCCGTATGCGCGCGCGATGAAGCAAGTCATCGGCCACTTGGCGCAGGCCAGTTCCGAATACCAGCATCCGTATCTGGTCGAACGCGCCGAAACAAAACGCGTCGGTTACATCATCGTGTCGAGCGACCGCGGTCTCGCCGGCGGCCTCAACAACAACCTGTTCCGCAAGTTGCTCGGCGAAATCCGCACCTGGCAGGAGCAGGGCGTCGAAGTCGATGTCGTCACCATCGGCCAGAAGGCGTCGGTATATTTCCGCCGCATCAAGGTCGAGATGCTGGCCTCGGTGACGCACCTCGGCGACCAGCCGCATGTCGAGCAGCTGGTAGGCGTGATCAAGGTGATGCTGGACGCGTACAGCGCCGGCAGCATCGACAAGGTGTTCCTGAGCTACAACGACTTCGTCAACACCATGACCCAGCGCGCGGCGTTCGACCAGTTGCTGCCGCTGCCGCCATCGAACAGCGTGGCCAAGCACGACTGGGACTACATCTACGAACCCGATGCGCAGACCGTGCTCGAACACGTACTGACGCGCTATATCGAGTCGCTGGTGTACCAGGCGGTGCTGGAAAACGTGGCGTCCGAGCACGCCGCGCGCATGGTGGCGATGAAGTCGGCCAGCGACAACGCCAACAAACTGATCGACACGCTGAACCTGGTCTACAACAAGGCCCGGCAGGCAGCGATCACGCAGGAAATTTCAGAAATCGTCGGCGGTGCCGCGGCGGTTTGAGAGACGGGAGTAGGGAGTGGGAAGTAGGAAGTAGGCCGCGGTGGTTTTGTTTTTCTACTCCCCACTTCCCACTTCCAAATAAAAACAGCATCGCGGCATCCGCCACGACGCACCAAAGTTGAAGTTACCGGAGTTACGAAATGAGCAACCAGGGCAAGATCGTCCAGATCATCGGCGCCGTCGTCGACGTTGAATTCCCGCGCGAGAGCGTGCCGCGGATCTACGACGCGTTGAAGGTGCAGAACACCGCGATCACGCTGGAAGTGCAGCAGCAGCTCGGCGATGGCGTCGTGCGCACGATCGCGCTCGGTTCCACCGACGGCCTCAAGCGCAACCTGATCGCCGACAACACCGGCAAGGCCGTGTCGGTGCCGGTCGGCGTGGGCACCCTGGGCCGCATCATGAACGTGCTCGGCGAGCCGATCGACGAAGCCGGCCCGGTCGAAGCCACCGAATATTGGGAAATCCACCGCGCGGCACCGGCCTATGCCGAGCAGTCATCGGGGAACGAATTGCTGGAAACCGGCATCAAGGTCATCGACCTGATGTGTCCGTTCGCCAAGGGCGGCAAGGTCGGCCTGTTCGGCGGTGCCGGTGTCGGCAAGACCGTCAACATGCTTGAACTGATCAACAACATCGCCACCGAGCACGCCGGCCTGTCGGTGTTCGCCGGCGTCGGCGAGCGCACCCGCGAAGGCAACGATTTCTATCACGAGATGGCCGAAGCCGGGGTCATCAACCTGGAGTCGCTGAAGGATTCCAAGGTCGCGATGGTCTATGGCCAGATGAATGAGCCGCCGGGAAATCGTCTCAGAGTGGCGCTGACCGGCCTGACCATGGCCGAATACTTCCGCGACGACAAGGACGAAAGCGGGCAGGGCCGCGACGTGCTGTTTTTCGTCGACAACATCTACCGCTATACGCTGGCCGGTACCGAAGTGTCGGCGCTGCTCGGCCGCATGCCGTCGGCGGTGGGTTACCAGCCCACACTCGCCGAGGAAATGGGTGTGCTGCAGGAGCGCATCACCTCGACCAAGACCGGTTCGATCACCTCGATCCAGGCCGTGTACGTGCCCGCCGATGACTTGACCGATCCGTCGCCGGCGACGACTTTCGCGCATCTGGACGCGACCGTCGTGCTGTCGCGAAACATCGCGTCGCTGGGCATCTACCCGGCGGTCGATCCGCTCGACTCCACTTCACGCCAGCTCGACCCGAACGTCATCGGCAACGAGCACTACGACACCGCGCGACGCGTGCAGTCGACGCTGCAGAAGTACAAGGAATTGAAGGACATCATCGCCATCCTCGGCATGGACGAGCTGTCCGAAGAGGACAAGCAGGCCGTGTCGCGCGCGCGCAAGATCGAGCGCTTCTTCTCGCAGCCGTTCCACGTCGCCGAAGTGTTCACCGGCTCGCCCGGCAAGTACGTGTCGCTGAAGGACACCATCCGCGGCTTCAAGATGATCTGCGACGGCGAATGCGACCACATTCCCGAGCAGGCCTTCTACATGGTCGGCGGCATCGACGAGGCGATCGAGAAGGCGAAGAAGATCACCACCTGAAACCGGGAGAAGTGAGACGGGAGACGGGAGACCCAAACGGCGCACGGCGCTCTTTCTCCCTTCTCCCTCTTCCCGTCTCCCGATCCACACAAAGATCGGAGATTCAACAATGGCATCCACCATCCGTTGCGACATCGTCAGCGCCGAAGCAGAGATCTTCCATGGCGAGGTTGAACTGGTCGTCGCCACCGGCGAACTCGGTGAGCTCGGCATCGCGCCGCGCCACGCGCCGCTGATCACGCGACTGAAGCCGGGCAAGGTCATCGTGACGCTGCCGGGCGGCGAGAAACTCGATTTCGTCGTGTCCGGCGGCATCCTTGAGGTGCAGCCGCAGGTTGTGACCGTGCTGGCCGACACCGCGATCCGCGCGCAGGACATCGACGAGGCCGCGGTGCTGGCCGCCAAGGCCGAGGCCGAGCGCATCCTCGAAGGCCGCGGTGAAGCGATGGAAGTGGCCGAGGCGCAGAAACGCCTGTCCGAAGTGCAGGCGCAGCTTCAAGCTCTTGAACGTTTGCGCAAGAATCTCAAGCACTGATCCGACGCAGATCCGATGTGATCCAAACGCCGACTCACGTTGGCGTTTTTGTAGGAGCGCACTTGGGCGCGATGGGGCT
>JAJAYW010000090.1 GCA_026786005.1 Lysobacter sp. | reverse complement strand
GGCTTTACCGGGAAAGCCTCATCACGCCCAGGTGCGCTCCTACGACCGCAGGAAGTTCCCGTGGGACACAACGTCGCGCAGCGTGGCGAGAAACCGCCGTGGCGCGCCGTCGAAACCGCCGTTGGACATGAACACGACATGGTCGCCATCGACGGCGAGTTCGCGCAAGGTGGCGATCAAGGCGTCGACATCCGATGCCGTCCTGCCATCGCCGCGCAACGTGGAAACAACGTGGCCCGCATCCCACGCAAGTTCCGGACGCTGCAGGAACACCACGACATCAGCGCCGTCAAGCGATGGCGCCAGCGCTTCGGCATGCGCGCCGAGACGCATCGAATTACTGCGTGGCTCCATCGCGACGACGATGCGCGCAGTGCCGACCTTGGCGCGCAAGCCGGCCAGCGTGGTCGCGATCGCGGTCGGATGATGGGCGAAATCGTCATAAACGGTGATGCCATCGACCTCGCCCAGCACTTCGAGACGACGCTTGACGCTGCGGAAGTCGGCGAGCGCCGGAAGGATCGTTGCGACATCGACGCCGACCGCATGGCATGCGGCCAACGCCGCGAGTCCGTTCATGACGTTGTGGCGGCCAAGCAGCGGCCATTGCACGATGCCGACTTCGTCACCGCGATGCAGCACGGCGAATGCGCTGCCGTCATCGCGGATCAAGCGCGCACTCCACTCGAAGCCGGCGTCAAAACCGAAGCGCTCGACCGGCGTCCAGCAGCCCATCGCCAGCACTTCGGTGATGCGCGCGTCCTGGCCGTTGACGAGCAGGCGGCCGCGCGCCGGCACGGTGCGGACCAGATGGTGGAACTGACGCTGGATCGCGGCGATGTCGGGAAAGATGTCGGCGTGATCGAATTCGAGGTTGTTGATGATCGCGACGACCGGCCGGTAGTGCACGAACTTGCTGCGCTTGTCGAAGAATGCGGTGTCGTATTCGTCGGCTTCGACCACGAACTCGCGTCCGCTGCCCATGCGCGCGGACACGCCGAAGTCCTCGGCGACGCCGCCGATCAGGAATCCCGGTTCGCGGCCCGCTGCCTGCAGCAGGTACGACAGGATGGTCGTGGTCGTGGTCTTGCCGTGGGTGCCGGCGACCGCAATGGTCTCGCGGCCGGGCAACACGTTTTCCGCGAGCCACTGCGCACCCGAGGTGTACTTGAGGCCAGCGTCGAGGACGTGCTCCACGGCGGCATTGCCACGCGACAAGGCATTGCCGACGACGATCTCGTCGCAGTCACCGGAAATATTGTCGGGCGAATAACCTTGCGACAGCGCGATGCCAAGGTGTTCAAGCTGCGTTGACATCGGCGGATACACCGACTGGTCGCTGCCTTCGACGGCATGGCCAAGTTCGCGGGCAAGCGCGGCGACACCGCCCATGAAGGTGCCGGCGATGCCGAGGATGTGGAGTTTCATGGATGGTCTCGCTCTTGCGCCTGATCCCGGCGAACACCGGGGTGCATTTCGATTTTCGCGGGGAACTCGGCGATCACATTCCGTTTCCGGCTGCCGTGGCCGCTGTGCTTTAACCCTTCTCGTGCGCAGCGGGAGAGGGGCGAACGACGTGACGCAACTCAACCAATCTCCGTCGCCGGCGCAATCGCCTCGATGATCCGGGTGAACACCTCGTCCAGCGATCCCACCCCATCGACTACCGTCAACTGCCCATGCTGGCGATAGAACTCGATCACCGGCGCGGTCTGCTCCGTATAGATGTTCAAGCGCTTGCGCACCGATTCGGGATTATCGTCGGCGCGGCCCTCGGCCTTGGCGCGGCCGGCGATGCGGTCCACCAGCAGCTCGGTGTCGACTTGCAGTTTCACCGCCGCGTCCATCGGCTGGCCGAGGCGCAGCAGCAGGTCGTCGAGCGCCGCGGCCTGCGCGAGGTTGCGTGGATAGCCGTCGAGGATGAAACCGTTGCGGGTGTCGGGCCGTGCGAAGCGGGCTTCGAGCATGCCCAGCAGGATGTCGTCGGAGACCAAGTCCCCGCGCGCCATGATTTCCCTGGCCTGCACGCCGAGCGCGCTGCCGGCCGCGACTTCGGCGCGCAGCAGATCACCCGTGGAGATGTGCGGCACCTGCAGATGGTCCTTCAGCCGCGTCGCCTGCGTGCCCTTGCCCGATCCGGGGGCGCCCAACAAAACCAGTCGCATCGTTCGCTCCAGCAGATGTACTTGTTAAGCGCATGCGCTTGCGAAAGCCGACGCTACACTGCCGCAACCCCGCTGCGATACGACGCCAGCTTACCGTATCCGACCACAAAACCGAGACTGACATGGCTTCCGGAACCCTGCTCTACGCCCAAAGCGGCGGCGTCACTGCCGTCATCAACGCCACCGCCTCGGCCGTCATCAACACCGCGCGGGCGAAGAAAATCAAGGTGCTTGCAGCACGCAACGGTATCCTCGGCGCGTTGCGCGAGGAGCTGATCGATACCTCGAAGGAATCCGCGGCGGCGATCGCGGCGCTGGCGCACACGCCGGGCGGCGCGTTCGGGTCGTGCCGGGTCAAACTGAAATCGCTGGATGCCGATCGCGCGAAATACGAGCGGCTGCTGGCGGTGTTCAAGGCGCACGACGTGCGCTGGTTCCTCTACAACGGCGGCAACGATTCGGCCGACACGGCGTTGAAGGTGTCGCAACTGGCCGCGGAGTTTGGCTATCCCGTGACCTGCATCGGCGTGCCGAAGACCGTGGACAACGACCTGGCCGTGACCGACTGCTGCCCGGGCTTCGGGTCGGCGGCGAAATACACGGCGGTGTCGGTGCGTGAGGCCGCGCTGGATGTCGCGGCGATGGCGGAAACCTCGACCAAGGTGTTCGTCTACGAGGCGATGGGACGCCACGCCGGTTGGCTGGCGGCGGCGGCGGGACTCGCAGGCAAGACCACGGACGAGGCGCCACACCTGATCCTGTTTCCGGAGCGCCCGTACGACGAAGCGGATTTCCTGGCGCAGGTGAAGAAGATCGTGGCGCGCGTTGGCTATTGCGTGGTCGTCGCCAGCGAAGGCATCCAGACCAAGGACGGCAAGTTCGTCGCCGATGCCGGCGGCGGCAAGGATTCGTTCGGCCACACGCAACTCGGTGGCGTGGCGTCGTACCTGGCCGGGCGCGTCAAGGACCAACTTGGCATGAAGGTGCACTGGACCCTGCCCGACTACCTGCAACGCTCCGCGCGGCACTTGGCATCAAAAACTGACTTGGAGCAGGCGCTGGCCGTCGGCAAGGCGGCGGTGCAATTCGCATTGAAGGGCATGAACGCGACGATGCCGGTGATCGTGCGTACGTCGGATGCGCCGTACCGCTGGAAGATCGAAGCGGCGCCGCTGACCAAAGTCGCCAATCACGAGAAGACGATGCCGGCGGGGTTTATTCGCAAGGATGGGTATGGGATCACCGCGGCGGCGCGGAACTATCTTGAGCCGCTGATCCGGGGGGAGGCTCCGCCTCCGTATGGGCGGGATGGGATGCCGAAGTATGTTTCTCTGAAAAATATAGCGTTGAAGAAAAAGCTGTCGATCTGGGAAGGCTGATGGCACGGGCATTCGATTTGCCTTGCCCATGCGTTGGCGCGTTAGTTCTTACGTGCCATCTCCGCTCAGGCTTCAACAGGCGCAATTCTCGATGGAACTCCATGACTGTTGCATTGCAGAAACGGGCCCGTGAGTGGACCAAGCGAGCGAGTCTCTACTACTGGCAGAACGTGCGGAAACACCTCGCCTCTGGTGGCCAGATGGAGCTTGCTTCGACCCGCTCGATTCCGGCGCTGTTCGATTCTCTGGCTCAAAGCCCGGCATTCAAACCTGCGCTGATTTGAAGCGTGTCTACACGCCTAGATCTTGCAGCCAAAGTCCGCCATCGACGCCAGGATCGCGGCCGTGCTAGCGCTGCTACCTACTAGGGCTGCACGCAGCTCTCCGCAGATACGGCGCTTCTGCATAGCCTGTAGGCGGCCAGCGAACGAGCTATCCACCATGCGCAACTGCATCCGCGGCACACTTGCCTCCCAGCGCTTGCCTGGCCTTTTCAGTGGATCCGGCGGGCTGAATGTGGAGTCTGGCTCTTTGATCGACAGGTCCAGCGTTGACGCTGAACGGCCTGACGAAGACTGAGGGGGGGCCGGCGTCGATACGTCGATCTCGGGCGCCGCCAGAGCAGTCGACGCGGTCTTGGAGACGGTCGCGCTGTGTGACGGAGGGCTCATCAGTCGAGGCTTTGACGGGTTCGCCTTCGGTCGCGATCGGTCAATGAAAGTCAAGGAGATGACGGTGTCCTCATGGACCACATCTACCTGCCTGGGCAGGCCTTGGAGTAAGGCAGCCACGAGCAACACATGCAGCAGCAGGGTGACCGCCAATGCGGCCACCCTGCCAAGATCAAGGTTGTGGAGGGTCTGACGCGAAGGCGCCCACGCCTGATCGATCACGGGGAGCTGACCGTGTACCCCTCGGCGCGAAGGCGATCCAGATAGCTGTTCGGGCCGACGAGGTGTTCCATCGGAACGAAGGCCACCGTGATCGCATTGCGGTTGAGCGCCGCACGGGCATGTTTCAACCAGAGATCGGCGACGCTCTTTTCGATGTTCGGCAGGCCGTATTTGGCCGAGAACTCCGGGCTCATCATCGCGTCTGAGCACAGCGAGTTGCGGCGAGCCAGCGCAGAGAAACTGATGCCCTGCACGTCACCACTTGCCCATGCATTCGCATTGGCCACCATGCGCGGGATGTCGTCGTCGATGGCATCCAACGTGGCAGCCAGGCAACGAGCATCATCGAGGCTCTGTCGACGGACATCCGACAACGCCGCCTTGGCTGCCTTGTTACTGACGTCAACCGTGAACACCGGTCGCCAATGCCGGATCCCGTTTTGCTCGGCAAAGCTCTTCATCTGCGGGGAAACAATATCCTTGCCGGAGAGCGAGACTCGCTTGATCGCGGCGTCCAACAGCTCCTGCGCCACCACCAGCGGTCGTTTTTTCTCCACGCTCGAATTACGTGGCATGTATTTGGTCTTTGTGGCCTGCCAGCGCGCATACAGCGCCGGATCCAGAACTTGCTGAAGGGACTTCCCATCTGGGTTTTTCTGCGCCTTCAGATAACTCATTCCAAGCATCGCCTGCTGCAGGAGATTGGCTTTGACGTTGACCCCATAATTCGGCGGCCACATGACATCGCCGGCCTGCGCTACGAGATCTTGTGCCTGCGAAGAATCTCATTCGATGTTCGCTGGCAACGGCGACAGCGTGCCCATAATCCACAGGTCATGGTCGTCATCCATGTAGACCTGCCACATGCCAGGCCCTGTGACCCTGCCTGACACGACGACCGTATCCATTTGGACTGGCTCGCGCTCGGGAGCGGCTACAAGTGTGGACGCAACGACTTGTTGGCCAACGGCTGTGGTGGAAAGGATTGCACCACAGGTGATGGTGGTGGCAAGCAAGACGGTTTTCAGCACAACGCACTCCTACTGTTTGTCTTGTATGGACTTGAATTGGAGTCACGGGACCGGACGTGCTTACTGAACCCCGGGCAATCCAGAACAGCCAAAACCCGTGAAGTCAAATACTTCGATCCGACACGGCGCATTGTTATTCATTCAATCGTTAGAGATCACCTCGATCGCACTCAACACTGTTCGCAGTGATCTATGCAGCCGATGCAAATTGCTGGATCAAAGATGTCAGCCCCCGTCGAAAAAAGAGGCCGCAATGCAGCCTCTTTTCATGGCGGGAGCAATTCGACTCGATCACTTTGGACAGGGCACGCCCTCGACCGCCATCGCCGCGGCGTACATCGGGATTGCGGCGATGTCTCCCTTTTTGGCGGCGTCGACCGATTCCTTGAGATAGATGCGCGAGCGACCTTGTGCATCGAGCTTGGGCGGCACGGCGTTCGCCGGCTTGCGCCAGACCCGTACGACGGCCTGCTGGGTTGCGCAGGCGGCGCTGGGGACGCGGATCACGTCATTGAATTTCCAGCCGGAGGCCACGCTGGGTTTGGCCTTGGCCGCGTCGATGAACTTGGCGCGCGCCTGGCATTTCGGGCTGGTGCGGACGACGGCGAATTTGTATGGCTGCGCGGTCTGGCCGGTGAACTGGCCCTCCATGCGGGCGCAGGCTTCGGGAATGGTCCGCAGCGTATGCACGGTGCCGATGGCTTGCGGCTTTGCAGCGTCGCGCATGATCTCGGGGGTGGGGTCGGCGGCATGGGTTGCGAAGGTGGCCAAGGCTGCTGCGAGAACGAGGATGCGCATGGGGTGCTCCTGAAGCGATTGGCGAGGAGGCTGGCATGGGGCGGCTGAACATGGGCCGATGCATGAGCATACGACTGGTCTTGTGAGCGGATGTCTTGGCCTTCGTTGCTCTCGCAGGGTGGAATCGACGCAGTCGCTTCCGCCGCATGCGGCAAATCGACCGCAGGATCGGCCGCCAGAAGTCGCCTCCCCCGGCACCCCGGCCACATGCGGCGGAAGCCGCTGCGCGGATTCCGCCCTACGCGCCTCCAGGTCGCGAATGGTTTGGCTGGCCTTGTGACCCTGTGCGATAGTCGCGGGGCTTTGTAATCAGCACTACGTCATCGGCATCACATTCGGGGAGAGGATTCATGCTGGAGCAGTACGGTTTGTGGCTGGCGCTTGTCTGCGCGGCCTTAGCGATCTTGTATGGCGTCATTTCGACGGGCTGGATCAACCGGCAACCGGCCGGTAACGAGCGCATGCAGGAAATCGCGGGCGCCATCCAGGAAGGCGCGCGCGCCTACCTCAACCGGCAGTACGCCACTATTGCCATCGTCGGCGTGGTGCTGCTGGTGCTGATCGGATTTTTCCTGGGCTGGCCCACGGCGGTCGGCTTTTTGATCGGCGCGGTGCTGTCCGGCGCGGCCGGTTACATCGGCATGAACGTGTCGGTACGCGCCAACGTGCGCACCGCCGAAGCGGCGCGCCGCGGCATCGGCCCGGCGATGGATGTCGCGTTTCGCGGCGGCGCGATCACCGGCATGCTGGTGGTGGGCCTGGGCCTGCTCGGCGTGGCCGGTTATTACCTCGTGCTTGGCAACATGGGCATCAGCGGCGAGCCTGCGCTGCACGCGCTGGTCGGCCTGGCCTTTGGCGCCTCTCTGATCTCGATCTTCGCGCGCCTCGGCGGCGGCATCTTCACCAAGGGCGCGGATGTCGGCGCCGACCTGGTCGGCAAGGTCGAGGCGGGTATTCCCGAGGATGACCCCCGCAACCCGGCGGTGATCGCGGACAACGTCGGTGACAACGTCGGCGACTGCGCCGGCATGGCCGCCGACCTCTTCGAGTCGTACGCCGTCACGCTGGTCGCTGCGCTGATCCTCGGGTCGCAGGCGTTCGGCGACAAGGGCCTCGTCTACCCGCTACTGATCCCCGCCGTCGGTGCGCTGACCGCCGTGGCCGGTGTCTACCTGACCAAGCCGAAGGCCGGCGAGAACGGCCTGACCACGATCAACCGGGCCTTCTACCTCTCTGC
>JAJAYW010000089.1 GCA_026786005.1 Lysobacter sp. | reverse complement strand
TCGCGCCCAGGTGCGCTCCTACAAAAAGCACGGGCTTGCATCAACCGCGTTTACGCAACCGCGCGTAGAAAAACCCATCCGTGCCCTCTTCACCGGGAAGCCGTTGCCGGCCTGCACCGCTGGCGCGGCCGAAGCGGTCATCGAGCTCATCGGCCGATGCGTCGCTCGTGCGTGCGAGGAACGCGTCGACCTGCCGCTCGTTTTCATCCTTGAGCACCGAACAGGTCGCATACAGCGCAACGCCGCCGGGTTTCACCAGCGGCCACAACGCATCGAGCATCCGGCCCTGCAACACCAGCAGGTTGGCGATGTCGGTTTCGCGCCGGTGCAGCAGGATGTCCGGTTGCCGGCGGACGATGCCGGTCGCAGAGCACGGCGCATCGATCAGCACCGCGTCGAACGGCACGCCGTCCCACCATTGCGACGGATCGATCGCATCGGCGACGCGCAACTGCGCATCAGCGCCGACCTTGAGCCGGGCGAGCGTCTCGCGGACCTTGGCCAGCCGCTTTGCGTCGATATCGATCGCGGTCAGCCGCAGCGAAGGGTCGCGTTCGAGCAGATGCGCCGACTTGCCTCCCGGTGCGGCGCAGGCATCCAGCACGCGCGCGCCGGACGCAAGGTCCAGGGCATCGGCCACATATTGCGCGGCGCCATCCTGCACGGAGACATCGCCATCGGCGAAACCCGGCAACGTTGCAATCGCCATCGAGTCATCACTGCGCAAGGCATCAGGCAATGTCGCATGCGCGGTGGCAGCGATCCCGGCGAGTTGCAGGCGATCGGAATACGCGTCACGCGTCGTGCGCGAACGATTGGCGCGCAGCCAGGTCGGTGCCGGCTGCACGCTGTGTTCGACGATCGCGTCGACATCCGCCGGCCAGTCCGCACGCAAGCGATCCAGCAACCATGCCGGCCAGGCGTCTGCCGCATCGGCGGCTGGCACACCTTCGCGCAGCGCCCGCCGCAACAATGCATTGACCAGACCTGCCTGATGCACGCGTTTCAACTCGCGCACCGCCTCTACCGTGGCATCGACGGCGGCATGCGATGGCAGCTTGAGGACATCGATCTGCGCAAGACCGACGTACAGCAACGCGCGCAATTCATCGTCGCGTTTGCCCAGCGGTTTCGGCATCCATCGCGTCAGCGCGCTGGCGTAACGTACGTGATTGCGCAACGTGGCGAACGCGATGGCTTCGACCAGCGCACGGTCGCGCACATCCTTCAGTTGCGGCAGCGCCTTGGCGAGCTCGCCTTTCAGCGAACGACCGCGATGCAGCACGGCGTCGAGCACGCGCGCAGCCACCACGCGCGACGCTGCCCCGCTCATGCCGACGTCTGAACGGGCGGTTTCAGGTCGCGGCGCGCATTGAGGTAATCGGCGGCGGTAATGGCCTTGCCACCTTCGCGCTGCAGCACGCGGATCCTCAGCGCGCCTTCGCTACAGGCAACGTCGATGCCGTTGCGTCCCACGACGAGCACGCTGCCGACAGGCGCCGCGTGCGCAAGCGGCAATGCAACCGCGCCGTGGATGCGGATGCGTTCGCCGGCGAGCTCCGCTTCGGCAATGGGCCACGGATTGAACGCGCGCACCTTGTTGGCAAGCGTCTTCGCCGGTTGTGCCCAATCGAGCCGGGCTTCGGCCTTGTCGATTTTGTGCGCGTAGGTCGCACCTTCGCTTGGTTGCGGTTGCTTCACCGGCCGCATGCCGGCGCGCAACAGGCCGAGGCCATCGGCCAGCGTCTGTGCGCCGAGTTGCGCCAGGCGCTCGTGCAATTGACCGCCGGTTTCGTTCTCGCCGATGGCGAGAACTTGCCGCAGCAGCACCGGTCCAGTGTCGAGGCCCTTTTCCATCTGCATCAGGCAGACACCGGTCTGGGTATCGCCCGCCTCGATCGCACGCTGGATCGGCGCCGCGCCACGCCAGCGCGGCAGCAACGAGGCGTGCACGTTCCAGCAGCCATACGCGGGGATATCGAGCACGGCTTGCGGCAGGATCAAGCCATAGGCGACGACAATCATCAGATCGGGTTTCAGCGCGCGCAACGAATCGCGCGCCAGTTCCGATTTAAACGATTCGGGTTGCAGCACCGGAATGCCGCGCTTGATCGCTTCGAGCTTGACCGGCGACGCGGTCAAGCCACGCCCGCGTCCCGCAGGCCGATCGGGTTGCGTGTACACGGCGACGATTTCGTTGCGTTGCGCGGCGGCGCGCAGGCTGGGGACGGCGAAGTCCGGGGTTCCGGCAAACACGATTCGTAAGCTCATTTATTTATCTCGTCCGCTCCGGACTTCATGAAATTCATGATTCCGCCCATCCTGAGCCTGTCGAAGGATCTGTGCTGATTTGAAAAGCTTGACCAGCTGCGCAGTTGAAGAGCTTTTCGCGCTACGCGCGAGCTCATTTCTTTTGATGAGCCCAAAAGAAACGGAACCAAAGAAAAGGGCTTGCCCCGAGGTGGAGCAAAGCCAATCGTTTCGTAGTTATCGGTATTTTCCGACTCGGCATCCCGCCTCGGTCGGAAAACGGCGTGCATCCATGCACGCCGGCCTCCAGGTTATGTGGTTTGCAAAGTCTTCCCAGAACCGCTCATCCTGAGCCTGCTGAAGGGCCGAAGGATCAAGCCGCGTCGGATTGCAACTTCCGCTGCTTCGCCAATTTCTTCCGCACCATCTCGCGCTTCAGCGGCGAGAGGTAGTCGACGAAGAGCACGCCATCCAGATGATCCATCTCGTGCTGGATGCACACTGCCAGCAAGCCATCGATGCTCAGCTCGAACGGCTGACCGTCGCGGCCGATCGCGCGGACATGGATCTCGTTGGCGCGGGTGACATCGGCAAAGATGCCCGGGACCGAGAGGCAGCCTTCCTGGTAGACCTGCTCGCCGGCCTTGGACAGGATTTCGGGGTTGACGAACACCAGCGGCCGGTCCTTCTCCTCGGTCACGTCGATCACCATGAAACGCTGATGCACATCGACCTGGCTGGCGGCGAGGCCGATGCCCGGGGCCTCGTACATGGTCTCGAACATGTCGTTGAGCAATTGCTGGAAGGCCGGCTCGATAACGCGCGCAGCATCGATCGGCACGGCTTTGGTGCGCAGGCGCGGATCGGGGAATTCAAGAATGGGTAGCTGGGCCATGGCTATGAAATGGTGGCGGCGGTCACAACCGCAAGCAGTTCGGGGATTGTAACGCCGTCCCGCTTGCAACGGCCCGCCTGTTGTGGGCTATATTGGCCCGGCAATATGGGGAAAACTCTATGGGGAGCGGGTAGATGGCTGCCATGTTTAAGCGCCTTTCTCAAGGACTGCGTACGGCATTTGTCGTCGCGGCCCTCACAGTCACCAGCTATGCCGCCGCGCAGCAATTCCGCGGCGATCATCCCGACACCTACGTGGTGGTGCGGGGCGATACGCTGTGGGACATCGCCGGTCGCTTCCTCAAGCGGCCCTGGTTGTGGCCCGAAATCTGGCAAGCCAACCCGCAGATCCGCAACCCGCACCTGATCTATCCGGGTGACGTGATCAGCCTGGCCTACCTGGATCGCCTCGGCATGCAGCCAGGTCCGCGTACCGGCTCGCCCATCAATGCGATCCCGCTGTCGGATGTCGAACGGTTCCTCAAGGACCTCCGCATCTACGACCGCATCGACACCATGCCCTACGTGGTCGGGCTGGAAGAGGACCGGCTGCGCGCAATCCGCGGGCAGGTGGCGTACATCCGTGGCCTCGGCACTGCCAACGTCGGCCAGCGTTTCGCGGTGATGCGCCCGGTGCAGACCTATCGCATGGGCCAGCGTCGCGCCTGCTGCAAGCTGGTGCGCAAGGACGACCTCGACAACGCCGGACGCGTGACCATCGACCAGTACGACAAGATCTGGACCGAGATGATGCTGGCCGAAGGCGCGAGGATGGAGAAGCTCGGCATCGAAATGCGCAAGGTCAACGCCGGCGTGGTGACGCGCGGCGAGGTGGGCGGCCTCGAGGCTTCGACGCTGCTGCTGGACGATCCGACGTTTGAAGTCCGCATCGGCGACAAGATCATTCCAGTCGAGTCGGTCCCATACGACCTGCAATTCTTCCCGCACCCGCCGAAGACGCAGCAGCCGTACGAAGAGCTGCAGATCCTCTCCGTGGCCGACATGCTGACCACGGGTGGTCCGCGTGACGTGGTCGCGATCTCCGGCGGCGCGCGCGAGGGCATTGACAACGGCACGGTGTTCTCGATCTGGCGCCAGGGCAGCAATGTGGTGGACAAGATCCAGTACCCGGAGCGCACCGAGGATCTGGTCGGCAGCGGCGGCAGGATCCGGTTGCCCGACGAATTTGCAGGCCACGTGATGGTGTTCCGCACGTTCGACAAGATCAGTTACGGATTGGTGATGGAAAGTATCAAGCCGTCGCGCGTGGGATATGAGCTGAAACATCCCGACGCGGCGTACTGACTTTCGGAGCTTTCCTACGGTCACATGCGACGGCGCCCCAGGGCGCCGTTTGCATCTGCGTCATACGCTGGCTGGATGCACGAAACCTCCGACCCGGCCATGCTCGCCTTGCTGAAATTGCAGGCCGCTGGCGGCGCGACCGCGTCGAGGCGAGCCTTGCTGGACACCTGCGGCACACCGCAAGCGGCCCTCGCCGCAGGCAGGCGCGCATGGCGGGATGCGGGCCTGGACGATGCGCAAATGCGCGTGCTGAAGGATGTCGATGAAGACCCGTATCGGTACAGCCGCCGTTGGCTCGATGCGCCCCACCACCACCTGATCGGCTGGCACGATCCCGATTACCCGCCGTTGCTGCGGCGCCTGTCGAGTCCGCCGCTGGTGTTGTTCGTTGCCGGCGATCCGGCCGTGCTGTGGCATCCGGCCATCGCGATCGTGGGCAGCCGCTCGCCGACCGCTGGCGGCCGCGACAATGCCTTCGACTTCGCCAAGGCCCTCACCGCGTCCGGACTGGCGGTGGCCAGCGGCCTCGCCGCGGGCATCGATACCGAAGCGCACCACGGCGCGCTGGCGGTACAGGACGGCTTGACCATTGCGGTCGTCGGCACCGGTCCGGACATCGCCTATCCACGCGCCAATGCCGGGCTGCAGGCGCAGATCGCCGCACGCGGCGCGGTGGTCAGCGAGCATCCGCCGGGCACCGACGTGCGTCGCGAACACTTCCCCAGCCGCAACCGGATCCTCGCTGGGCTGGCCCTGGGCACGCTGGTGATCGAAGCCACCGAGCGTTCCGGCGCGCTGATCACCGCCAGGCTCGCGGCCGACGCCGGCCGCGAAGTGTTCGCGGTGCCCGGCTCGATCCACAATCCAATGGCCCGCGGCTGCCATCGGCTGATCCGCGACGGCGCCGCGCTGGTCGAGCGCGCCGACGAGGTCATCGCCGCGGCACTGCCGGTCGCCGCCGAACTGGCCGCCGCCTTGCGCGGCCGCCTGCATGCCCCCACGTCGGAGCCAGTCGGCGGGACCCTGCCACTCGCGCTGCCCAGCGTGCCGCTCATCCCCGGATCAGGTCCGGGGCAGGCTCTGAGCTCGTCAAAGGACGATCCCGACTACCAGCGCTTGTGGGAAGCGCTGGGCCATGACCCAACCGGTATGGATCAGCTGGCCGAGCGCACCCGATTGACGGCCGCCGAACTGTCCTCCATGCTGCTGGTCATGGAACTCGAGAACCGCGTTGCCGTCGAACACGGTCGCTATTCCCGCAAGTCCCTGGGTTGAGAAACCCGATCCTTCAACGCGCCGCTGGCGCAGGCCGAGGGAAATGAAAGAAAGCATCCTGGATGTCCTGCTATACCTGTTCGAGCACTACTTCACCGACGACGCCGACCTCGTCCGCGATCGCGATTCCCTTCAAAACGGCCTGATCCATGCAGGCTTCAGCCCAGCGGAAATCAGCAAGGCGTTTGATTGGCTGGATGCCCTCGCCGATCAGCGGCCCAGCGTCGGCACCCCGCGCTCGAACGGCCCGACCCGCGTGTTCTTCGGCCCGGAACTCGACAAGCTGGACGTGGAATGCCGCGGCTTCCTGCTGTTCCTGGAACAACAAGGCATCCTCGACGCCGGCCAGCGCGAACTGGTGCTGGACCGCGCGATGGCGCTGGACCAGGACGAACTCGACCTCGACGACCTCAAGTGGGTGGTGCTGATGGTGCTGTTCAACCAGCCCGGCTCGGAAGCGGCCTACGCCTGGATGGAAACGCAGATGTTCTCCGACGATCCGGAGCCGGTGCACTAGGCCGGAGACCCTGCTTGTGTAGAGCGGAGCTTGCTCCGCTGGGGCTTTACCGGGAGAGCAGCGGAGCAAGCTCCGCTCTGCAAAGGCGAAAGGCATTTTTGCGGCGTATCAAATCTGATTCAACGCGGACCAAGCGATATTGCACCCGTCATGCAATGCCTGCTCCCGCTCGCCTTGTCCGCATTAATCCGCGTGATCCGTGGCAAAAACGCCTGCCGGCACACGCCCGCATGCCCCAATTGCACACCGTGCTGCTTGACAGCGCCCGCCCCGGCGTGATTCCACTATAAATAGAACGATCCTGAACGCCCGTGGCTTTTGCGCCCCGGGCGTTGCCTCCTGCACTGTCTTTTTTGCGTCGCCAACAGGGCGCGCCTGGAATCTCCCCGCAATGGCCAAGAACCTCCTCATCGTCGAATCGCCCGCCAAGGCCAAGACGATCAACAAGTATCTCGGCAAGGACTTCACGGTCCTCGCCTCCTATGGCCACGTCCGCGACCTGGTGCCGAAGGAAGGCGCCGTCGATCCCGACAACGGCTTCGCCATGCGCTACGACCTGATCGAGAAAAACGAGAAGCACGTCGCGGCCATCGCCAAGGCCGCCAAGAGCGCCGACGCGGTGTTCCTGGCGACCGATCCGGATCGCGAGGGTGAGGCCATCAGCTGGCACATCGCCGAGATCCTGAAAGAACGCGGCCTGCTCAAGGACAAGACGCTGCAGCGCGTGGTGTTCACCGAGATCACGCCGCGCGCGATCAAGGAGGCGATGACCAAGCCGCGCCAGATCGCCGGCAACCTGGTCGACGCGCAGCAGGCGCGGCGCGCGCTGGACTACCTGGTCGGCTTCAACCTGTCGCCGGTGTTGTGGCGCAAGGTGCAGCGCGGTTTGTCGGCCGGCCGCGTGCAGTCGCCGGCGCTGCGGATGATCGTCGAGCGCGAGGAGGAGATCGAAGCCTTCATCGCGCGCGAGTACTGGTCGATCGAGGCCGAGTGCGCGCATCCGTCGCAGACCTTCACCGCCAAGCTCAACAAATACGACGGCAAGAAGTTCGAGCAGTTCACGATCACCGAGGGCGAGGGCGCCGAAGAAGCACGACGCCGGATCGTGACAGCCGCCAACGGCGCGCTGCATGTCACCGACGTGGTGAGCAAGGAGCGCAAGCGCCGCCCGGCCGCGCCGTTCACGACGTCCACGCTGCAGCAGGAAGCCTCGCGCAAGCTGGGCTTCACCACCAGCCGCACCATGCGCGTGGCGCAGAAGCTGTACGAAGGCGTGGCGATCGGCGAGGAAGACGCGGTCGGTCTGATCAGTTACATGCGTACCGACTCGGTCAACCTGTCGGCCGAAGCGGTCAGCGAAATCCGCGACGTCATCGCGCGCGATTACGGCACCAAGGCCGTGCCCGACAAACCCAACACGTACCAGACCAAGTCCAAGAACGCGCAGGAAGCGCACGAAGCGATCCGTCCCACGTCTGCACTGCGCACGCCAGCGCAGGTGGCGCGCTTCCTCGACGACGATGGCCGCCGTCTGTACGAACTGATCTGGAAGCGCGCGGTCGCCTCGCAGATGGTGCCGGCGACGATGAACACGGTCAGCGTCGATCTGGCCGCCGGCAGCGACCACAGTTTCCGCGCCAGTGGCACCACGATCATCGATCCGGGCTTCCTCGCCGTCTACGAGGAAGGCAAGGACAGCAAGGC
>JAJAYW010000088.1 GCA_026786005.1 Lysobacter sp. | reverse complement strand
GGTTGGAGCATGGCAAGTTGCCGGGGTGGAATTGACCTGGTCTGGACTTTCGCGGCGCAGGAAAAGTCGCTCCGTGTCCTACGGGACTTCTTCGGTCGTAGGAGCGCCCATGGGCGCTCCTACAAAATCAATTCAACGCATCTCTGACTTCAATAGCTTGAACCGCTTCGCTGTTTAACAGCTTGACCAGCTTCGCTGTTAAAAGCCGCGCTGCGCGCGAGTAACTTTTCTTTGATGAGCCCACTGCGTGCGCAGCACGCGAACAGCCCAGCTGGCCCGAAGGGCGAGCGCAAAGCGCGAGTCAAGAAAAGTCACCAAAAGAAAGGGCTTTCCCCGAGGTGGAGCACAACCGGCTGCTTGGTTGTTACCAGGATTTTCCGACTCGGCATCCTGCCTCGGTCGGAAAACGGCGCACGTCCATGTGCGCCGCCCTCCGGGTTGGATGCTCAGCGGGTGGTCGCTAAAAAAGAGCGCGTCCTCTTCGTCATGCAGGATCGCACCCGAATGGTATGAAGCTCTATCGGAGAGGCCGCATCATGTGGGTGCGCCTAAAAAATTTCGTTGACAAATTTTGATGTTGGAACCCAATCCACGCAGACCGCTCTAAACCTCAAAATCACAACATCACATCACGAAACCATGGCAGGAGTACGCTCTGGGCAACGGTGCTGACTTGCGTCCGGGAGACGCCGACACCGTCGCGATGCGACGCGGGATGCGCGCGTTCATCCATCTGACAGCGCTGCTGCAACTGGACGGTAGCGGACGCTGAAGCGGAGGCGACCATGTTTTCTCCACGCCTGCACCACTTCCTCGACGAGCGCCACGCGCCGTATTCGACGCTCACCCACGATCGCACCATCACCGCGCAGCAGACCGCGAACGCAGCACATATCGGCAACCGCAATTTCGCCAAGACCGTGATGCTCAAGGTCGATGGCAAGCTGGCGATGATGGTGATGCCGGCGGCGTACCGCATCGACCTCCTGCGCCTGTCGCGCGCATTGGGCGGCAGCGAGGTTGAACTGGCGCTCGAAGACGATTTCAAGGATGCGTTTCCCGATTGCGAACTCGGTGCGATGCCACCGTTCGGCAATCTCTACGGCATGCCGGTGTATGTCGACTCACGCATGACCGGGCAGGCCGAGATTGCATTCAACGCCGGCTCGCACACCGATCTGGTGCGCATGCCGTATGACGAGTTCGAGCGCCTCGCGCAGCCGAAGTTGTTGTGGCTGACGCATGTGATGTAGCGATTGCCTACTTCTTGTCCCGCTGGGGATTGACTGAAAAAAATCCAACCCGGAGGGCGGCGTGCATGGACGCACGCCCTGCGTTTGTATAACGTCTGCCGACCGACGCAGGATGCCGAGTCGGAAAATCCCCGTAACACTCAAGTGGCCGGCTGTGCTCCACCTCGGGGAAAGCCTTTTCTTTTGGTGACTTTTCTTGACTCGCGCTTTGCGCTCGCCCTTCGGGCCAGCTGCGCTGTTCGCGTGCTGCGCACGCAGTGGGCTTATCAAAGAAAAGTTACTCCCGCGCAACGCGGCTTTTAACAGCGAAGCTGGTCAAACTTTTCAACAGCGCTTTTCAACAGCGAAAGCTTTTCAACAGCGGAAGCTGGTCAAGCGTTGCTCTCCGTATGTAACAACACGAGCTACAACGCGTAACCGAACTGCTGCTTGAACTGCTCGGCGAACTCGTCGTAATCGAAGCGCTGGTTCTGCGTGCCGGGATGTTCGACTTTCAGTGCGCCCATCAGATTCCCCATGCGGCCGATGGTCAGCCAGTCGAGATTCTTCTGGATGCCGAAGATCAAGCCGGCGCGGAACGCATCGCCGCAACCGGTCGGGTCGGTGACGCGGCGTTCGTGCGCGGGCGGGATGTCGTGGGTCTTGCCGTCGGCATGGATCAAACACCCTTGCGGGCCGCGCGTGACGATGTAGGCCTTCACCTTGCCGGCGATCTGCTGCTCGCTCCAGCCGGTGCGCTCCTGCAACAGGTTGGACTCGTAATCGTTGACGGTGACGTAATCGGCCAGTTCGACGAACTTGCGCAATTCTTCGCCGTTGAACAACGGCATCGCCTGGCCCGGATCGAAGATGAAGGGGATGCCGGCATCGGCGAATTCCTGCGCGTTCTGCAGCATGCCTTCGCGGCCGTCGGGGCTGACGATGCCGAACGTGACGCCTTCGACATCGCGCACGTGGTTTTCGTAACTGCGCATCATCGCGCCGGGATGGAAGGCGGTGATCTGGTTGTTGTCGAGGTCGGTGGTGATGAACGCCTGGGGGGTGAACAGTTCAGGGATTTCCTTGACCTGGTCCAGGCGGATGCCCTGTTCGGCGAAATAGTCGCGATACGGGCCGAAGTCCTGGCCGACGGTGGCCATCGGGATCGGGTCGCCGCCGAGCAGCTTCAGGTTGTAGGCGATGTTGCCGGCGCAGCCGCCGAACTCGCGGCGCATCCGCGGCACCAGGAACGAGACATTGAGGATATGCACCTTGTCGGGAAGGATGTGGTTCTTGAACTGGTCGGGAAACACCATGATGGTGTCGTAGGCCAGGGAACCGCAGATCAAAGCCGACATGGGCCGCTCGCTAGTGGAATCAGGCCGGGTAGCGTAGCGGCGCGTGGGCGGCGAGGCCAGCCGCACGAATGCTGGTTGAGCGATCCCAAGCCGATCACCGCCGCCGGTTTGCAGGACTGCGACGTGGTGACGCGAATAAAGCCTTTATTTCCTTGTACGGGGATGACGCGGTTGTTAGGCTAGCGAACGCGTTTATCCCCCGCAAAATGAGCCTTTCCTCCGCATGTTCAAGAAGCTTCGCGGCATGTTTTCCAATGACCTGTCCATCGACCTGGGCACGGCCAATACCCTGATCTACGTCCGCGGGCAGGGCATCGTCCTCAACGAACCGTCCGTGGTCGCCGTCCGCCAAGACCGCGGTGGCGGCGGTGCGCGCTCGGTGGCGGCGGTGGGCAGCGAGGCCAAGCAGATGCTCGGCCGCACGCCCGGCAACATCACCACCATCCGGCCGCTGAAGGATGGCGTCATCGCCGACTTCACCTACACCGAGGAAATGCTCAAGCACTTCATCCGCAAGGTGCACAAGTCGCGCTTCCTGCGGCCCAGCCCGCGCGTGCTGATCTGCGTGCCGTGCGGCTCGACCCAAGTGGAGCAGCGCGCGATCAAGGAATCGGCGCTGGAGGCGGGCGCGCGCGACGTGTCGCTGATCGAGGAACCGATGGCGGCCGCGATCGGTGCCGGCATGCCGGTGACCGAGGCGCGCGGTTCGATGGTGATCGATATCGGCGGCGGCACCACCGAAGTCGCGGTGATCGCGCTCAACGGCATTGTGTACTCGCAATCGGTGCGCATCGGCGGCGACCGCTTCGACGAGGCCATCATCAATTACGTGCGCCGCAACCACGGCATGCTGATCGGCGAGGCGACCGCGGAGCGGATCAAGCTGGAGATCGGTTGCGCCTACCAGCCGGAACACGTCAAGGAAATGCAGATCTCCGGGCGCAATCTCGCCGAAGGCGTGCCGAAGATGATCAAGATCAACTCCAACGAAATACTCGAAGCGTTGCGCGAGCCGTTGCAGGGGATCATCAGCGCGGTCAAGCAGGCGCTGGAACAGACCCCGCCGGAGCTGTGCGCGGACGTGGCCGAGCGCGGCATCGTGCTGACCGGCGGCGGCGCGCTGTTGCGTGACATCGATCGATTGATCAGCGAGGAGACCGGCCTGCATGTGCAGGTCGCCGACGATCCATTGACCTGCGTGGCGCGCGGCGGTGGGCGGGCGCTGGAGTTGCTGGACATGCATGGCAACGAGTTTTTCTCGCCGGAATGATGGAGGGGGCAGGGAGGCGGGAGAAGGGAGAAGGGAGAGATAAAGCTCCGGGAATGGCGAACATCTCCCGCCACTCGATTCGCGATCTGCCCAATGTGTTGACTCTGGTTGTTGCGATTTCTTCTTCACGTCTTCCATCTCCCGTCTCCCGCTGACCTAACGTGTCGTCCTACGCCGGCCCTGCTGCTACCCGTCCCGGCGATGTCGCCGGCACCTTGCGGCTGCTGGCGTTCCTGGCGCTTGCGATCACGTTGATGGTGCTCGACCACCGCGGCGGCTGGCTCAGCCAGATCCGTGACCGCGCCGAACTGCTGGTGCAACCGGTGTGGTGGGTCGCCGGATTGCCCGGCCGCATCGGCGACAGCGTGCGCGACAATGCCGCCACCCGCGCCACCCTGGCCGACGACAACCGCAAGTTGCGCAACGCACTGCTGGTCGGCGGCGCGCGACTCGCCCGCCTGCAGGCGGCGGCGGCGGAGAACGCGCGCTTGCGCGGCCTGCTGGGTGCCGCGCAACGCGGTCGCCTCGACGTGCAACTCGCCCCGATCCTCAACATCGACCTGGATCCGACGCGGCAGCGCCTGATTCTCGGCGCGGGCCAGCGCGACGGCGTCAACGTCGGGCAGACGGTGATCGATGCCGGCGGCGTGCTCGGCCAGATCATCGACGTCAAACCGCTGACCTCCACGGTGTTGCTGCTGACCGATCCCGACCATGCGATCCCGGTCGCGATCATGCGCAGCGGCGTGCGGCTGGTGGTGTACGGACGCGGCGATCGCCTGGTGTTGACCAATATCCCGTTGTCCAGCGACATCAAGGTCGGCGACAGTTTGGTGACCTCGGGGATCGGCGGACGGTTCCCGGCCGGATTCCCGGTCGGCACGATCACCGCCCTGCGTCCCGACGACAGCCGCGCGTTCCTGGTCGGTGAACTACGGCCCGCGGGACGGCTCGATCGCGGCAACGAGGTGTTGTTGTTGCGGGTGGTGATGGAGCCGATGACGTCCGCGCCCGTGACCTCGACGGAAACGCCATCGCAGGACATCGATGCCGTGCCGCCGCCCACCGAGACCCCGCCATGAGCCGCGGCCGCAGCAAGTGGTTGTTGCCGGTCACCGTGCTGCTCTCCCTGGTGCTGGGCCTGCTGCCGTTGCCGGAGCTGCTGACGCCGTTCCGCCCGTACTGGCTGGCGCTGGTGGCCGCCTACTGGGTGATCGAGGAGCCCAACCGCGCCGGCCTGGGCTTCGCCTTCCTGTGCGGCCTGCTGGCCGACCTGACGTTCGGCGGCCTGCTCGGCGAACAGGCGCTGCGACTGGTGGTGATGGCGTTCATCCTCGACCGCTTCCGCGCGCGCCTGCGGTTCTTCCCGCTGTCGCAGCAAGCGCTTGCGATCGGCGGGCTGTTGCTCAACGACCGCATCGTCAGCGCGGCCATCCATCTCGCGCTTGGCCAGGCGCAATTGCCGGCAGCGTTCTGGTGGGCGCCGCTGGTGGGACTATGCTTGTGGGCGCCGCTGTTCCTGGTCCTGGATGCGCTGCGGCTGGGCCGCCGCACAGGCTGATCAGGGCCATTCCACGATGCGCACACAACGCCGCCACCTGAAGAATCTTGCCGCGGAAGCCGAACAGTTCCGCCGCCGCGCGGCGCTCGGCTTCCTGCTGGTGTTGCTGGCGTTGGGCGGCCTGGCGCTGTGGTATTTCAAGCTGCAGGTGGTCGATCACGAAAAGTACGCCACGCAGTCCGAAGCCAACCGCATCAAGCCGCGGCCGATCGTGCCCGGCCGTGGCCTGATCTTCGACCGCAAAGGCCGCATCCTGGCCGACAACGTGCCGGCGTATCGGCTGGATGTCGTGCCCGACCAGGCCGGCGATCCCCGGCAACTCATCGCAAAACTCGGCAGCATCATCGCGCTGTCGCCCGAGGAGATCGCCCGTTTTGAGGACGAGCGCCGGGCCAGCCGCGGCTTCCGCGCGATCACCCTCAAGCTCAAGGTCGACGACGATGAAGCCGCGCGCTTCGCGGTCGATCGCTGGCGGTATCCGGGCGTGGAACTGGTGCCGTACCTGAGCCGCGTCTATCCGCACGGCGCGCTGCTGGCGCACGTGATCGGGTACGTCGGCCGCATCGACAAGAAAGACCTGGAAAAAAGTGGCATCGAAAACTCGCCGTTTTCGCACACCGGCAAGACCGGGCTCGAGCGTTACTACGAATCGTCGTTGCGCGGCGAGATCGGTTACGAGCGCATCGAAACCAATGTCAATGGCCGCGCCCTGCGCACGCTTGGCACCGATCCGGCCACGCCGGGCACCGACTTGCGCCTGAGCATCGATCTCGACCTGCAGCAGGCCATGGTCGACGCCTTCGGGCAATTCGAGGGCGCGGCGGTCGCGCTGGATCCGCGCAGCGGCGAAATCCTGGCCATGGTCAGCCTGCCAAGCTACGACGCCAACCTGTTCGTCAACGGCATCTCGCACGCCGACTACCAGGCGCTCAACACCAATCCGTCGCGGCCGCAGTTCAACCGGCTGGTGCTGGGCGGGGTCGCGCCCGGCTCGACGCTGAAACCGCTGCTGGCGCTGGCCGGCCTCGACAGCGGCACACGCCGACCGGAGGACAAGACGCTGTCGACCGGCATGTTCCGGCTGCCGGGACAACGCGGCCGCGGCTGGGGCGATTCGCATGCGCACGGCCACGGCTGGACCGATGCGCGCAAGTCGATTGCCGATTCGGTCAACACCTATTACTACCGGCTGACACAGGACATGGGCGTGGCCATGTTCGATGCATACATGACCAAGTACGGGTTCGGTGCGCCGACCGGCATCGACCTGGTCGGCGAGATCGACGGCATCCTGCCCTCGCCGCAATCCAAATTGCGCCTCACCAACGAACGCTGGTATCCCGGCGACCTGGTCAACGCCAGCATTGGCCAGGGCAGCTGGAAAGTGACGCCGCTGCAACTCGCGCGCGGCACCGCGGCGCTGGCCGACCACGGATGGCTGCGGCGGCCACATCTGGTCGCGCAAAAGCGCAACGGCTTCGACGCGACCTGGGAGCTTTTGCCGCAACCACAACCCATCGCCATCACCAGCAATCCCGCCAACCTGCTGGTGGTGCAGGAAGGCATGCAGATGACCGTCCACGGGCCGGGCGGCACCGCGCGCGCGATCGGCGTCGGCGCGCCGTACCGCATGGGCGGCAAAACCGGTACCGCGCAGGTGGTCAACCGGCGCGGCGATTCGCGCACCGATCCACGATCGCTGCCGATGCACCAACGCCATCGCGCGCTGTTCATCGGCTACGCGCCGGCCGAGAACCCGACCATCGCGGTCGCGGTGATGGTCGAAGGCGGCGGCTTCGGCAGCAGCACCGCCGCGCCGATCGCGCGCAAGGTGTTCGATGCATGGCTGCTGGGCACGCTGCCCGAAACCCAGCCCGACCCAGACGCCATCGAAGTCGCACCGCTGACCAGGCGCACGCCGACGCCGCCACGTTTCGACAACGTCGTGTCCGTGACGCCCGCGCACGCGATGCCGCTGGTCGCCGCGCAGTGAACACGATCCTGCGCTGGTTGATCGATCTGGTGGCGCGGATGACGCGCACGCTGGACTGGTCGTTGTGCGCGGCGCTCGGTGCGTTGATGGGGATCAGCCTGGTGGTGCTGTACAGCGCCGGCAATGAAAGTCCGCGGCTGGTGCTGGCGCAGGGCGCGCGCTTTGGCGTGGGGCTGGTCGCGATGTGGGGATTGTCGCGACTGAGACCCACGCAGCTGCGCGGCTGGACGCCATGGATCTACGCACTGTCGATCGTGCCGTTGCTGCTGGTGCTGATGATCGGCACCGGCAAGCACGGCAAGCACTGGATCGACCTGGGCGTGTTTTTTTTCCAGCCTTCGGAATTGCTCAAGCTCAGCCTGCCGATGATGCTGGCGTGGTACCTGCACCGTGAGCCGTTGCCGCCGCGTTTTGGCGTGGTCCTGATTGCCATCGCGATGATCGCAATCCCGACGGTGCTGATCCTGCTGCAACCGGATTTCGGCACCGGCATGCTGGTCGCGGCCAGTGGCGTGTTCGCGGTGTTCCTGGCGGGGCTGTCCTGGTGGTGGTTCGGCGTCGCGGCGCTCGGCGTCGCCGGCGCGGCGCCTGTGGCGTGGTTGTGGCTGCTCAAGCCGTACCAGAAGGACCGCATCCTGACGTTCCTCAATCCCGAATCCGATCCGCTCGGCACCGGCTGGAACATCATCCAGTCGAAGATCGCGGTCGGTTCCGGCGGCTGGGTCGGCAAGGGTTGGGGGCAGGGCTCGCAATCGCATCTGGATTACCTGCCCGAGCACACCACCGATTTCATCTTCGCGGTGCTGAGCGAGGAATTCGGCTGGGTCGGTGTAGCGGTGGTGCTGGGGTTGTACCTGTTCGTGATCGGCCGCTGCCTGTGGATCGCAGCGGAAGCGCGCGACACCTATTCACGCTTGCTGGCCGGCGCATTGGGGCTCGCGTTCTTCGCCTACGTGATCGTCAACGGCGGCATGATTTCCGGATTGCTGCCAGTGGTGGGCGTGCCGATGCCGCTGCTCAGTTACGGCGGCACCTCGGCGGTTGCCTTGCTTGCCGGCATGGGGATCGTGATGGCGGTGAGTGCGCATCGGCCGATGCATGTGCGATAGCGCATCGGCGCGAATCGAGACCCCGGCACATTTGTAGAGCGGAGCTTGCTCCGCTTCTTTTGTGCAAGCGCGGCTGTACAGAAGAAGAATTTCTGCATGTTGTCTGAACAACTCGCTTGGGCGCGGTGAAAATCGCGTGCTACCCTCGCGCCGATGATCCGACGCGCCCTTGTTTGCCTGTTGCCGATCGCCTTCGTCGCCTGTGCGACGCAGGCGCCACCGCCTGCGCCGACGACGCAGATGCCTGCGCCCGTAGCGCCGCCGCAACCGATGCCGCCACCCGTTTCGGCGATGCCGAATCCGGCCGCCGACATCGCCATCGCCCGCGGCGACTTCGCACGTGAGACCGCAGCCAAATACGGGCTCGACGCCAGGATGATCGAGGCGACGTTGATGCGTGCGCAGATCCGCGACGGCATCATCGCCGCCATGTCGCGTCCGGCCGAAGGCAAGCCGTGGCGCGACTATCGCCCCATCTTCATCACACCCGCGCGTATCGACGGCGGCCGCACCTTCCTCGCCACGCATCGCGATGCACTGACGCGCGCCGAAGCGAAATACGGCGTGCCCGCCGAGATCATCGTCGCCATCATCGGCGTCGAAACCAGTTACGGCGGCAACAAGGGCAGCTATCCAGTCATCGATGCGCTGTACACGCTGGGCTTCCGCTATCCGCGCACCAACGAACCCGCAAAGGTGCCGCGCGAGAACATGCGCGAAGCATTTTTCCGCGATGAACTCGGCCAGGCATTCGCACTCGGGCGCGAAGTCAACATGGACATCGATGCATTGCAGGGCAGCTATGCCGGCGCGATGGGCTGGGGCCAGTTCATGCCGTCGAGTTATCGCCAGTACGCGGTCGATGGCGATGGCGACGGCAAGCGCGACCTGATCAACGATCTTGACGATGTGTTCCCGTCGATCGCCAACTATTTCATCGGCCGCGGCAAGTGGACGCGCGGCGGGCCGGTGATGGTGCGTGCGATGCGCGATGCCAACGCCGCCGATTTCAACGCCGAGACGATCGATCCCGTACACACGCTGGCCGACCTCGCCGCGAAAGGCTATCGCCCGTCGCAAGCCGTCGCGCCTAACGAACTGGCAACGGTGATCAAGCTCGATGGCGTCAACGGCCCGGAATACTGGATGGTGTTCCGCAACTTCCAGGCGATCACCAAATACAACACTTCACGTTTGTATGCGACAGCGGTGTACCAGTTGTCGCAGGCGATCGCCGGCAGGGATGTTCCGGGCGCATGAAGGGTTACGCGCTGGTTGCGCTGATCCTCGCCCTTGCCGCCTGCGGCGGCGCTCCGAAGAAGTCTCCACCACCCTCCACGAAAACGGTCGGCAAGTCAGCGAGTGACTTCGCGAAGCACTCGTCGAAGGATGCTCGCCGCTCCCCCCATGCAGCCGCGCAGGAAGACCTGAGCAAACGCGGCGATTACATCGCCGAAGGCCTGTACGCACCGAACGTGCGCGATGGCGCGCCCAGCGAAGATCCGCAGGTCGACCTGATTCCCGAGCCACAACCGAAAGACGAACCGCGTTCGCGCTACGGAAATCGTCCGTACAAGGTGCTGGGCACACCGTACGCGGTGATGAACGACGACGATGCGCGCAGATATTCCGAAACCGGCATGGCCTCGTGGTACGGCGCCAAGTTCCATGGCCGCCGCACGTCGTCGCTGGAGGTGTACGACATGTACACGTTCAGCGGCGCGCACAAAACGTTGCCGTTGCCCAGCTACGTGCGCGTGACCAACCTCGGCAATGGCAAGTCGCTGATCGTGCGCGTCAACGACCGCGGACCGTTCCATCCCGGCCGCATCATCGATCTCAGTTATGCCGCGGCGATGAAGCTTGGCGTCAATCGCACCGGTACCGCGAAAGTGCATGTGCAATCGCTCGATGCCGAGCACGTCGATGTCGACACGCGCGTCGCATCGATTGATTCGCCGGTCCGCGTCATGTCACAGGCGCCGTCGATCGCAATGGGGTTGCCGGCATCGACTGCACCCGCCACCACTGCGCCCGCTTATACGGCGATCGACACATTGATCGCGGCATTGCCGATCGGCGCCGCTGCCGCATCGGAGCGAAAGCCGGCAGCGGCAGCTCCACCAACTGCATTGGGCAACACCGCAACGCCGCCGGCAGCGAATAGCGACTACCGCTTCGACATGCGCCAGGACGGCAAGGCGATGACGGCGGGAGAATTCGACGCGTGGATGCAGGCGCGCCGTGTGCGCGTGGCGACCGGCAAGCCGGGCCAGCCCGATGCATTGCCGAAAATCCCGGCCGCCGCACCGCCAGTGGCTGCAGCACGCATCGAATCGCCGCAAACCACCACCTCCACCCCCGTCGTGACGCAAACGGTTGCAGTTGTGGGGGCAGGCGATGTAACGCTGCAGGTGGCGAGCTTCGCCAGCCAGCAAAATGCAGGCCGCGCGCTGGCCATGCTGCAAGGCGCCGGTATCGGTGCTGCGCGCCTGCAGGATGCACAGGTCAACGGGCAGAAGGTCTGGCGGTTGCGGGTTGGCCCGCTGGACGGCGGGGCTGCGACGGAACTCTCGAGCCGGATTTCGGGTCTGGGATTCGGTGCGCCGCGCGTCGTCCGGGACTGACTAACGTCGGGACGCCGTGTTTTGTGATCACTGTCGCCAACGACGCATCTTGATTACTGGATTTTTTCGAGGTTTGCTGACCTCGCGATATCCGCTCGCCGTGCTCGCAACGCTGCTGGCGCCGCCCTAAAATCGTTGTTTCCTGTTTTTACCGGCCGCGGCTGCCGGTTTTCGGAGTATTTGCTTTGATGAAATCCCGCCTCCTCCTCGCTGCATTGACCACCGTCGTGGTCGGCCTTGCCGTCGCCCAGGACACGCAGCCGCTGCCACAACCCGCGCCGGCAGCGGCCGCCAATCTTCCCGTGCCGCCGCCGCCGAAAGTGGAAGCGACCGCGTGGCTGCTGATGGACGCCGCCAGTGGCAACGTCCTCGCCGGCGACAACATCGACATGCAGGTCGAGCCCGCCAGCATCACCAAGGTCATGACCTCGTATGTCATCGCCGCGGAAATGAAGAACGGCAAGGTCAAGGCCACCGACCCGGTGATGATGAGCGAGAACGCGTGGCGTTCCGGCGGGGCTGGCACCGACGGCAGCTACAGCGGTTTCGCGGTCAACCAGACCGCGCCGCTGGAGCAGATGGAAAAAGGCATGGTGGTGCAATCCGGCAACGATGCCGCGATCGCGCTGGCCGAGCACGTGGCCGGCAGCGAAGACGCCTTCGCCGCGCTGATGAACCAGTACGCGCAGCAGATCGGCATGAAGGGCTCGCGCTTCGTCAACCCGCATGGCTTGTCGGCGGAAGGCCATTACTCCACTGCGCACGACCTCGCATTGCTGGGCCGCGCGTTGATCCGCGATTACCCCGAAGCGTATTCGCACAACAAGATCAAGGAATTTACCGTCGGCCCGATCACGCAGCCCAACCGCAACCTGCTGCTGTGGCGTGACAACAGCGTGGACGGCATCAAAACCGGCCATCATTCCGGCGCGGGCTATTGCCTGATGGCCTCGGCCAAGCGCGGCGACCAGCGCCTGATTTCGGTGGTCATGGGGTCGACCAGCGAGAACCAGCGCGCGGTCGATTCGCAGGCGCTGCTGAACTGGGGTTTCCGCTTCTACGAGACGCACCGTCTGTACAACGCGATGCAGCAGGTCGCGAAACAGAAAGTGTGGAAAGGCAAGGTCAACGAAGTGCTGCTGGGCGTCGCGCAACCGATGCTGGTGACTGTGCCGCGTGGCAAGTACGCGCAACTGAAGTCGACGATGGATGTGCCGAAGATGCTTGTTGGCCCAATCAAGAAGGGCCAGAAGATCGGCACCGTCAAGGTCACGCTCGATGGAGAGGCCGTCGCGCAAAGCCCGCTGGTCGCCTTGAATTCCGTCGAGCAGGCCGGCTTCTTCAAGCGCCTGTGGCACGAATTCCTGATGTGGTGGGAGTCGGAGTAGTACCGCCGCCGCATGGTGGTAACGCAAAGGACAACGCATAAGAAGCTGCGTTGCCACGCGACGAAAAGTCCATGCGACGGCGCGCTTTCCGGTTTCCTAGCGCGGCCTGTGCCCGCGTGCGATTCCATCCGCAAGCACGGCCTTTGTTCCCTCGAGTAACGCGATTAGCGTCAACGGAAAGGAAATAGCCGCAAACATCACAATGTTGATGTGTGGATGCACCAAAGCGTGAGACGGCTGCAGAACAAGCCAGCTCAACGGTGGGATATAAGAAAGCAACGTCAGCAGCAGCAGTGGTCGGAGCGGCAACGCTTTTTTCCCATCAATGAAATTGAAAAGTCTGGACTTCATTGCGACAAGGCTCATGGCGATGACGAAAGCGGCAAAGAAGGGCAGTGCGGTGGTCACAGGAACAAACATTTTCTGCTTTAAGTAAGGAGACAGTGCGTTGCTCAACGTCGCAGAAGGGTATGCATGCTCCGGCGCCTGGAAAGTCGTGAACAGTTCATTCGCCTTCGATACCGCCCCGGCATGTGCAAGCATGCGCGACAGGATCGGATCTAGCGCCTGCTGAAGGTCGGCGTAGGCAACATAGCCTTGTACGAGATGCACTAGGACGGCAAGAAAAAATCCGGCCGCGCCACATAAAACCACCTTTACGAGGGCGCTGACCGTTGTCGCCAGCTGATTTTGCCGCGTGCTCGACAGCAATAAGAATGCGACCGCCCATGCGTTGTTCAAAATGAAAAAACTCACCCATTCGTAGCCACACAGCGATTTGATAAACACGGAAGAAGCAGAAACCAGGAACACGGCCCTGAGGCGTTCAGGGCTGAGGACGTCATGCTTCGATCGCACGAAGAATATTAGCAGCGGCCCCAAGAAGAAAAGGAAAGTGACCCAGTACAAGTTCGATGAAAATGCGTACAGCACTGAAGACACGATCGCGTACGAGGCCGCTGCGATAATGCTAAGACGACTCGATAGAGCCCGGCTTACAAACAAGAAAAACATAAAAAAAGATACGAAGAACAATACCGAAAACCCAACCTTCGCAGTCGGTATGAAGTTCTCCACCGGCATGAACAACGACCTGCGGATCGTTGACAGGACTATGCCTTGCCAGCCCGGGTTCGATCGATAGGCGCTGTCGGGGAATCGATGGACATACTCTGGCGGCAGAGGGAGAAATCCACCCCGCGGAGCGCTGCCTTTCGCATCGTACTCAATCTTTCGAGTAACGAACTGCTCCGAAAAAGGATTGCCGCGGGGCTTAGCCTTAAAGATGTCGGGCAAGGATAGGCAGATCACCAGTGTAGCGAAGGCCACCGAGATGAGAAGCAGTCGAGCCATCTTTGGATTATTGGTCAAGAATTATCCCGTCGAGGATTCCAGTCTCTAGGCTCTTTTTCGAGCCCGTGGGTGCTTCAATTGTACTTTCCGAAGCATGCCCTGACTAACGCCTGCACCACCGAGAGGTTGCCGGCGACCGCGGAAATTTTGGTTGGGATGTCGCCGGGGGGGTACGTGCGACTAGTGGGTAGTTCTAGGCACTGGTATCCAAGTTTGGGTGCGCGGTAGGAGATATACGGCAGAAGCTCGTACGACTGGAAAATATCTCGGAACGGCGCAAGCTCAGGATCAAGGAGCAGTCTGCGGCTGTATGCGCGAAAGCCTTGCGTGGTGTCCGTCCACTTGAATCCGGAAGCCGCACTAAGAAGCGGCGCATGAAAAAAACGAATGGCTAGCTCCCTCAACTTCGGAGTGTTCTCAGCCTTTCCTCCTGGCATGAAACGCGATGCCTGCACAAAGTCAACGCCCTCTTGCAGCGCAGCCGTGAAGCGGGGAATGGCCTCCGGATCGTCTTTATTGTTCCCGTCGATTGTGACGATGCCGTCGTAACCCTGATCCAGTGCGAAAGCGTAGGCGCAACGCAATTGTGCGCTTAGCCGGCCCGGCCCTGTCTTGATTAGCAGCCCTTTTACTCCAAAGTCCACCAGCGCGTTCCGCGCAAGGGAGCCGTCGGTGCTTCCGCCGTCGATAATAATAATGTCTGAAAACCCACGGATCTCCAGAGTCTCCATCTTATGTAGCAGGCGTTCAATTCGTCCGCCTTCGTTGATGACGGGTATCACGACGCACCACTTGTGTTCGCGGCCCAGCCATAGCGGTGACTCGAACGTTGGTACGTCCCAAGTGCTACGTATATGCGGAGGGATTATCAGATTGGTTGACATGCGTACATTGTGAAGCGATGGGAACGGTGATCAAAAGATGCCCGACATGATTGCCCAGTAGAAGCTTTTTAAAGATCAGGCTTGAAGGAAAAGCGACCAAAGCGACCGCCTCGGCAGTGAGCACGGGATGTGCCACGTACAGGGGACGTCGGCGCGTTGGCTGCAATACCAAGAATGAGAATGAGCCATTTCATCAACTCATGCCTCGGCTGCCCGATAGTATTCGCATGCGACTTTGATTGCCCTCTCAATGGAAACGAGATGCGGCTCATTCTTGGTCGCCAGCATTTCTATGGAGACCAGTTGAGTCGGTAAATACCTTTCCAGCGCAGCATGGACTTTCTCATGGTCTGTTATTCCGTCACCGAGGGGCAACAGGTCCGGCTCACTCGCGTGAACGTGGCCAATCAAGTCGGCAAAGCGGCCAAGCGTGGCGATAGGATCTTCTCCATTGAGTGCCATTGACCCGGTATCCATTTGCATTTTGATCGCGCTGCTGGCGACCAGCCCCACTACCTTTGCAGTTTCTGCAGTAGTGGTCATGAAGTTGCCACCATATCGGGCCGGAGTAGGCTCAAGACAAACCAACACGCCGTGCGCTTCGGCAATATTGCCCAAACGCCTGAAGAAAGCGGCGGCAATATCGTTAGCGTCCTGCTCCGTCAAGCCTGAGCGATCTCGATTCCGGGGCGAGCCAAATACCAAACGCGTGCCCCCTAGACCTGCACCGATACGACACACCCTTGAAAGATAATTCAGCATCTCTTCCTGGAGGCTTGCAGTGCTGAAGACGTTCATCCCGCGTGAGCCGAAAAGAAGCGACTGCATCCCGGTAATCTCTATGCCCCGCCTTGACCACCAATTGCGAACGCGGGTGACTTCCCGATCACTGGCCTTCGCGGGATCGGAAAAATACTTAGATGGTGCAACGTCGATTGCATCAATGCCGTACCGGTGAATCAGTTCACAAACATCTTCGTCTTCCGAGACATCCCACGCGATATTGGATATTGCCAACCGCATACAGTCACTCCCGAATAGGATTCAACGGGTCAGGGGTTCCGACTGCGCATAGGTTCTGACAGCCTGAACGGTTTCGCGAACGCTGTATTGATAATCGCCGTGGCCACCGAAAACTTCGGCGTGTCGAGTATGCATGTCGTATCTGACAGTTTTCCCGGTCGATCTGGGATGCAGTGGTTTGCCAAACCCAAGCAAGGAGACATCCGCCACGCTTATCGGTGCCGCTGTGAGATGGACCAAACTCAGTCGTGCCTTCAGTGCAACCTGGATGTCGGACCATAAATGCACCACCGGGTAGAACTGAAAAATGGCCCGAGTTTCTACTGCTTCCAGGTTGTTAGCGTTCAAGATGTCGTAAATCACGTTCTTACGCAGGCCGGGACCGACGAGTCCTGGCAGTCGAACGATCAGGTGACCGGGAAACCAGCTTTCGACAAAGGTTTCAAGACGTCTTCTGTGGAGACCGTAAGCATGCAATGCGGAGAGATCTATCGATGCCGATTCATCGACATCGATCGGGTTTGAAAATACATCCACCGTACTTATCAGGATGAAAGTCCTGCACCGCACGGACTTCAGGTGGCTGATCAAGTCTTCGATCTTCTGGGCGTCGGTCTTCGGATCGCGATTGGCAAGCCACTTTTGCCCAGACGCTCCCGCACACACAACGACCTCGAATTCCTTTCCCGCAATCTCACCAATATTGGTCGACCGGTAAAGTGCTTCAAACTGGGCCTGCTTCCGTAGCGTACTGCCTACGAATCCAGTAAAGCCGACGAGTGCGTTCTGCATTGGCTGTCCCATCATTCTTTCGACGCACTGTTTGCGAAACTCTCTTCATCGAGCTTTTCGAAGGCATCGTAAATGTTGTCTATCTTGCCGCCCAGGATCGAGTAGCAACCTGGGAGGTGAGTATGCTTTTCAAACAGTATGGGTCTTCCGTCATCGGTCTCGTTTTTTGCTAGAACCGTCTTCACTTCAAAATGGGAATCGACATACTTTGAATCCAGTACATCCGGAAGATACCGGGCCGCGTCGCGAATCATGCGATCGACACGCGTAGCACGGTCGTAATGCGCGAGTGTTTGATATGGGTCGATTCGCGGATCGTCCGTCCAGCGGAAATGCGGCGAGTAGCGAACATGGGAAAGCGTGTGCAGACCGCGGGCAGGAAAAGGCATCATTGAGAAAAAAGGCCCATCCATCACGGTAACTCCCAATCCCTGAAGTGCTACGGGGGGCATGACCATTGCGATCTCCGTGAGCTCTTGTTTCAGCACGGTATCGGTCCTTAGAGCATCTCCTGCAACGTGGTTGATTCCGCTGTATGTGCAATTGAAGACATACGGGGAAGTGATCCGTTCGACCGCTCCCTCCTTGCTCCTGACCTCGAGAAGTAGTTGTTGATTCGGACCGGGCGAGATGGCGCTCACTCGCGCGTTGAAGCGAACTCGTACTCCGTTTTTCGGTAATTCCACTTCTGCCCATCGCGCGATCTGGTTGATATCGAATACGTGCTCTTCAACCATGAACACGCTTTCGACCAGCCGGAGATTGAAAAGGCGGCGAATACTGGGCTCGGCCGGCTGGATCTTCGCGCCGATATTGCGACAGAAATATTCAAATTGCGTCGCGGTAACTTTCGAGTTGCGACGCGCGATCGCGTAAAGACTAGTGAAGTTTCGCTTGACCGCATTTGGCCAATCGTGGACGAATTTGGGTACGTTGATCCTGCTGCGGTACGCCGTCGTGAAGCTGCGGGGGTAGTGATACCCGTTGTGAATCCTGGCTTGATTGTGGTAAGAGGCCCGAGTCAGCAGCGCTGGCTCACGCTCGACGAGCAAGACACGCTTGATGCAGCGCTCCCTCGCCAGATATATGGCAATTGCGACGCCATAGAATCCGCCACCGATGACAACTGCATCTTGCGTGTCATCATCCATGCGCATCAATCGGCTTGAGCCGGGCTTGACCTCGGCATGTGAGTTGTTTGGACGTGTCTTTCCTCGATATTCAACTTCTCGCGACTGGTCAACCGTGCGCTCGTGAACTCTTGAGCCACGTGGTAGAGGGGTCCCTCGCTGGATAGGCTTGCCATATGAAGGATGTACTCGCCAAGCACCAACAAAACCAATGAAATCAAAAAGAACATGCCGGATTGTTGCAGCGACAAACTGATCCACCCCGGGGCGACGTCCGTTTTGAAGAGACCGACAGCGACGATGTACATGGAATACATCAAGTTGGCGCCTGCGCCGAACAAGGACAGGGTGGTCACGAGCCGCATCGGGGCCCGGGTCGTCGACACCAGCAAACGCATTCCCCGTTCGATGCTCTCGCCAAGCGGCTTGGGCCGAGAGAACTTAGGCGCCGCGTCATAGTCGAGATGAGTTCGGGTAAATCCGCCTGCCGTCGGCAGATGCCTATCGGTCAGGGCGGGATGCGAATGCTGGAGAATGAAATTCACGACCCGTTTGCTCAGTACTCGGTAGCGAGGCGCTTCCTTTGCCAAATGTATTCCACTAAAGGATTTGTATAGCCTGTTGAATATCGCCGAGGCACTTCGATACGCGAGACCCTGAGCTGCGCTTTTCTTATTTTTGGCAAAGACTACGTCTGCGCCGCTGAGTGCCTTCTCGAGCATCGTGGGCAGAAACGACAGGTCGTCGGCTAACGGGTCAACAACGGAGATAAAATCGCCCAACGCATTTTCAAGCCCCACCCAGGATGCCGTATCGGCATCGACTTCCTGGCTCAGCGCGTATACCTGCAAATTGGGGAGACCGTTTTCGTCTACGAGCATCTTGAGCGTAGAGACACTCTCATCGTCCGACGCGTTGTCCACGACGATCAATTCGTAATCGACCGCGAGCGACGAAATACGTTGAATGCTCTCGGACAGCAATTTTTCCAACTGGTGTGATTGGTTTCGGACTACAAACACAACCGACAGGAATGCTGGAACAAGCGCCATGGATAGCCCTCGAACACCCGTCTGGGAGGGAGTTCACAATTCGCAAAGTATCGCAATTCTACGTGGGCCACGAGTTTGTCATCGGCGCCGGAAAAAGTGGCTGTCCGTCCTTCCCGAGCGGGCTAGGGTAGTGTTGCTCGCTTTCCGCACCCGTTGACTTGATATGGTTTCGAGCCAAGCAACGGCTGAGTTGAGGGACCCAGGCAGTGTCCGGGCCTCATAAAAAGTACTCTGCTGTCCAATCGATCGTGAGAACTACTCCCATGAGCATCCAATCCGACAACCCCGAGCACGGCTTCCAGTTCCCGGGCACCTTCGAGATCACCGCGATGGGGCCGGCCAGCGCCAACCTGGAGGACGAAATCCCTCGACTGCTCGAAGCCGCGGGCCTGACCGTGCTGCACGAAACGGTCGCCACGCGCGACTCGTCAGGCGGCAGGTTCGTCTCGGTCAAGATCAGCTTCCAGGCCGATGACCGTGCCGAATACGACGC
>JAJAYW010000087.1 GCA_026786005.1 Lysobacter sp. | reverse complement strand
GATGGACTGATGCACTGGAGACTGCGTGTATCCCGGTCCCATGGCAGCATCCCGCGTTTTCTGATTCAAACGAAGCCGAAACGCAGCCGAACTGATCGACCCGGCGTGGCTCAACGCCGACTGGAGCGTGGTCGAGCGGCCTTGGGCTGGATCAGCACCGCGCATCCATCAGGAAACGACCGCCGCCGAACGGCGCGAGTGGACACGTCGCAACGCCGAATCGATGAAGCTGCTGGAGGCGACGACGCCGCAGATGTAGTGGGTGGTGCGCGTTGGCTCCACGTAGCCCGGGTAAGGCCACCGGCCGCACCCGGGGCTTTTCCCGCATGTCATGGAAGAGCCCCGGGTGCGCTGCGCTTACCCGGGCTACGGGTTGCAGATAGGCAGGGATGGGATCGCCCACTCCGCGAGGACATGGCGAATGCGGACACGTCGTGCGGCGGCTGTTGTTAGCGTCCGTAACCCGCGCGCTGCTCATGCACCTCGCCTGCAGGTTCCAGCCGGATGTGCCGGCGCAGCCAGGCGGCGAAGTCGGCTTCGGGCAGGGAGCCTTCGGCGAGGGCGATGTAGATCGGATACAGCGCCAGGTCGTCGGCTTCGACGGTTCCGCCGTTGAGCGCAATAAAGGTTTCACATGCAACCGCGGCGGTGCGTTTGTTGCCATCGATGAAGGGATGGTTGCGTGCCAGGCCAAAGGCGAGGCTGGCCGCCAGATCGGCGAGATCCGGTGGCGGATCGCCATAGGCATGCAGTTGCTGCGGACGGGCGAGGGCGGAGTCCAGCAGGGTTTCGTCGCGCACGCCGACGCTACCGCCATGCTCGGCCAGCTGGCGCTCGTGGATGGCGATGGCGAGGGCTTTTTCGATCCAGATGATCATGGCTGCCCCCTACTGCGCGAGCTTGTGCAGCAGGGTGCGACGCTTGCGCATGACCCCCTCGGCCACTTCCATCTGCGCGGCGAGTTCGGGGTCGAACGCGGTCAGCCGGATGCCGTCCGGGATTTCCAGGGCGAACAGTTCGTCGCCCTTCTCCAGTCGCAGGCGGGCCAGCAGTTCCTTGGGCAGGATCACGCCGGCGGAATTGCCGATGGTGGTGATTTTGAGCTTCATGGCGACCTCGTTGTTATAACGAGCGTTATACAACTACGCTGACGGATGGGCAACTTCTGGCGATGACCCGTAACTGCGCGAGCAGTACCGCAAGACACTCCTGCTGCTGGTCGCCAACCCGCACCATCCATCGCCACGGCTGCAGGCGCGGGCCGGGAAACTGAGCGGGCTGCATGCCGTATCGATCAACCTGTCGTATCGCATCACGCTGGAACTGCTGATCCGCGAGCAGCAGATCGTGCCGATCAACGTCGGCGATCACGACGCCGTGTATTGAAACGGGCGGGAGCGTTCGCCGTCCGAGTCGGTGAAAGAACAATCCGGACACCGACGCAACGTATCGGGCGCGTCCTCCGCGTAGACCTGGTGGGCAATGGCTCAACGCGAACGTCAGGCAAGTATCCTTGGCCCATGACGACGCCTGACTCTTCCGCTCATCTCCCGATGGAGATTGCATCCGTGCCCCCACCGCCGCCGACGGTGCAAGACCCTGCAACGCCCCCAATGCGTCCGCAGCCGCTTGTGGTACGCGCACTGCAGGTGCTCAAGCGCGAGCCGGCATTGCTGGTGACGGTCGTCTATCTGTTCGTGTCGTTCGTCGGGGTGTGGTGCAGTTACTGGTATTTCCGCCGCTTCGGGATTCCGATCCTCGATTATCTGCAGGCCACTGATTTTCTCGTCGCCGGTTTGCGCGATCCTGCGTACCTGGGCTGGGTGTTCGGTTTGGGCGTGCTCATGTACGCGATCAGTTGGCCGACGTTTTTCTGGCGTCGGGATCCCGCGCGCGTTGCCGCCTATCGCGAAACATTCTGGGGCAGATGCGTGTTCCCATTCTTCGCGGATCCGTCGCGGCCGCCTCGCCGGCTCGCGCTGTCCACCGAGTCGGCGATGGTGTTCGGAATCCTTTGGGGCGGAATCTGGGTGCTCGTCGCCTATGTGAACCAGAAAGCCGAAACGATCCTCGATGGCAGCGGTCGCCGCGTGGCGGTGACGCTGCAAGGCGAGTCGAAACCACTGCAGGGCGAGGCTTGCTTGCTGGGTACCAGCAGTGCGTACGCATTCGTGTACTGGCCGTCCAACGGACGTGCGGAGGCGATCGCCAACGAGACCATTGGCCGCATCGAAGTTTTGCCGCGCCGTCTGCGCAGTGACAAACGCAGCATTAGCAAGGACAACTTGAAAAACACCGGGCAGTGAATACCGTCGCCTCCCCAAAAATATCCCTTCGCAGCCTCGCATGGTTGCTCGGCGGGCTGGCGATGTTCGGTCCGTTCTCGATCGACACGATGTTCCCCGCGTTCCCGCAGATGGGCGCGCAGCTTGGCGCCGACAAGGTGGCGATGCAGCAGACGCTGAGCATCTACCTGCTGGCGTACGCGGCGATGAGCATCGTGCACGGGCCGTTGTCGGATGCGATCGGGCGGCGCAAGGTCATCATCGGCGGGCTGGTCGTGTTCACGCTGGCCTCGGTCGGTTGCGCGCTGTCGACCGACCTGACGACGTTGCTGGTGTTTCGCGCGGTGCAGGGCTTGTCTGCCGGCGTGGGCCTGATCGTGGGCCGCGCTGTAATCCGCGACGTGCTGCATGGCGACGATGCGCAACGGTTGATGAGCCATGTGTCGATGATCTTCGGCGTGGCGCCAGCGATTGCACCGGTCATCGGCGGCTGGATCCTGGGCTGGAGCCGCTGGCCGGCGATCTTCTGGTTCATGGCCGCGTTTTCGTTGCTGTTGCTGCTGGCAACGGTAACGTCGTTGCCGGAAACGCATCCCAAAGAAGCGCGCCTGTCGCTGATACCAAAACGGATGCTGCGCGATTACGTCGGCATCTCCCTGAATCCGCGTTTCCAGAAGCTGGCGGCGGCGGGCACCTTCAACTTCAGTGCGCTGTTTTTGTACATCGCATCGGCGCCGGCGTTTGTCGTGGACCTGCTCAGGCTCAACGAGCGCCAGTTCGGCTGGTTCTTCATCCCGACCATCGGCGGCATGATGCTGGGAGCGTTCGTGTCGGGACGCACGGCCGGCAAGATCGGCGGCGCGCGCCTGGCCAACATCGGTTTTGCGTGTTGCGGGATCGCGGCGCTCGGCAACGTGCTCTACAACGTATTCGTCGCGACGCCGACGGTGCCGTGGGCGGTGGTGCCGATGATGCTGGGTGCGTTCGGCATCGCGCTGGTGTTCCCGATCGTGACGCTGGCGATCCTCGACATGTACCCGCGGCAGCGCGGCAGTGCGTCGTCGTTGCAGGCATTCACCAGCCTCCTCGTCAATGCGTTGATCGCCGGCTTGGTATCGCCACTGCTCAGCCACCATGCGTTGCACCTGGCCATCGGCGGCGCTGCGTTGACGCTGCTCGGCTGGCTGTTCTGGCGTTGGGAAATGGGGTCGGGCCGGCAAGTGATCGAGTGCGGCCCGGGTGCAGGATTGGAGCCGGGCGAGTCGATCTGATGGGTCGAGGTTGGAGACGTTGCCTGCGCAGGCGGTGATGGCTTTTGTAGGAGCGCACCTGGGCGCGGTGGGGGCGTTCCGGGAGCGCCCCCACG
>JAJAYW010000086.1 GCA_026786005.1 Lysobacter sp. | reverse complement strand
TTTATAGTTATGAATTACGTTCGGCGCCCTACGTCTGGGGCGCTCCAGCCCCCCAAACCGGGGCACCAACCTTGCACCCCCTGCTATAAAACCTGGCCCCGGTTTGCGCGGGTATGACGTCTGTTTTTTAGACGACTGCCTTTCATCCTTCCGCAAAGGACGCCAAATAGAGAAGATCGGATTCTTTGCGTTTTGAACAACAGCGCTTCAGGCAGGGATCCTTAACGGGCAAGTCCCGGAAGGAAGCAACTCACATTCCCAGTGCGGGATCGCTCAACCCGTACTGGCTGGTCAGACGCGCCAACGCTATGGCGTCCTGGATGCCCAGCTTCTCAAACAGACGCGTCTTGTGCGTGTTCACGGTTTTCGGGCTGAGGCTTAAACGCCGGGCGATATCTTCCTGCCGCAATCCTTGTGTCAGCAGCAACGAGATTTCCATCTCGCGTGGCGACAGCGCATCGAACGGTGAATCGCCGCCCTTGATGCCCGACAGGGCGAGGTTCTGCGCGATGTTGCTGGCAAGGTAGCGTTTACCTCGTGCCACATCGCGAATGGCGCGCAGTAATTCAGAGGCGTCGCCGCCTTTACCCACGTAACCCGACGCACCCGCTTGCAGCAAGCGCTTTGCATCGGTCCGTCTTCCAGCACGGAAACCACGATGACCCGCGTGCCGTAATCGCCCTTGACCACGCGCTCGGTTACTTCCAGCCCGCTGACGCCGGGCAGATGCAGGTCGCAGAGCACCACGTCGGGTTTCAGATTGCGGATCAACGGCAACGCGGTTTCACCGCTGTCTGCTTCGCCAACGACGTCGATATCGACTTCGCTGCCGAGGATCATCTTCATGCCAGTGCGCACCAGCGCATGGTCGTCGACCAGGAACACACGTATCGCCATCCTTGCTCTCCCCTCTCCATCAATCCAGCGCGCTCTTCCAGGCAATCAGCGTAGAGGCCGGGCACGAGGATGACAAGCGTCACCGGCGATCGCGATGCCAGGATCGCGCGATCGACCCAAGGGCCACGGTCTACCCTAGAGCCGTATCCAGCAGCATCATCAACACGAATCCGATAATCAGGCCACCGGTCGCGAACGCCTCGTGTCCCTTGCGATGCGATTCGGGAATGATCTCGTGACTGATGACGAACAACATCGCGCCGGCTGCAAACGCCAATCCCCAGGGCAGCAAACTGGCCGACAAACCGATCACGATTGCTCCGAGCACCGCGCCGACCGGTTCGATCAGGCCCGATGCCATGCCAAGCAACACAGAGGTGCTGCGCTTGTAACCCACCGCAGCGAGTGCTGCAGCCACCACCAATCCCTCGGGAACATCCTGGATCGCGATGCCTGTGGCCAGCGCGCCTGCGTGCAACGGATCGGTGCCGGCGTAGGCCACTCCGATCGCCAGGCCTTCCGGCAGGTTGTGCAGCACGATGGCGAAGACAAACAACCACGTGCGCCGCAGCGCGCGTGCCGTTTGGCCTTCAACTCCCTTGATGAAATGTTCGTGCGGGACATAACGCTCCATCAGCAACAGCATCGCCGCGCCCAGCAGGATGCCGCCGCCGACGATCGCGCCCGCCGCCCACGCACCGGCGCCCTGCGTCTTGGCCGCGGCCAATGCCGGGATGATCAACGAGAACGAGGACGCCGCCAGCATCACGCCGGCACCGAAGCCGAACAGGCTGTCCTGCACGCGATCGGATAACCGCTGCGAGAACAACACAGGCAGCGCGCCGAGCGCGGTCGCCGCCGCCGCCATCGATCCGGCAAGAAACGCATCGAACACCGGCGCCGGATAGTCCGATTGCAGGTGCTGCCACAGGGCTTGGAGCATCGCGAACAGACCGAGCACGACGATGCCGATGCCGAGCAGGCGGCGGAGCGTGGCAGCGGGCGGCAAGGAGGGCGCGTGCATGTCCATATCTCAACACATCACGCGTGCGCGCGCATGCAGACACTTTTGCGTGCTGATGCAATCGGGCAGACTCGGCCGTTGCCTGTCGGGATCAAATGCATGCGCCACTCCATCCGTTTTCATCTGCTGACGTTCATTGCCGCGCTGACCCTGGCCGGATGCAGCCTCGGCTCCACGGTCAGACCTTCGTCCGAAGCAGACGCCGCCACGCAATGGATGGCTGACGTCGTCGCGATCTCATCCGCGGATGAAAGCGCAGGACGCCGGGATGCGATCGAGCAGCGACTCGCGACGTTGGGGATCGCGTTGACACATGCACCATTCGTCAGCGGGACACGCAACGGTGTCAATCTGACTGCGGAGATCGCGGGTGCGTCGACCGCGCCCCTGCTGCTGCTCGGCGCGCATTCGGACAAGGTCAAGGCCGGCCGCGGCGCCACCGACAATGCGTCGGGAAGCGCAGTGGTCATCGCGCTGGCCGAGCGACTCAGGCTACGCCCGCTCAAACATCATCGGGTCGGCATCGCGTTCTGGGATCTCGAGGAAAACGGCTTGCTTGGCGCCAAGGCCTACATCGACGGCGGCGGCGAGAAACCCGCGCTGTACGTCAACTTCGATGTGTTCGGTTGGGGCGACGCATTATGGATGATGACGCCTGACGCGAGGCATCCGCTGGCGATCGCCAGCCAGGCCGCAGCCGACCGCGCGGGAATCACGTTGTCGGCGGGTGAGCAATACCCGCCCACCGATCACCTCGCGTTCCTCAAGGCCGGCTGGCCGGCCGTGTCGTATTCGCTGGTCGGCAGTCGCGAGATTCCGCGCATCCTGCAGGCATTCGACGGCAAGAAGCCCGATGTGCCGGCGAAAGTGATGCAGGTCATCCACAGTGACCATGACACGGTCATGCAGTTGGACGCGGAAGAGGTCGGGCGTGGCATCGCCGCAGTCGAGGACGCGCTGCGACGTTGGGACGCTGCAACGGACGAATGAGCCTGGATAAAGGCTGATCGAGTCCTGTCTCGTCAGTGCTTTCGCAGGCAAAGACGGCGCCGCCCTGATTTCTTGAACGTGGTTCACAGTCCTCTGCTGCCAGCCTCCGCTGTGAGAAAGCCATGTGTACGCAATCGCGACAGGTGTTGCGCTAGCGTTTGTCGGCTGATAATTGAACGAAGCTCTCACCCGACTACAGGGGTCACGCGTGCCTACCGAAACAACCCGTCGCAGACGCAGCACGCCCGCCGACACCGCGCCGTTGCCGCTGGACCCGATGCAGGAATTGCTGGTGGCGATGCATGCGGTGCGCGGCGGAGATTTCTCGGTACACCTGCCGCTGCACTGGGATGGCGTCGCCGGGAAGCTGGCGGAAACCTTCAATGACATCACCATCGCCAACCGGCGCTTGTGCCACGACCTGGGACGGGTCGGCGAAAAAGTCGGCCGCGAAGGCCAGACCCGCCAGCGCATTGCGCCCGCCAACCGGCAGGGCGCGTGGGCGGTGATGGAGGAGTCGGTCAATGGCTTGATCGACGACCTGGTGCGGCCGATCGAGACCGTGACCGCGGCAGTGGCGGCAGTTGCGAAAGGCGACCTGACCAAGACGGTGCCGCTGGAAGCGGATGGACGTCCGCTGCAGGGCGAATTCCTTCGCTCGGCCAATATCGTCAACCGCATGATCGACCAGATGGGCGAATTCAGCTCGGAAGTCACGCGCGTGGCGCTGGAGGTCGGCACCGCCGGCAAGCTCGGCGGCCAGGCGAAGGTAAAAGGCGTGTCGGGCGTGTGGAAGGACCTGACGGACTCGGTCAACCAGATGGCCAACAATCTCACCGCGCAGGTGCGCAACATTTCCGAAGTGACCATCGCGGTGGCCAATGGAGATTTGTCGCGCAAGATCACCGTGGACGTGCGCGGCGAAATCCTGCAGCTGAAGGAAGCCATCAACACGATGGTCGACCAGTTGCGCGGCTTCGCATCGGAAGTGACCCGCGTTGCGCGCGAAGTGGGTACCGAAGGGAAACTCGGCGGCCAGGCCATCGTGCCGGGCGTCGCGGGTACATGGAAGGATCTGACCGACTCGGTCAACGCGATGGCGTCGAATCTGACCTCGCAGGTGCGCAACATCGCCGAGGTCACCACCGCGGTGGCCAAGGGCGATTTGTCGCGCAAGATTACGGTGGACGTGCGCGGTGAGATCCTCGAGCTCAAGGACACCATCAATACGATGGTCGACCAGCTCAACGGCTTCGCATCGGAAGTCACCCGCGTGGCGCGCGAAGTCGGCACCGAGGGCAGGCTTGGTGGCCAGGCCGTGGTGCCCGATGTCGCCGGCACCTGGAAGGATCTGACCGACCACGTCAATTCGATGGCGTCGAATCTGACCTCGCAAATGCGCAACATCGCCGAGGTCACCACCGCGGTGGCCAAGGGCGACCTGTCGCGCAAGATCGGTGTCGACGTCAAGGGCGAGTTCCTCGAACTCAAGAACACCGTCAACACGATGGTCGACCAGCTCAACGGCTTCGCCGCCGAGGTCACGCGCGTGGCGCGCGAGGTGGGCTCGGAAGGCAAGCTTGGCGGCCAGGCCATCGTGCCCGGCGGCGCCGGCACCTGGAAGGACCTGACCGACAACGTCAACGCGATGGCGTCCAACCTCACCACGCAGGTGC
>JAJAYW010000085.1 GCA_026786005.1 Lysobacter sp. | reverse complement strand
CCCCCCCGGTTTGTGGCGGGGGGGGCCCGCAGGCCCCGCGGGGGTCTTTTCTGCCCCCAAATACAACCCCCCGGGCTGCCGGGCCCCCCCACCCGGGCTAGATGTTCAGACGCGTGTGCAGGGTCAATCCCAATCGTTGGGTGTTGCGCCGCGCTCGGGATGATGCATCTTGACCACGCAAAAACGGTGGCCCGTCGGCGCTTCCATCACCCACCAGCGTTTGACGAAACCGATGCGCTTGGCGCCGAGTTTTTCCAGACGCTCGGCTTCGGCGTCGATGTCGTCGCTTTCGATGTCGACGTGCACGCGCGAGGGATGCGCGACTTTCTGCACTTCAATGTGCAAATCGCCGGGCGTGTCATCGAACTCGATGTAAACCGCTTCACCCTCGACCATGCTTTCACCGATCGATACGCCCAGCGCCTGGCTCCAGAATCTGGCGGCGTCGTCCAGGTCGTCGGTCTGGCAGTCGATGATGAAACCGGCAAGTCGGCTGCGATGGGCCATCTCGTCCTCCGTAGGGTGGGGCTTGGCCCACCGCTTTTTTGTATCGCCCAAGGTGGGCCGGGACCCACCCTACGCTTCAATTCGCGCGTGCAAGATCGTCGAGCATCGCTTTCAGGAAACGCGCCGCTTCGCCGCCGGTGCAGGCGCGGTGATCGAACGTCACCGACAGCGGGATGACCTTGTGCGACTCGAAGCCGCCGATGACCGGCGTGATCTGGTGGCGGCCGCGGCCGGCGGCAACGATCGCCACGCACGGCGGCACCACGATCGGTGTCGCGTAGCGGCCGGCGAACATGCCGAAGTTCGACAACGAGATCGTGTAGCCACTGAGTTCGGACGCCGGGATGCTGCGATCCTCGACCTGCAGGCGCAAACGATTGATGCCTTCGCGTACACCGCGTGCATCGAGCATGTCGGCGTTGCGCAGCGCGGGCACGAAAAGGCCATCGTCGGTGTCGACCGCGATGCCGAGGTCGACATGCGGATGCAGCGTGCGGGTGAGCTTGTCGCCATCGAACCAGGCGTTGAGCGCCGGCACCGCGTTCGCCGCCGCCACGATCGCGCGCACCAGGCGGCCGGTGAGGTCGTTGGCTGGCGTCCAGGCGTGGATGTCGGCATCGTCGCTGAGCGTGGTCGGCACCACTTTGGCGTGCGCATCGGCCATCACCCGCGCCATGTTGCGGCGCACGCCCTTGAGTTGTTCGGGCTGGCCGCTGGCGGAGACCGATGGCGGTTGCGTGCGCATGGGTTTTCCGGAAGCGGAGAGCGCGGTGCGTTCTCCCGCGTCCCGCGGCGGGCTCCGCTCATCCTGAGCTTGTCGTCCTTCGACAGGCTCAGGATGAGCGTTTCGGTTTGTAGCGGTACCAGTTTTTGCCGAACCATCCACCGCCGCGCGCTTCACATCGTCCATCGTCACCACGCCATCGGCGCCGCTGCCGCGCACGCGTGCGATGTCGACGCCCAGCTTGCGCGCCTGCGCTCGTACCGCCGGCATCGCCTTGACGCCGCCGACCGCAACCGCCTGCTCGCTGCGCACCGCGTCGGAGGTCTGCATCGCGCCGACCACGGTGCCGCTGTCCTCGCGCGCACCGCCGGGCACGCCCTTGGGCGCGGGCGTGCCGGCATCGCTGATCACGCCGCCATCGTCGGAGGCGACGACCTTGTCGATCCCGGGCGCATCGCTGCCGGCACCCTTGCTCGGCTGCGGCGCGTGATGGTGTCCCGTGTCCTGGCCCGCCGCGCGTTGCGGCAGGCTCGGATCGATCTCGAATTCCGCCAGCACGCTGCCGGTGACGATGACATCGCCTTCGCCGCCCGCAAGCGACAGCACCTTGCCGGAAAATGGCGAGGGCACTTCAACGATCGCCTTTGCGGTTTCCATCGACACCAACGGCTCATCGAGCCTGATGATGTCGCCGACCTTGACGAACCAGTCGACGATGGTGGCATCGGGCAGGCCTTCGCCGAGGTCGGGAAGGTGGAAGGATTTCTTGTCGGTCATGTTGTGTTCCCGTGGGGCGGGTCTTGACCCGCCGTGCATTGCTGATTGTGTGTCGAAAAAGCGGCGGGTCGAGACCCGTCCTACGCGACTGCGCGTTTGGCTGCGGCGACGATCTTCTCGACGCTCGGCAGGTATTTCATTTCCAGGCGGAACAGCGGGATGTGCGTGTCGTAGCCGGTGACGCGCTGCACCGGCGCGATCAGGTCGTACATCGATTCCTCAGCGAGGCGCGCGGCGATCTCGGCGCCAAAACCGGCGGTCTTGGGCGCCTCGTGCACGATCACGCAGCGGCCGGTCTTCGAAACAGACTCGGCGATCGTGGCGAAGTCGAGCGGGCGCAGCGTGGCGACATCGATCACTTCGGCGCTGATGCCTTCGCCAGCCAGCACTTCGGCGGCTTCCAGCGTTTCCTTGACCTGCGCGCCCCACGTCACCAGCGTCACATCGCTGCCGTCGCGCAGCACGTAGCAGACATCCAGCGGCAAGGCTTCGCCATCGTCGGGCACCAGTTCCTTGTACTGGCGGTAGATGCGCTTGGGCTCGAAGAAGATCACCGGGTCCGGATCGCGGATCGCGGCCAGCAACAGGCCGTAGGCGCGCGCGGGCGATGACGGCAACACCACGCGCAAGCCGGGCACGTTGGTGAAGATGGATTCGTTGGCTTCGCTGTGGTGTTCCGGCGCGCGGATGCCGCCGCCCCACGGCACGCGCAGCACCATCGGACAGGTCAGGCGGCCGCGCGTGCGATAACGGAAACGCGCCGCGTGGCAGATGATGTGGTCGACCATCGGGTACATGAAACCGTCGAATTGTGCTTCGGCGACCGGACGCATGCCTTGCGTAGCCAAACCGACTGTCAGTCCCGCGATCGTGGTCTCGTCGAGCGGCGTGTCGAGCACGCGTTCGGAGCCGAACGTCTGTTGCAAACCGGCGGTGGCGCGGAACACGCCGCCGTTGATGCCGACATCTTCGCCGAGCACGAGGACGGTGTCGTCGTTGCGCATCTCGTAGGCGAGGGCTTGGGTGATCGCTTCGATGAGCGTGATTGCAGCAGGGGTGATGGCCGGCGCGCTCATGGACGCTTCTCCAGCGCGATCGCGGCGGCGCGTTGTTCGCGCACATCCGGCGGCATGTCGCCGTAGAGGTAATCAAACATCGCCTCGACCGGCTGCACCGGTGTCTCCAGATAGGCATCGATCTCGACATCGATCAGCTTGCCGCATTCCTCCAGCCACGCTTTTTCCTGTGTCTCGTCCCACAATTTCCGTGCGACCAGATACGTGCGCAAGCGCGTGACCGGTTCGCGTTCCCAGGCGTCCTTGACCTCCTGCTCGCCGCGGTAACGACGCGCGTCGTCGGCGGTGGTGTGGTCGTGCAGGCGATAGGTCATGAACTCAATGACGCTGCCGCCTTCGCCGCTGCGTGCGCGCTCCATGGCGCGGCGCATCCCTTCGAGCACCGCGATCAGGTCGTTGCCGTCCACCTGCAAACAGTGCAAGCCACCGGCGATACCCTTCTGCGCCAGCGTCTTGGCGCCGGTCTGCGCCGAGCGCGGTACCGAGATGGCCCAGCCGTTGTTGATGATGCATTGCACGAACGGCAGCGCGTACGCGCCGGCGGAATTAATGGCGGCGTAGGTATCGGTCTTGGAACTGCCACCGTCGCCGCAACACGTCACCGCGACGCGCGGCTCCTTGCGCAACTTGAACGCCAATGCCGCGCCCGCGGCGTGCAGGCATTGCGTGGCGATCGGCACGCACCACGAGTAGTCGTGTTTGGGACCGGAAAAATCATTGCCGCGCTCGTCGCCGCCCCAGTACATCAACACCTCGCGCGGCTTCACCCCACGCATGAACTGCGCGCCGTATTCGCGGTAGCTGGGGGCGAAGACATCCTCGGGCCGCATCGACGCGCCGATGCCGACGTGGGTGGCTTCGTGCCCCAGGCAGGCGGCGTAGGTGCCGAGCTTGCCGGTGCGCTGCAGCGCGATCGACTTGGTGTCGAAGGTGCGCACGTACAGCATCTGCTTGAACAGCGGCAGCAGCGTCTTGGCATCGGCCGCCGCCGCCGGCAGTTTGCCGAGCAGCGTCCCGTCCGGGCGAAGGTATTGCAGGTATTCGATCTCGAACTGCGCAGCGACGGTCATGGGTGGGTTCTTGGTTGGCGTCGGGGACTGCCGATGATAACCGCAGCCGTGGAAGGGGCTGTTGCGCGGTGCGGGGGGACAATCCCATGCCAACTTCGCGGGAACAAAAAAAGCGCGGCCGGAGCCGCGCTTTTTCGATTAAAACCAAGCCGATGACTAGCGTCGCTGGAGTTTTCGGGTTGCAACATTATTGGCCGGTGTCAGTTCCGTGCCAGCCGAACTTGCCTGGACCATCATTTCGATCAGCGCCGTATAGCTTGCGGGAATCAACATCGAGACCCTGAAGTTCTGGTTGCTTCCTGCAGCTACGGGCGTACTGCGCGTACACGTAACTTCAAAGGTTGCAGATGTGGCTCGGGGGCACGACCAACCGGCGGGCGGTGTCATCGTTATAAAGAAAGCGCTCATGTCACTCGGGACATTGGCACGCACTACCAACATGGTTTGCGGGGCCGAATCGGGTCCCGCGTTCACGAGTGGGATATCAATAATGATGCTGTCGTTCGGCCGGTACCAGCGCGCCAGCGTGTTCAGCCGCGCGCTTAAGTCCACCGAACTCAATACCACCGATACCGATGCAGACGCGTCATTGTTGTCCACGTCCGGATCTTCGGTTTGCGAAGTTGCGACAACGGACATGTTGATCGCATTGCCTGTCTCGTTCGCCGGCGCTGTAGCGGTCAGCTGGAAGACCGCTGATCCCGCATCGGCCAACGTCGTCATGCTCGCGCAGCCGACCGAGGTCTGGCCGCTGCCAACCACCGGTGCATCGCACGTCCAACCCGACGGCGCGGTGACGCCCAGGTCCGCCAACTCAGCATCGAATGCGAAGCCGATGCCCGGAAAATTAGCGGCATCCGGGCCCAGGTTGCTGACCGTTGCGTTGAAGGTCATCGCACCGCCGACCGGCACACTGGCTGGCGTTGCGCTTGCACTCACCGCGAGATCAGCCATCGCCACCGCGAAGTAGGCGACCGCTGGGTCGTGGTCCGCCAACCGTGACGGCGAGTTGGCATCGTTGCGGTTGATCTCCGGGAAGTCGGCATTGATGCGCGCGTGATCCAGGCTGAAACCAGCGGCAGCCGCGCCCAGCTCCTGGTTGATCAGGATGTGATCGAGCGATTGCGCATTGCCATCGAACACGAACGAGTAACGCTGGTCCACTGGCTCATTCGATGCCAGGTTGAGCAGGTTGGTGGTGACCAGGTCGATACCATCGCCCGGCACCACGGTGGCCGCATCCGGGGAGGGCGTGCCGGTCACGACATTCATCGCGTCGACGAGGCCATCGTTGAATTCGAATGCATTGAAATCGCCGACCAGGGTGATGCGGCGATCCGGATCCGCGGTTTGCATGCCCTCCACGAGGCCGGCGAGATACTCCGCCTGCTTCTGGCGCTTGTTGCGAATGCGCTCGCCATTGGCGTCATTGCCAGTGGCGCCGCTCAACGAGCGCTGGTGGACCACGAACACGGTGATCGGGAATTTGCGGCCATCCGCGAAATGCACCAAGGCATCGAGTTGCAGTGGCGGACGATCGTTCAGCAGGCTGGTGCTGCTGTCGGGGTTGGTCAGTACCGTGGTCTTGCCCTGCTGGGTCACGGCCAGGACTTCGACGCGGTCGATGCCGGCAGCAACCTCGGCCGACTTGACCAGGAAGCCGACATCGATGCCGCCGACGTCATTGCCTTCCTGCAAATAGGGCACGTACTGCGGATCCCCTTGGCTGGACGCGATCGCATCGGCGCTGATCTTGTTCGCCAGGTCCTGCAGGACCGGCAGCTTCTCGACTTCGACGATACCCAAGATGTCCGGGGTGTTGAGGAAGTTGCGGATGCCCAGCGACGCCTTGTTGAGACGGTTTGCGTACGCCGTCGCAGTCAGTACCGGCTCGCCGGTGCCATCGCTGACAGTGTCGAAGAACCGTTCAAGGTTGTAGGCAGCCACGGTGAACTCGTCCGCCGTCGGCAGCCGCGCCGCAGTCAGCGAAGGCTGCACGATGACCGGCGTGATCGCGGGATCGGGGTAGATGCTGTAGCGACGGAAGCCGTAGTCCATCGGACCGACGTAATTGGTCAGCGTCGCGCCGGCGGCCAGATCCAGTTTGGGTGCGCCGATGCCATCGGTATCGCTGAACATCAGCTCCGGATTGAAGTCCCAGCGCGGCAGCGGCGGGAAGCTGCCACCGCCCGGCACGGGCGCCGGATCCGGATTCGGAATGCCCGGTTCGCGCACTGGGCGCGCGACGCCGGTCACCACCAGGTTGATCTGGCCATTACTGCTGCCGGTGGCATTGGGCTCGTTGGTGGAGCCGCGGGTTGGCGCGACCACGGTGAAGCTGGCCGCAGTGACGCGCATGCCTTCGACCGGCTCGAGCTGGTCGAGCGCCGGGTTGGCCGGGTCCGGGAACGTGGTGGTCAACTGCACCGGTGTCGGCATTGCGTTGCCGGTCGACAACTCGATGATCGCCGTGGTGTTGCTGATTTCTGTCAACGGCAACTGCAGTGGATCCTGGGATGGAATGAACTCGACCACCGTGCCCGACACGCGCACCCGGTTGCCGACCGTGGCCTGCAGCGGCGGCGTGGTGCTGGTGAAGACGAAGATGCCCTGCGATGTCGCAGTGTTGGCATCGGCCTCGCCATCGGCGGTTTGCAAGAAGAAGCCGTTGCCCTTGCGGCCGGTGACGATGCCCAGCGTGGTGACCGTCTGACCGACGATGGGAGACGTCGCGCCTGCGCCCTGGATGTCGTGGATCGGCGTGATGTTGAAGTCGTCGTTGACGATGGTCGCGCGTGCCTGGCCGTCGCCAATGGTGGCACCGCTGACGTTGGTGACATTGACCAGGAAGCTTTCGTTGGACTCGACGGCGGTGTCACCGTTCACGGTGACATCGAACGTGTAGGTGCTGCTGCCGGACGGGATCGTTTGGCCGGTCAGCGCGCGGGCGAGGTAATCGCTGCCTGCGGTGGTCGCGGTATCGTCGGCGGTCGCGATGTCGAACGTTACGCCGCCTACAGGCGCAGCACCGCTGAGTTGTACGGTGAAGATCGCGGTCTTGGTGCCAGTGTCGCCTTCGTCGATGGTGAGGTCGGCGATGCTCAGCGTCGGGACCGCGGGACTGTCGTCATTGGTGATCGTCGCGCTCGCCTGGCCATCGCTGGTCGTTGCACCGCTGACATTGGTAACGTTGACCAGGAAGTTTTCGTTGGGCTCGACGACGGTATCGCCGTTGACGGTCACATTGAACGTGTACGTGCTGAAGCCGGCCGGGATCGTCTGGGCAGTCAAGACGTTTGCGACGTAATCGCTGCCTAGGGCGGTCGCGCTGCCGTCAGCGGTGGCGATATCGAACGTCACGCCGCCGGCCCCGGCAGGGCTGCTGAGTTGCACGGTGAACGTGGCGGTCTGCGTGCCTGTGTCGCCCTCGTTGAGGGTGAGGTCGGCGATGCTCAGGGACGGCAAACCGGCGCCGCAGGCAAACCCGGCGCTGGCGCTGTTGCGCGGACTTGGCGCGGCAACCGCGAAATCGGTGCTGTTATTGCCGTTGTCGGTGCAGCCACCGTTGGCGCGAATCGCGGCCGTGGTGTTGCTGAGGACGCCGGTGGGCGCGGTTTCGGAACAATTGGCACTGCCGTAACCGACGAAATCCACATTGCCGATTGGGCAGGTACCTGTCAGCAACGTGGTGCTGTTAACCAGCGCGACCTTGCCGTTGGTGCCGCTCATGTTGATGGTGCCGGTTGCGTCCGCAGTCGGCAACGCAGCACCAATTGCACCACCGCTTGCCTGGTGAACTATGTAGTAACCGCCAGCGGGAATCGTGCCGGTGAGTGCGGTCGCGGCCCAAGTTGTGCCGGCGCTGGATGCGTATTGCACGGACCAGCCAGCGACGCTAACAGTAGCGACGCCATTGTTGTGCAGCTCGATGAAGTCACGGTTGAAAGGCGCGCTTGCGTTGCCACCGCCGCCATACACCTGGCTGATAACTACTTGCGCCTGCGCAGCGAACGCGCTGCCGCACAACACGAAAACGAGCGCCAAGCGGCGCGCCAAGCTATGCATTCGGAATTCCCCTGAAAAAAACGTCGCAGCCCCGCCGCGAGCGGAGGAGATTGTGCCGCAATAGTCGAGCGCCTGCATTACGCCGGCATGACATCGCGCCAATCGCGTGCGTTACCCTGAACGTCTTCAGCTAGCGGATACGCCCATGGGCATCGAGGACAACGAACGGCCGCTGGAAGCGGGCATCCATACGGACCTGTCCGGACGGATGACCTACGCCGGCTACCTGCATCTGGACCGCCTGTTGTCCGCCCAGCAGCCGCTTTCGGATCCGCCGCACCACGACGAATTGCTGTTCATCGTCCAGCACCAGGTCGCCGAGTTGTGGATCAAGTTGATGGTGCACGAGTTGCGCGCGGCCATCGCCCATCTGCGCGAGGACCGGCTCGACCCCTGCCAGAAGATCTTCGCGCGCTGCAAGCAGGTGCTGCGGCAGCTGACCGAGATGTGGGCGGTGCTGGAGACGCTGACGCCGTCGGAATACACGGAGTTCCGCCACTTGCTTGGGCCGGCGTCGGGGTTCCAGTCGCTGCAATACCGGACCATGGAATTCCTGCTCGGCAACAAGAATGCCGACATGCTGAAGGTGTTCGCGCACGACGCGGAAGGCTCGATCGTGCTGCGCGATGCACTGCAGTCGCCGAGCCTGTACGACGAGGCGCTGTGCTTTCTCGCGCGCAAGGGCCATGCGGTGCCGGAACACCATCTCCAGCGCGACTGGACCAAGCCGCATGTGTTCAACGCCGAGCTGTTGCCGGTGTTCGTGCGCATCTACGAAGACACCAAGTCGCATTGGGAGGAGTACCACCTGTGCGAGGACCTGGTCGATCTGGAAACGCAGTTCCAGCTGTGGCGCTTCCGGCACGTGCGCACGGTGATGCGGATCATCGGCTTCAAGCGCGGGACCGGCGGATCGAGCGGTGTCGGCTTCCTGCAGCAAGCGCTGCAACTGACGTTTTTCCCGGAATTGTTCGAGGTGCGCACGCTGATCGATCGCGCGCCGGATCCGTTGTCGCCCTGAGTCGCGTGGTGGTCAGCAGGAGTGAGGTCAGTCGCGAGCGCTTCTCGATGTGACAGCTGATCAAAGCTCGCGGCTGAATCTGCTTCTTCGAATCGCGAGCTGCCCGCTTGCACCCAACGGTCGTCCGCGCGTACCCCCCTGACGATGGTGCACCGCAACAGTACCCCGCCGGTTTGACGCGACGCGCCCCGGTCGGTGATTCTCGTCAGTTG
>JAJAYW010000084.1 GCA_026786005.1 Lysobacter sp. | reverse complement strand
CGCGGGGACCCCGTCCGGCCCCCCTCTAACCCGGGGCCGCTCCTACAAGTTGTGCTGCGGCGCGAGGCACACTGGGAAAATTGGCGTGCTCACGTGCTAGAAAAACCCCGCAGAAGCGGGGTTTTCTTGTGCAGTCAGCCCATCACCACTTGAAGCCGGCGCGCCCATACACGAAGGCGCCGTTGAAGCCGAATGGCGTGCTGCTGGCATAAGGGAGCTGGCCGCCGGTTGAATTGGCAAACAGCACTTCGTCGGGGTACTCGTCGAGCACGTTGTCGCCGCCAATGGTGAAATACCAGCGGTCAATCTTCAATGTCGCGGCGAGATCCAGCGACCATTTCGCACCGAATGTCTGGTCGAGCGTGGGGGTCGCATTGCGTATCGTGACTTCGCCGTAGCGGGTCGCATTGGCCGACAACTCCCAGTTTCCGGATTTCCACACACTGCCGAGCAGGAATTTGTCCCGTGGCGCGCCAACCTCGAAGCGGCCAATTTCGACGCGTCCAAAGCGCAGTGCGTTGGGATCGATCGCCGCCAGCGTCGCCGGATTGGGTGCGATGCGGTCGATCTCGGTCTTGGTGTAGTTGTAGCCGACGGTAAGATCGAGGTTGCCCGCGCCCATCTCCCAACCGTAGGTGCCAACGAGGTCGACGCCGTTGGTGGTGGTGTCGATCGCATTGGTGAAGTAGCGGCCGCCACCGACACCGATGAAGCCATTGGCATTGAGGTAATTGCGCACCGGTGTGCTGGTCAGGTTCTCTGACAGCGAGATCCGGTCCTCCATCTCGATCCGGTATGCATCGATCGTGATGTAAAGCCTTTCGACAGGCTGCAGCACCAGGCCAAAGCTGTAGTTCCTGGATTTTTCCGGGCGCAACGGCTCGGCGCCGAGCGCAATGCCCGCGGGGTTGGTCACGCGAAAGGTGACGATGTCGAACGGCAGGTTGCCCTGCGGCGTCACGATGAAGTTGGTCGCGGTTGACTGGAAGAACTGCTGTTGCAACGACGGCGCATGGAAGCCGCTCGACACAGTGCCACGCAATGCGACTGCATCGGTGAAGGCGTATCGCGCCGTCACCTTGCCGGTGGACGTGCTGCCGAAGTCGCTGTAGTTCTCATAGCGCCCGGCGATGCCGGCCGAAAACTTTTCGGTGAGGTCGGCTTCCAGCGCGGCATAGAACGAATTGTTGTGGCGGTCGAAGGTGCCGCCGTCGGAGGGCTTGAATCCGGAGAACACCTGCGCGCCGGGAAGTGGTGTCGTCTGGCCGGGAGCGACCACTCCGCCGTTGGCGAACGACAGCGGTTCGCCGGACGACTGCTGAAACGTATCTCCGCGCCATTCGGCGCCGTAGGACAACGTGATCGGGTACGCCATGCCCACGTCCAGCGCTTTGTTGAAATCGAGGTTTAACACATGCTGCTTGACCTTCAGCGCGCCCGCATAGAACTGGGTGGGAGAAGTCGGACCCAGGCTGCGGTTGAGAGTGTTCTCGATGTCGAACGTCAACTCGTTCGAGCCGTAGGTATAACTAAAGTCGATGTTGGTCCCGCCCGCCGTGAACGACTTCAGGCCGCCGACGAACCCGTAATCGGTCGATATGTTGTGGATCTGCGGGAGGAAGCCTTCCGGATAAATCGCCCGGATGTTGCGGGGATCGCCAGCCGGACGGAAGAAGCCATTGGACAGGGTGTCGCGCTTGGTGTGGATGCCATACGAATAAAGCGTCACGACCTCGTCCAGCGTGTAGTCGGCGTTGTAACTGCCCGAGTAACTGTCGACTGCAGGATCGCCTTGCCGCTGCACCACGCGCCCCAGTGGCGCCGAAGTGGGGGTTGGGGTGCCGATGAACGGGCGGGCGCGGTCGGTGTTGTCCTGCTGTCCGCCCTGCGCGGCCAGATGCAGCGAGCCGTTGGCTCCGAGCTTGAAGCCTGCGTCGGCTAGGCCGTCGACCAGCCTGCCATCGCCGGCGCTGTACTGCCCGGCGCGCACCCCGACATTGCCGCCGCGATCGCTGCTCTTGAGCACGATGTTGATGACGCCGGCAATGGCGTCCGAACCATATTGCGCGGATGCGCCATCGCGCAGGACTTCAACGCGTTCGATCGCCGATACAGGAATGGTGTTCAGGTCGACAGGCGAAGAACTGCGGCCCTGCTGACCATTGACGTTGACCAAGGCACCACTGTGATACCGCTTGCCGTTGACCAGGACCAACACGTGGTCGGGCGACAGTCCGCGGAGCTGGGCGGGACGGGTCGCGTCGGAGCCATCGGAAATCGCCAGGCGGGGGAAGTTGAGTGAGGGCAGCGCCCGTGAAAGCGCGGTCGCCAGTTCGGTGGTGCCGGTGGACTGCAGTACCTCGGGTGTGATGATGTCGATGGGGGAGGTGGATTCCGCCACGGTACGGTCGGTGACGCGGGTACCGGTGACGATGACAGTGTCCAGGCTGGTGGGGGTCTGGTCCCTGTCCTGAGGTGATGCCGGGGGTGCGGTCTGCGCATGGGCCATGGAGCTGCCCAACGCGAGCAGCACCGCAAACGTGAGTGGATGTCGTGATGCAACCACGGTGCGGACTTCTGACATGGCATGACTCCTGACGGTGAGGGTGGCGTGAAGTGCGTCCCGCTTTAACACGTTAATAACAATTAATCAATCGCTGGTTCCGCATGGAAAGATGACCGAAATGGGCACCAAGTGCGGAGCGGCCGGTTCGGTCGCTGCGGCTTCGGTAGAATCCGCGCCCTCATGATCGCCTTCCGCAATTTCGCCCTGCGCCGCGGCGAACGCCTGCTCCTCTCCGATGTCGACCTCACCCTGCATGCCGGCTGGCGCGTGGGCGTGGTGGGCCGCAACGGCACCGGCAAATCCTCCTTGTTCGCCGCGGTGCGCCACGAGATCGAGGCCGACCGCGGCGATCTGGACGTGCCCAATCGCGTGCGCATCGCCAGCATCGCGCAGGAGATGCCGTCGCTGCCCGATGCCGCCATCGACTTCGTGCTGGCCGGCGACGCCGTCGTGCATGCAGCCTTGCAGGCCGAAGCAAACGCCTTTGCCAACGAGGATTGGGAAGCGGTCGCCGTGGCGCATCATCGGCTGGAAGAAGTCGGCGGCTACGACGCCAGCGCTCGCGCCGGCAAGCTGTTGCATGGCCTGGGCTTTTCCGCGGAGACGCATTCGCGCGCTGTGAGCACGTTCTCGGGCGGCTGGCGGGTGCGTTTGAATCTTGCGCGTGCGCTGATGACGCCATCGGACCTGCTGCTGCTCGACGAGCCCACCAACCACCTCGATCTCGATGCGGTGTTGTGGCTGGAGCAATGGCTGCTGAAATATCCCGGCACGCTGCTGCTGATTTCGCACGATCGCGAATTCCTCGACAACGTGTGTACGCACACGCTGCACCTGCACAGCGGCAAGGCCAAGCTCTACACCGGCGACTACACCGCGTTCGAGCGGCAACGCTCCGAGCATCTGCGGCTGCAACAGATCACCCACGAGAAGGCGCAGGTCGAACGCGCGCATCTGCAAAGTTTCATCGATCGCTTCAGCGCCAGCGCGTCGAAGGCCAAGCAGGCGCAATCGCGGGTCAAGCGACTGGCCAAGATGGCCGGCACCGAAGCGGTCCGCGCCGAGCGCGAGATCCGCATCGATTTCCCGCAACCGTTGAAGCTGCCGAATTCGCTGATGCGGCTGGATCATGCGGATTGCGGGTATGCAGCTTTAGAACCCTCCCCTTCAAGGGGAGGGCAGGGTGAGGATGGTGTTGGCGTCTCGCGGCAGGATCAACACCATCCCCGCCCCAACCCTCCCCTTGAAGGGGAGGGAGTAATCACGATCCTGCGCGATGTCGGCTTCGGTCTGGAGGCAGGCGATCGCGTCGGCCTGCTTGGCGCCAACGGCGCGGGCAAGTCGACGCTGGTGAAGACGCTGGTCGGCGAACTGTCGGTGCTCGCGGGCGAGCGCAGCGCGCATCCGGACCTGCGCATCGGCTACTTCGCGCAGCACACGGTGGAATCGTTGAAGGCCGGCACGTCGGCGATCGACCATCTGCGCGACTTGTCGCCGAACAGCACCACGCAAGCGGTCCGCGATTTCCTCGGCAAGTGGAATTTCCCCGGCGATCGCGCCTTCGAGAGCATCGATGGCTTCTCCGGCGGCGAACGCGCGCGCCTGGCGCTGGCTCTGATCGCATGGCTGCAGCCGAACGTGCTGCTGCTGGATGAGCCGACCAACCATCTCGATCTGGAAATGCGCGAAGCATTGGCCGAGGCGTTATCGGTGTTCGAGGGCGCGATTGTGCTGGTCTCGCATGACCGGCATCTGATTGGTCTGGTCTGCGAAACCTTCTGGCGCGTCGCCGATGGTCGTGTCGAAGCCTTCGATGGCGACCTCGACGAATACGCCGCGTGGCTGCGTGCGCGTCCGGGCGGAACGGATGCCAAGTCGGTACCTGCCATGTCCGCGGCCATTGCACCGGTCGCCGCGCCTAGGAAAGCCACCAAGCTCAATCCGCACAAGCTTGCGAAGGCCGAAGCGCGCGTCACGGAACTGGAGGCGAAACTCGCAAGCCTCGAAACCGAACTCGCTGATCCGAAGTTGTATGCCGATGGCGGCGTGCGCGCTGCCGACATTGGTCGTCAGCAGACGGCGTTGCAGGGCGATCTGCAGTCGGCGGAAACGGAATTGCTGGCGATGTACGAGACCGACGCGGCTTAGTTGGAGTTGGATGGAAGAGCGCCACAGTTAGCGGCAATGCCTGCTTTCTTCTCCCTTCGGGAGAAGATGTCGTGGTAGCGACAAATGAGGGCGGGAGAATGATTTGGCCATGGACGTGTACTGGAATCGGAAGTCCACGCCCTCATCCGCCCTGCGGGCACCTCCTCCCGAGGGGAGAAGGAAACAGCAGCGGCTAGCGGTACTCTCGCCCGAACGTCCAGCACCAAATATTGCTGCCATTGCCGCAAGCAGCTACGGTGTCTCCATGAATTTCCTTCACTTTTTTCTGGTTGCGTCGATTGCTGTGTTAACGGCCTGTACAACCACTACACGGCCGACCATGGCCGCCCCCGCTGATGATTTCTTGACCGTGCTCACTGCGTTATGCGGCAAGGCCTACGCCGGCCGGGTCAAGCTCGACACGCCGCCGACCGCGAACAATCCATTCGCGGGCAAAGTGCTCACGATGCATGTGCGCGAATGCAGCGATGATGTGATTCGCATCCCGTTCCACGTCGGCGACGATCGCTCGCGTACCTGGGTACTGACGCGCACAGCCATCGGACTGCGGTTGAAGCACGATCATCGTCACCAGGACGGCAGCGACGACAAGCTGACCCTGTACGGCGGCGACACTCGCTCGCCCGGCACGCTGCTGCGCCAGGAATTCCCGGTGGATGCCGAATCCATTGCATTGTTCCAGCGCGAAGGTTCGGCCGCGTCGGTGACCAACACCTGGGCGATGGAGCTCGTAGCCGGCAGTACCTTCGTCTACGAACTGTCGCGTCCGGGCGGTCGTTTGTTCCAGGTCGAATTAGACCTGACCAGGCCGGTCAGCGCGCCGCCGCCGCCGTGGGGCGAAGACTGATCGTCAGCGAGTAGCCCGGACAAGCGCAGCGCATCCGGGGCCGTTCGTTCCGATCGGGCAAAGCCCGATTGCGAAACTCATTTGTCCGACGGGGACTTGCGCCTGCAACCGCTTGGTGCAATTCAACCGCTTGATTCAAAGGCCGCAGGCCCCAGAATGCAGGCAGGATTCAACCAGTATCGATCGACCATGCCGATTTACGCGTACGCCTGCACCGCCTGCGGTCACCACTACGACCGCCTGCAAAAACTCTCCGATCCCGATCCGGATGCATGCCCCGAATGCGGCGTGGACGCGGTCAAGCGGCAGATCACGGCGCCGTCGTTCCGGTTGTCCGGCAGTGGCTGGTACGAGACTGATTTCAAGAAGGACGGCGACAGGAAACGCAACCTGGTCGAGAAAGCCGAGGGCGCGCATGCGTCGGAGGCCAAAGCCGATGCCAAGCCGGCGACAGATGCCAAGTCGAGCGACAGCAAGCCCGCCGATGCCAAGCCAGCGCCGCCGCCAGCACCCAAGGCAGAAACCAAGGTCGAGTCCAAGCCCAAGCCTGCCGCGGAATAGTTTTCGTACAGGTGTTTTGTGGGAGGGTTTCAGCCCCCGAATCTATCGACGTCGGGGCTGAAGCCCCTCCTGCAGACTCAACTTCGCTAACAATTGATCGATGGTGGCGATCTGGGCGGCATCAATTAGCCGCTCGGCAGCAAGCACCGCACCGCACCCGCTAAAATCACGTGTTCCGGCCTGGCCGGAGCGCCGACGATTGCAATCTAGCGACGTCGGGGCTGAAGCCCCTCCCACAAAAGCTTCGTTCGGCGACCGAATTGTCGTCGGCACCGCACCCCCGGAGATTCAATGCGTACCCATTTCTGCGGCCTCATTGACGCCGCGCTGATCGGCCAGACCGTCACCTTGTGCGGCTGGGCCGATGTCGCGCGCAACCTCGGCGGCCTTTGTTTCATCGACTTGCGCGATCACGAGGGCATCGTCCAGATCGTCGCCGAGCCCGATGTGGATGCGAGCGGTAATGCCGACGTGGTCGCGGTGGCGGCGAATGTCGGTTACGAGGATTGTTTGCGAGTGACCGGCGTCGTGCGCGCGCGGCATGCGGTCAACGACAAGATCAGGACCGGCCAGGTGGAATTGGTCGCGACGAAGATCGAACTGCTTAACAAGGCCGAGCCGCTGCCGTTCCATGCACACGAAAATCCGGGCGAGGAATCGCGCCTGCGCTATCGCTACCTGGACCTGCGCCGTCCCGAGATGCAGAAGATGATGCGCACGCGGATCAAGCTGGTGCAGGCGTTGCGTCGCTGGCTGGATGCGCGCGACTTCCAGGACATCGAGACGCCGATCCTGACCAAGGCCACGCCCGAGGGCGCGCGTGATTTCCTGGTGCCGGCGCGGATGCATCCAGGCGAGTTCTATGCGCTGCCGCAATCGCCGCAGCTGTTCAAGCAGATCCTGATGGTGGCCGGCTTCGATCGCTACTACCAGATTGCGCGCTGCTTTCGCGACGAAGCGTTGCGCGCCGACCGGCAGCTCGAATTCACCCAGCTCGACATGGAATTCGCATGGGTGTCGGAGCGCGATGTGCAGGACGCGACCGAGGAGATGATCCGCACCGTGTTTCGCGAGGTGATGCAGGTTGAACTCGCCGCCGAATTCCCGCGCTTGACGTATGCCGAAGCAATCCGTCGCTATGGCTCGGATAAGCCCGATCTGCGCATCGATCTGGAACTGGTGGATGTCGCGGAGATCGTCAGGAACAGTGAATTCAAGGTGTTCGCCGACTGGGCGAGTCACGACGAAGGTCGCGTCGCCGCGCTGCGCGTTCCCGGCGGTGCAGTGCTCTCGCGCAAGCAGATCGACGACTACGGCGCGCATGCCGCGAAGTACGGTGCGAAAGGCTTGGCGTGGATCAAGGTCGAGGACATCGCCAAGGGACGCGAAGGCGTCAACTCGCCAATTGCGAAGTTCCTCGACGATGCGACCTTGCAATCCCTGCTCACCGCGACCGCTGTGCAGAGCGGCGACCTGCTGTTCTTCGGCGCGGGCATGTACAAGGTCGTCAGCGATTTCATGGGCGCATTGCGCCTGAAAGTCGGCAAGGACCTGAATCTGGTCAGCGATGCCTGGACGCCGCTGTGGGTCACCGACTTTCCGATGTTCGAGTGGGACGAGGAAGACCAGCGCTACGTCGCCCTGCATCACCCGTTCACCGCGCCCGCGGTCGATGACGTCGCCGACCTGCGCGCGAATGCGAAGACGGCAGTGTCTCGCGGTTACGACATGGTGCTCAACGGCAACGAGATCGGCGGTGGCTCGATCCGTATCCACAACTCCGCGATGCAATCGGCGGTGTTCGAGTTGCTCGGCATCGGCGCGGAAGAAGCGGAGGGCAAGTTCGGCTTCCTGCTGGATGCATTGAAATACGGCGCACCACCGCACGGCGGCATCGCGTTCGGCATCGACCGCATCGCCGCGCTGATGGCGGGCACCGAATCGATCCGAGACGTGATCGCCTTCCCCAAGACAACGACCGCGCAATGCCTGATGACCGGCGCGCCGTCGCCGGTGCCGGACAAGCAGCTCGCCGAAGTGCATGTGTCGGTGCGGCCGAAGGACGCGAAGGCCTGATCGTTGGACCTGCAGATCCGCCGCGCCACGCTCGACGATGCGGCAACGGTGTCGCGCCTCGCCACGCGCACGTTCACCGAGGGCTTCGGCCATCTGTATGCGGACGGCGACCTGCAGTCGTTCCTGCGCGACAGTTATGCGGTCGAGAAACAGCGTGTGATCCTGCAGCACCCGGAATACGCGATCTGGCTGCTGGAACGTGATGGCGTAGCGGTCGGTCATGCGGCCGCCGGGCCGTGCGGCTTGCCGCATCCGCAGGCTGCGAAGACCGATGGCGAATTGAAACGGCTATACGTGCTGGGCAGCGAACAGAACAGCGGCGCGGGCGGCCGGTTGTTGCAGACGGCGCTGGACTGGCTGGAACGCGATGGGCCGCGCACATTGTGGATCAGCGTGTGGTCGGAGAATCCTGGCGCGCAACGGTTTTATGCGCGGCGTGGATTTGAATTCGCGGGCGAGTATGAATTCGTGGTGGGGAATGCGCGCGATCGGGAGTTCATGTTTCGGCGTGTGCCTGTTGTTTCCATTTCCTGAGAGGGAAATGCAGCAATTCGCCGCCATGCCTGCTTTATTCTTCCTTCGGGGGAAGATGTCGCGACAGCGACAGTTGAGGGCGGGAGAGTGACTCGTCACTGTAACCGCTACTGCGATCTGAAAGTCCGCGCCCTCATCCGCCCTGCGGGCACCTTCTCCCGAAGGGAGAAGGGAAATCCAGAGCAAAAAAACGGCCCGGATTATCCGGGCCGTTTTGCATCACATGACAACTACAGAATCAGTCTTCAGCACTCTGATACGCCGGCTGGTAACGGCTCGCCGCTACCGCATACGCGGCGCGGGTGACGCCCTTGGCCGGGTCGAAGAACGCGTGCAGCGTGGGCGCCAGGTCGAACGGACCCTGGGTCACGGTGAAGCGCGCATTGATCAGACCCTGGTCGAGCGCCAGTTGCACATAACCACGCAGGGCCGGAGCGATCGAAGCAGCATCGTCCACGGCAATCCGCTTGCCGTCATAGAACGCGGTCAGCGGACCGTTGAATGCCACGGCCTGGTCCTGCAAACCCATGCTCTGCACCAGCGAATACGCCAGGCTGACGCGGGTGACCGTGTCGTTCGGACGGAACTGGCCATTGAGCAAGCCCATCACGCCGGCATGGTTCTGGCCGAGGTTGCGCAGCGGCGCGCCGGTGGCGATCACCGACTCCGCGAACGGATAGGCGAAGTTGCTGGTGCCAAGGTCGGTGAAGCTCGGGCGGCCATTGAACGGCAGGTACTGGCGCACGCTGGCGCCCATCATCAGGTACTGCGCCAGTTCACTGCGCTTGAGCAGGGTGTCCGGACGGAACTGTCTGTCCGCTGACTTCACCTTCGACCGTGCCCGGCGCGCCGTAACCGTTGGTGACGTTGGCCGGATCGACGTCGGTACCCGACAGTGAACCGATGCCGCGCACGGTGATCTTCCACACGCCCGGCTTGGCCGGTGCGCCGGTGCGCCGGTGCTGACGGTGTCGCCAAGCACGGGCAGCGAGATCGCCGAGCCGTACTTGATGCCGTCGGGATCGGTCAGCACCAGGGCCAGCGTGTTCTCGCCGATCACGGCGCAGGCGCTGACGAAGGCGACTTCCGGCCCGACATTGAACCAGCGTTCCTCGACCGTACCCACCGGCGCGATGGCATCGGCCAGAACCTGACCGCGCTCAAGCACCGTTTGTCGCAACTGCGCGATGGCGAAGATGTGCAGCATGCCGATTTCCGCGAACGCATCGACACCGCCATCGCGTTGTGCGCGGAGACGCTACAACACCAGCAAACATGCGCAGGCCAGCAACGTGCTGCTGCGGCTGGTTGCGCGCGACGGCCGCGTGCAACTGCAGGTGGTCGACGACGGCTGCGGCTGCGACCCGGAACAGGCATTGCGCAGCGGCGGCAGCGGCCTCGGTGGCATGCACGAACGCCTGCGTCTGTACGGCGGCGGGCTGGAGTTGCATTCGGCCCCGGGACCGGCACCCGGCTGCGCGCGATCGTGCCGTTGCAGGACAGCTGATCGCACAAGCCCCTCAACGGCGGCGTTACCTGTAGGAGCGGGCCCGGGGGGGGGGTGGGGG
>JAJAYW010000083.1 GCA_026786005.1 Lysobacter sp. | reverse complement strand
CTGAAGCACTTGTTGCCCGCGACCGGCCCTTCGATCGACAACCAGTTCCACACTCGCGAGGACGTGTTCTGCATCACGCGGAACACTGGCGCTTGATAACCGGGGAAAGTAGCGGCATTGCCAGTGACCGTGGTTACAGCGAACAGGTGGTAAAGACCAGCGTTCGGCAGCGGCAGCGGCGCGTAGCTACGGATGTCATACCCATCGCGCGCGACGCTTTCATATTCCTTGCCCCAGCTGTGCGCATCCTGCGGGAAGAAAGCGCCCTGCAGCACCGTTCCGGTAGGTGAGTCAACCTGGCGCCAGCCGCCATAAAGTACGCGGCGCAAGGCATCCATGCGCGAAGTTGTGAGGTAATTCAGGTAGTCGCCGCTCCATGCGCCGGAGCAACGCTTGGTTGTCGTGGCTGTAGTCGGAGTGAACAAGACGCCATCCGTGGTGTAGCAGGCAAACGAATTGAAATAGCCGTAGTAATCGATCTTGTAAGGGGAGACACCGGTCGGTGGCGCAGGACTCTTCAATTCCCAGCCGCGGTAACCAATATCCAGCGCGCCATCGCCATTGAGATCCGAAGCATCGTTGTAGGCTTCGTAATAGATCTTGTGGTCCTTGCCCATCACCAGCATGTTCAACGGCGGCGTGGCGTTGCGGAGATACAACGGCGCCTGCGCCAGCGTCGGCGGCGAGCCGGCCGTGAACGTCGGGTCGGACAGCACACCGGCCGAGCGCAATCCAAGGACTGCAAGGACCAGCGCGGCAATGCCGATGCGGATAGTGGTGGCGTGATTCATGGCTTTGCTCTCCCCGCGTGGATCACGGGATGTAGACCGTGTTGATCACGGCCTCGGCGGTGGGATTGATGACGCGATCGCGGTTGTAGACGGTGATCTGGTAGATCTGGTCGGTGCGTTCTTCCTCGGGGATCGAGGTCATGTCCACGCCGGTCAGGCTGAAGCATTCGTCCAGTCGGCGGACGTGGGCGTTGGCGCCGGTCCAGTCCTGCGGATTGAATGGGGTGGTGCAATCGATCGAGGGAAGATTGGTCACGGGGCTGTTGCCGGCCAGCAAGTCGGTATCGAGTTGCCGTTCTCGCTCACGCACCGAACTCTCTGCATTTTGGAATGCCAGATTGGTGGCCTGATAGTTGGACGACATGCGCTCCTGCAGGCTGGCGATCTGCAAACCGATCACGCCGATCAGGCTCAGCAGGATCAGCATGATCAAGGCGACATACAACACCGCACCAGATTGCTGGCGGCGCTGCGGATACCGTCTGGAGATTGCTTTGTGGTTGCTCATGTCCATCTCTGATCAGTGCCCGAACAAGCGGTTGCGCATGGCAACGCTGTTTTCGTAGACGGTGCGGTAGCGGCCATCGGCGACGGTCGCGGGGTTGAACGTGACACCCAGCGCCGAAAGTTTTGTGGCGGTCGTGGCGCGTTGCGCGGTCGCCGCCGGATCGACACTGCGCGCCAGCAATCCCACCTGCACCAAGCCCACGCGCTGCCAGGGCGTGATCGCCGTGGCGACGCCGGCGGTGCCCATGTTGCCGGAAGGCCGTTGTGTGGCGCCTGGGAAACTGTCCACGCCATAGCGCAGTTGCAATGACTCGATGCCTTCCACCAGTTCTTCCTGCACCACCGCCGGTGCGGCGGTACCTGGCGCCATGGTGTAGCGCAGGCGGTACAGGGCCGGAACACTTGGCGTGGAGCCATTCATGCCGACGTAGTAAACGATGGTCTGGGCAACGTAGACGAAGGCCTGCCCCGGAACGTAGGCCTCATTGCCCGCCATGGCCGAACGATTGACCGTGCCGTCCCGAGTCACCGTGATCAGGTTTCCGGCGACAGTAGTGGCGCGAAACACGCCTGCACTCATGCAGTCGGCGATCCCGAACAACCCTGGGGTGGCCTGTTCTTCGGTGAGATTTCCCAACTGCGCGGCGTCGATCTCGATGATCGCGCTGGGGTCTCCCGGCGTGAAAGCCGTGACCTGTGCGCCTCGTGGCGAGAACTGCCGCAACACAAGGATGTCGCTGTTGGCCACGCGATTGTTTAGCGCGGTATTCAAGACCGGGGGGATTTGCGGCGTCCAGTTGGTCGCGGTGCCGTCAATCGCCGGAGCCGCCAGGGTGATCGTCGTCCCATTGCCGGTCCCATTTGCTTCATACCCCTGCACGGGCAAGTCGAAGCGCAGGGCGTCGGGGACGGCGCCACCACCGGTGTAGTCTTCGGTCCCTTGCTGAGTATCAGTCAAGAATGTGGACGCCAGCGACGATCTCGTCCCCGCTGCATTTTCCGGGAGGAACCGGGCCTGGTCATTCACGCAGCCCATGTGCCCGCCCATGCGGAAATCGCGCTGGATGTAGTCCATCGCAAAGCGGCCGTTTTCCTGGACTCGCGACAAACCTTCGGACAATTGATACGCGGTACGTGATGCACTGAAAACTTCCACCAATCCCAGCACCAGTAGTGAACCGATGGCCAAGGCCACCATCAGTTCGATTAGCGACACGCCTCGGTTGACTCGAGTCGAAGTAAAACGATTTTTTATGGTCATGAATTTCATAGCTGCGAAACCAAAGTGATTGCGCCGGCCCCAGCAGTCTTGTCGGCGGTGTTAGTGATCCAGAATTCATCGTCCCAAGTCACCAGGACCGTTACCTGATTGGCATTGACGGTCACGCTCGCGGTTGCATCTTCACCGAGCGCTTCGACCACCTCGCAATTCCACCGACCTATATTCGCTGCGGAAGTCATGGTGGCGGAGGTAGGACAGCCGGCGCGCGCTGCGGTCTTGACCGCGGCAGTGATCGCGGCGGGCTGTACGCCGGCTGCGTACGCAGCCACTTCGGTATGGTTGGCGCGGATGGTGTCCAGCAGTTCAGTGCCAAGATTGACGGCTTGCGTGCGCAGGTTGGCGCTCTTGGTGTAACGCAGATTGGTGGTTTGCAACAGCGCCAGACCGAGCAGGCCGACCGCGAGCACTACGAGTGCGATCAGCACCTCGATCATCGAGAAACCGCGTTGGCCAGTTGCGGCGGCAGGAGGGTTCAAGCGAGCTCCGGATGCAGGCGAACGACGCATCATGTGCAGGTCCCCTTGGTCATGTTGATCTGCCCAACGCCGTTGAGGGTCATGGTACGGATCAGCTTCTGACCACTTGGGCAGGTGTCGGGCTGCACGCTGATCGTGCGGTTGACACCACCGTTGTTGGGACGCCCGCGATAGTCATAAGTAATGATGGTTGCGCTTGTTCCGCCAGCACCCGCGATGGCCATTTTGGGATGGGCCTGCACAACTCTGACGAGTTGTTCCCATGTGGCACGGTTAGCATCCATATCGGTTGCGACGATCCAACCATCATTCCAGGTCCCGACACACGTTGCGCCGTCCGAACTCGCACACACCCGGCTGCTGCGCGAACTGCGGATCGCCTCGCTGCGTGCAAGGGCCAGGCTGGCCATCATCTCGTTGGTAGTGGTGGCAACGCGGTTGGAGCGCATCGAGCCTTCAAAACTTGGCAACGCCAGCGTCGCCAACACTGCCACGATCGCAATCACGACCATCAATTCGACCAGTGTGAAACCGTTGGTACGTTTGCAAAGCATGGCGAAAGCCACCCTTCCCGGGAGTCAGGGCACAGGCTGGGCCCGCTCTGCTACCGATGCAAGGACACGCGGATAAACGGTTGTCGCGGGCGGATGGGCGCATCTGAAAACGTGCGCGTGATCACCAAACGGCTAGGCCACCACCCGGTAGCACGGCCGGTACTCGCCCGCGATCTTCATCCGCCGCTGCTCGACGAAGGCACGCAACAGGGCGTCCAGCGATTCCATCATGTCCGGCGCGCCGTGGATGTCAAAGGGGCCGAATTGCTCGATCCGCCGCAGGCCGTCTTCTTTCACGTTGCCGGCCACGATGCCTGAAAACGCGCGCCGTAAATCGGCAGCAAGTTCATGCGGCGCGCGGCCGTGGTGCAGGTTCAGTGCCGCCATCGCTTCGTGGGTGGGGATAAATGGCTGCTGGAACGCAAGCGGAACATCCAGCGCCCAGTTGAAGAAGAACGAATCCTTCTGTGCGATGCGGTAGTCGCGCACGCGGCGGATACCCTTCACCATGCTCTTCGCAACGGCCACGCAATCGCCGGTGATGATCTCGTACCGCGAGGTCGCGGCCTCGCCCAGCGTCAAGCGCAGGAAGCGGTCGATCTGCTCGAAATACGGCGCGGAAGACGTCGGTCCGGTGAAGATCAGCGGAAACGGCAGCTTCGCGTTTTCCTCGCGCAACAGGATGCCGAGCAAGTAGAGGATTTCTTCCGCGGTGCCGACGCCGCCCGGGAACACAATGATGCCGTGGCCCATGCGCACGAAGGCTTCGAGTCGCTTCTCGATGTCCGGCATGATCACCAGGTTGTTGACGATCGGATTCGGTGATTCGGCGGCAATGATTCCCGGCTCGGTGATGCCGATGTAACGTGTCCTGCGCCTGCGTTGCTTGGCATGCGCGATGGTGGCGCCCTTCATCGGGCCTTTCATCGCCCCCGGTCCGCAACCGGTACAAATATCAAGGCCGCGCAAGCCCAATTCGTACCCGACCTGCTTGGTGTACATGTACTCATCGCGGTTGATCGAATGACCGCCCCAGCACACGACAAGATTGGGATCTGACGGATACAGCACGCGCGCGTTGCGCAGCAATCCGAACACCGCATTGGTGATGCCGGCCGATGACGTGAGGTCGTGCGGGCCTTCTTCCATAAGCTCGATCGCCGTATAGGCGAGATCGCGCACCACCGCGAACAACAGTTCCGCCACGCCGCGGATGATCTCGCCATCCACGAATGCCATTGCGGGCGCGTTATGCAAATCGATGCGTATGCCGCGATCCTGCTGCAATACTTCGATATCGAAATCCGGATACAGCTCGCGCGCCGCGCGTGGGTCGTCCGACGCACTGCCGCTGGTCAGCACCGCAAGCGCGCATCGACGCAGCAATTCATGCATGCCGCCGCTTGAGGCATCGCGCAAACGCGCGACTTCGACACGCGACAGCACATCAAGGCCGCCGCGCGGGTAGATGCGGGCGTCGACGGTGGGTAACAAAACGGAAATTACGTCAGTCATTCTTGTTTGGTTACAACACGGTGGGCGACTGTAGCGCAGACAGAGCTGCAAATGAAAACGGCCGGGTCACCCCCGGCCGCTTCATCGCACTGTCGGTACTGGCGTCGATCAGAACTCGTACTTGAAGCCCACCTGCAACGACCACTGTGAAATACCGTTGGTCTGGCTGTCGGCGTTCGTCGGAAGACCCAGTGCAGTAGCTTGGCCGAACTCGGTGCCGCTGCGGGGTCCATAGACGTACCTGCCGGTGGCCCTGTTGATGCCCACCAGTGTGGCAACCGGCACGTTGGCAAAGAAGCCGTAGTCGATGATGTGGCCCCAGTCCTTGTTCAACAGGTTGCCGAAGTTCTGGATGTCCACCCAGATCTTGGACTTGTGCCCGCTGACGAAGCCCGGCAGTTCCTGGGTAATGCGCAGGTCGACGGTGTTGACCCAGCCGGCGCGGAACTCATTCTCCGGCGCGTAGCTGCCGGCGTAGAAGCCGAGTTCTTCCTGCGTACCCAGCCAGTTGAAGAAGGCCTGTTCCAACGCGGGATTCGGCGTGAACACACCGGCGGCGCTGAGCGAACCGAATTGCACATCGCGCGGGCCGGCCGGCACGTAGAACAGATCGTTGAACGAGCGGTTGTCGCCGTTGGCATCGCCAGCGAAGATGTAGCTGTACGGACGCCCGCTGCGGCCTTCGTAGAACATGCCCACCTGGGTTTCGTAATCACCGACGAAGGCGTGCTTCCAGTTCAATGTGCCGGAAATGCGGTCCTTGATCTCGTAACGGGCATTGTTGGACTGTTCTTCGTTGATGTTGAACCCGAGCTGGCTGCCATAGCCGGAACCGGCTGTGGAGCTGGTCAAGGATCCGACTTCGGTGGCGTTGGTATATGTGTAGCCCAAGGTCCAGGACCAGTCGCTGTCCGCGGTCCATGGTTTGTTCAACGACACGGTCAGTTGCTGGCTCTTGCCCTTGTTGGTGTTTTCGATCAGGTAAACGTCGCCGAAGAAACTGTTGTTCCGGAAACGCGCAGGATTGGTGGGGTTAGTTGGCGTAGTGCCGGCAGCAGTGGTATTACCGAACGGCCTGGGGCTGCTCGGGTTCCAGTACAGGACGCGGCCATCCGGTCCAAGGTAACCGGGGCCCACATTCAGTGTCCGATAGAACAGGCCATCCTTCACGTCGGCCAGCAGCACTTCCGCCGAACCGACGATGCCATACCACGGCAGTTCGTGGTCGATCGCCAGATTGGCCTTCCATATTGACGGCAACTTGAAGTCCGGCGCGATCACGTTGACGTTGCGGTTGGCGCTTGCCGCCGGCGGAATCGTCGGGTTAAGGCCGTCCGGGTTGAAGCGTGTTGTCAGGCAGGTCGCGTTGGGGTTCGATGGAGCCGGCCCGGTGTAAGCACAGTTCCTGTAGTTCGAATAGGCGATGTAGTTCAGCCCGGTGCTGTTGTAGGAATTGCCCACCCACACCTGCGGCGCATCACCCTGGAACAGACCGACGCCGCCGCGCAACTGGGTGGGGCGCTCGCTGTCGAACGTGTAGTTGAAGCCGAAGCGCGGCTGGATGAGGAATCCACCGCCGTAGGTGATGGAATTGTCCAGGCCGAAGCCACCTGTCCACGCGCCGGTGACGGGATTAATGGTCTGCGGGCCCGCAAAGGTGGCGTTGTAGGTGGGCTGCGGGCTGGTTTCGAACTTG
>JAJAYW010000082.1 GCA_026786005.1 Lysobacter sp. | reverse complement strand
GGGGGTGTTCTGGCGCCCCCCCGCGGGGCGGTCTGCCGCCTCGCGTGGCCCCCCTCCCCGCCGCCCAGGTGCTCTCCTACGCAGGCGTCAAACCACCTGACACCGTTCAGTGGCACGTCCATCGCTGGCACGGCACGCATCGCATCGCTTGTTAAACTTGCACGCATCTCGTGGCATTAAATCGACAATTGCGTTGCAGCTGCGACGGTTAACCTCGTTCAAGGAATCAAGCTTATGGCCGGTGGCGGCGACTCGATACGCGCAATCCTGTTCGCACTTGCAGCCAACTTCGCGATCGCGGTGGCCAAGGGCGTGGCTGCATTCTTCACGGGCTCCAGCGCGATGCTGGCCGAGACCGTGCATTCGCTGGCCGATTGCGGCAACCAGTTGCTGTTGCTGCTGGGACTCAGGCAAGCCAAGCAGCCACCATCGCCCGATTACCCGCTGGGCTATGGCAAGGAGATCTATTTCTGGTCGTTCCTGGTCGCGGTGATGCTGTTCACCGTCGGCGGGATGTTCTCGTTGTACGAAGGCATCCACAAGCTGAAAAGTCACGAGGATATTGATATCAGCAAACTATGGTGGGCGATAGGTGTGCTGTCGTTCGCGATCGCAGCTGAGAGCGTGTCGATGCGCGCGTGCATGGTGGAAGTCAACAAGTCGCGCGGGGGACGTACGCTGTGGCAGTGGTTCCGTGAAAGCAGGCAGGCCGAGCTGGTGGTGATCTTCGGCGAAGACCTTGCCGCGTTGCTGGGCCTGGTGTTAGCGCTGATTGCGGTGCTGTTGACCATCCTTACCGCTAACCCGTTGTGGGATGCCATCGGCACGATCACGATCGGTGCCTTGCTGATCATAGTGGCGGTGTTCGTGGCCCGCGAGGTCAAGGCGCTTTTGATCGGCCAGGGTGTGGATCCGGAACGCCAGGCGCAAATGTGCATGTATCTGGATCAACGGCCAGAAATCGGACATGTAATCAACCTGATCACCCTGCAACTTGGCAACGACGTCATGGTGGCCGTGCAGGCGGAAATGCACGAGGAACAAACCACGCGCGCGCTCGCGGCGCAGATCAACCTCATCGAGCGCGAGTTCAAGACGACGTTTCCTGAAGTGAAGTGGAGTTTCTTCGAACCGGATGTCAAGTCGGAGACCCGAACACCGGCGGCTCAAGACCAGGCCGACATGACGCAGGGTGGGTTGTAACCCCCTTGTTCAAGCAGCAGAGCAAGCTGCTCTCTACACAATCGAGAGGCAGGGTCTAGCCCCGCCCGCATTCGTGCGGATCGCGGCGGAAAACATCATTCCGGCGCGCGCAGCCACTCGACCTTGTGGCTCGCGCCGGCTTCGCCCAGCGTCTTGCGCAACACGCCCAGCGCTGGCGTCAATGCCTGGTCCAGCTTCCACGGCGCATTGAGCAGCAGCATCCCGCTGCCGTTCATGCGCAACGGCGAATCGTCCGGACGTATCAATAGTTCCACGATCAGCGCGGACTTGGCTGGAAGCGTCGCCGCCCGTCGATAAAAATTGTGCAACGCGCGCCTCAGCTTGATCGGATACCACAGCGCAAACATGCCCTGCGGCCAGCGCGTCAAACCTTCACGCAAGGCTGCCAGCGCCGCATCGAATTCCTGCAGTTGCGCTTCGTACGGTGGATCGATCAGCACCAGCCCGCGCGTGATCCTGGCGCTGCCATCCTTCGGTGGAAGCGATGCCTTGATCGCCGAGTAGCCATCGCCCGCATGGATCTGGATCCGCTTGTCATCACCGAAGTTGCGTTGCAACGCCGCAGCCTCAATGGGCTGCAGCTCCCAGGTGACGATGTGGTCTTGTTCGCGCAAGGCATGCGCCAGCAGCCACGGCGAGCCGGGGTAGGCGGCCTTGCCATGCTGCAACCGGCAGGCATGGACAGCTGCGAGATAGCGGGCGATCAGCGCGTCTTTCGATGCGCCTGCAGTGAGCTTGCCGATGCCCTCATCGGATTCCCCGGTCTTCAGCGCGGCGCTCCCGGCGAGTGCATACAGGCCGCGACCGGCATGCGTATCCAGCGCGAAACAGGGCGTGGGTTTCGTGGTCAGGGCATCGCATAACGCGAGGACGACGATATGTTTGAGTACGTCGGCATGGTTGCCGGCGTGGAACGCGTGGCGGTAATTCATGCTGCGAGCATAGTCCGTGGCATGCACTGCGGCTATGCTGCCGCGCAAATGCCGACGACCATACTGATTGCCGAGGACGAGCCCGCGATCGCCGATGCCGTGCTGTATGCGCTGCGCAGCGACGGCTACGCGGTGGAGCACCACCTGCTTGGCGGCGGCATCGTGGCGCGGATCGAGCGGGGTGGCATCGACCTGCTGCTGCTCGATGTGGGTTTGCCGGACATCAACGGGTTCGATGTTTGCCGCAAGCTGCGCATGGTGAGCGAGTTGCCGGTGGTGTTCCTGACGGCACGCAACGATGAAGTCGATCGCATCCTCGGCCTCGAACTCGGTGGCGACGATTACATCGCCAAACCCTTCTCGCCGCGCGAGCTGGTGGCTCGGGTGCGGGCGCGATTGCGGCGTCATGCCACCGAGGACCATGGCTGGCGACGATCGGGCCCGCAACAATCGGGTCGGCAACAATCGGGCCTGTTCGAGATCGATCGCGAAGGACGCCGCATCCGCTGCGCCGGCCACCTGCTCGAACTCACGCGCTACGAATACGCGTTGTTATCGGAATTGTTGCGGCGCCCCGGTGCGATCCTGAGCCGCGCACAGTTGCTGGATCGCGCATGGGATGGCGACAGCGATAGCGCCGACCGCACCGTCGATACCCACATCAAGACGCTGCGCGCCAAGCTGCGTGCGATCGATCCAGCCATCGACCCGATCCGCACCCATCGCGGCGTCGGCTATTCGCTCGACATTGCATGAAGCGCGGCGCCTGATGTGCAAACAGTGACGTGCAAACAATGAAGATCGGTCTGCGCATCCTGCTCGGTTATTTCATCATCGTCGCACTGGCGGCGTTGCTGGTCGCGCGCGTGTTCGTGCAGGAAGTCAAACCCGGTGTGCGCCAGGCGATGGAGGACACGCTGGCCGATACCGCCAACGTGCTGGCGGAACTCGCCAGCGACGATCTGCTTGCCGGCAGGATCAACGAGGGCCGCTTTGCGCAGCGCGTGCGCGCGTTGCGCGGGCGCGATATCGGCGCCGAGATCTGGGGATTCGAGAAACGCAGCGCCAGTTACAGGATCATGATTACCGACGCGAAAGGCATCGTCGTGTTCGATTCGGAGGACCGCGACCTGGGCCGCGACAATTCGCGCTGGAACGATGTCCATCGCACCTTGCGCGGACAATATGGTGCGCGTTCGACACGCAGTGATCCGAACGATGAAACCTCATCGGTCATGCACGTCGCCGCGCCGATCATCGATGCTGGACGCATTGTCGGCGTGCTGACCGTGGCCAAGCCCAATCGCGTCATCGAGCCATTCATCGCGCGCAGCCAGAACGTGGTCATGCGCTGGGGCTGGGTGTTGATGGGCGTGGCATTGCTGGTCGGTCTGGCCGCCGCGTGGTGGCTGTCGCGGCAACTGGGCGCCTTGCGCAACTACGCCGACGCCGTGGCCAAGGGCGAGCGCGCGACGTTGCCGGATGCAGCGGGCGAATTCGGCGATTTGGGCCGCGCGCTGGAAACCATGCGGCGCGAACTCGAGGGCAGGGAGTACGTCGAGCAATACGTGCAGACGTTGACGCACGAAATGAAAAGCCCGCTGGCCGCGATCCGTGGCGCCGCCGAGTTGTTGCAGGAACCGTTGCCGGAAGCCGACCGCGCCCGGTTCGCCGCAAACGTGCAGTCGCAGGGCGAGAGGCTCACGGAGATGATCGACAAATTGCTGGCGCTGGCGGCAGTGGAACATCGCACGCAGTTGCAGCAGCGGGAGTCGATTGACGTATCGACGTTGGTTGCGGGCATTGTCGAAGAGATCGCGCCGCGCCTGGCGCAGGCAGAGGTCACGATCCATCAGACGATGGCGCCGGCAATGCGCGTCGAAGCCGACCGTTTCCTGCTGCGCCAAGCCATCCGCAACCTGCTCGACAACGCGATTGAATTCTCCGCAAGCGGGACGGACATCGACATCGGACTGCGCCAGGATGATGGCCTTGTCGAACTGATGATCAGCGATCGCGGGCCTGGCATTCCAGAATTCGCGCGCGATCGCATCTTCGAGCGCTTCTACTCGTTGCCGCGCCCGGATGGCGGCAGCCGCAGTTCCGGGCTGGGCCTGCCTTTCGTGCGTGAGGTCGCATCGCTGCATGGCGGCAGCATTCGTCTGGACGATCGTCCCGGTGGCGGCACGCGGGCAATTCTGCGTCTTCCGTAGGGCGGGTCTCGACCCGCCGCTTTTTCGCCGCCGCTCTTCGATCCGGCAAATGGTGGGTCATGACCCACCCTACGCCACTTCATACCCACTTCACTCTCGCTCCCTTCCTCGCACACCGTTGCGCCTTAGCCTCGTGTCACGCGGATTCACCGCAGAGGGAACGACATGGCAACGCACTGGTTTGCAAGATGGGGATGGCTGCATCGGCCGGTTTCTGCCGCTGGTTGGCTGGCGACGGCATCGACTGTTGCCTTCTGCGTGCACGTGTTCCTGGCGATCGATCGCCACTCACATTCCGCCAGTGACACGCTGTATGGCGTGTTCCCGTATCTGGCGTGTGTCCTCCTGCTCTTGGACCGGCCCGCCAGTAGAAGCAGAAGAACAGGTGGACACTCATGAAAACGCCTCGTTTGTTGCTTCGCTTCCTCACCGTCGGCGGCCTCGTGCTGTTGCTGCTGGCGCCGCTGTCGATGATCCGCGGCACCATCAACGAGCGGCAGGTGTACCGCGCCCAAGCGGTCACCCGCGTAACCCAGAGTGCAGCTGGGGCGCAGCGACTGGTCGGACTGTTGCGAGTCGTCTCCTGGACCGATAGCCAGCGCGTCGAATTCATCGACGACAAGGGCAACAAGCAGACGCGCATCGACAAGACCAGCGACGAACTGATCCAGACGCCACTCACGTTGACGCTGGATGGCGTACTTGTTCCCGATACGCGTCACATTGGTCTGCACGAAGTGCGCGTGTACGAATGGCGCGCCAAATTGATGGCCACATTCGATGATCGCGTGCCACAACCAGCGGCCAACGTGACGCGGGAATATGCCACGCCGTATCTGGTGTTTGGCCTCGCCGATGTGCGCGGCCTGGTGGGCAGGCCGAACCTGCGCATCGATGGAAAATCCATAAAGCTGCAGCCTGGAACCCGCAATCTGGCTCAGCGATTCGGTGGCGTGCACGCACCGTTGGCACCAATCTTGGGAACAACGGTGAGTGGAAAGCGCATCGAGCTGGACTTCGCTCTTGCCGGCACCGAGTCGTTGTCGATCGCGCCCATTGCCGACAGCAACCGGATCGCGATGACATCACGCTGGCCGCATCCGCTGTTCGGAGGACGCTTCCTGCCGCGTACGCGCACCGTGACCGACCAGGGATTCACCGCACGCTGGGATATCTCCTCGCTCGCCAGCGATGCGCAATCACAATTGCGGCGCGGCGCCGGGCTCACGGGCGCATCGAGCCTGGACAGCCTGCAAGTCGATCTGGTGGATCCGGTCAATGTCTATTCGCAGGCGGACCGCGCCAGCAAGTACGGCATCCTCTTCATCGTGCTGACGTTCGTGGGATTTGCGTTGTTCGAGTTGATCAAGCGGCTGCCGATCCATCCGTTGCAATACCTGCTGGTCGGACTGGCGCTGGCCATCTTCTTCCTGTTGCTGCTCAGCCTGTCCGAACACATCGCGTTCTGGCAGGCCTATGTCGCCTCGGCCATCGCCTGCATCGGCTTGCAAGGGTTCTATCTCAGCCATGTCTTGCACAGTCGCGACCGCGCGCTCGCGTTCGCCGCGATGCTGACCACGTTGTACGGAGTGTTGTACGGACTGCTGGTGTCGGAGGACAACGCGTTGCTGATGGGCTCGCTGCTGCTGTTCGGCATCCTCGCCGCGATCATGTGGATCACGCGCAAGGTGGACTGGTATGAGTTCGGGACGACGTTGCGGTGAAGTGTGCTGCTTCCTTCTCCCTTCGGGAGAAGGTGCCCGAAGGGCGGATGAGGGCGGGAGAGTGACTGACCACGGAACATCCATCGCGAGCGGAAAGTCCTCGCCCTCATCCGGCGCTTCGCGCCACCTTCTCCCGAAGGGAGAAGGAAGCATTAAAACAACGAAACCCCCGGCACCAGCCACAACGACAACGCGGCCAGTGCCGCGCCGATACCAGTCGCGGCCAACACATCGCTCGGATAGTGCAATCCCAACACCACCCGCGACACCGCAACACTCGCCGTGAACGGAATCAGCATCCACGCCAACAGCGGGTAATGCGCCAGCGCCACCAGCGTGAACGCCACGGCATGCAGGGTGTGGCCCGATGGAAAACTGAATTCATCCAGCGGCGCCACCCAGGCGCGGATGCGCACATCGGAAGCGAACGGACGCGGCCGTCGAGTCCAGCGTTTCAACAGCTTGTACAGCGTCAAGGCGATGAGGCCGGTCGCGGCAAGGTGCAACGAAGCACGCAATCCCTGCATGCCATCGAGCAGCACCATCATGGTCATCAATCCATACCAGAACAGACCATCGCCCAATCGGCTGACGGCAGCAAAGTAACTGCGCCAACCATTGCGGTTGGCCCAGCCATTGGCGCGCACGCACCAGTTCGATTCAGTGGCGATGAAACGCTTATGCCGTTGCGACGCGTGCATGTGACCTCCTCGACAGCGCCAGTCTGGTGAGAATGTCGTCGAAGTCGGACGCGACCTGCTCGGGCCGCAGTCCGCGCACGGCCTCGCGCGCCGCGACGCCCATGTCGATGCGTGAGGCTGCATTGCCCGCAAGCCGGACGCAGGCTTCGACGAACCCATCATCATCACCATCCGCAATCGCGCCACCATGGATACCATCGCGCAGGTATTCGCGAGCTGCGCCGTAGTCGAAGGCGACCGTGGCAACGCCGCTGGCCATCGCTTCCAGCGTCACGTTTCCGAAGGTTTCGCTGCGACTCGGGAATACGAACAGGTCGCCACTGGCAAAATGCCGCGCAACATCCTCGCCGCGCTGCACGCCGCAGAAAATGAAGTCTGCATTGTCGTGCGCCAGTTTTTCGCGCGACGGTCCATCGCCGACCCATACAAAGCGTGCATCCGGCCGCGATTGCTGCAGCTTGCGGAAGGCGCGCACGGCCAGGTCGAGATTCTTTTCCGGTGCGATGCGGCCGACGTAGACTGCGATGACGCCATTGTCATCGACACCCCACGCAGCGCGCAGCGTGCGATCACGCTTGGCCGGATCGAACAAATCCGTATCGACTGCACGCGGCAGGCGCAGCACATTGTCGAAGCCCTGTGCCTGCAGGAACTCGTTCAGTTCCTGCGTCGGCACCAGTGTGACATCGGCGCGATTGTGAAAACGACGCATCCAGCGCAGCGCAGTCAGTTGCAGGAAGGCCGCGCCGTAGTCGCGCATGTATTCGTCAAAGCGCGTGTGGAAACCGCTGGCTGCCGGGATGCCGAGTCGCTTGGCGGCGCGCAGCGCCGACCATCCCAACGGCCCCTCGGTTGCGACATAAATCGCATCCGGCGGTGTCTCGCTCCACAGTCGCATCAATTTCCGCGTTGCGGGAAATCCGAATTTCAGTCCGGGATAGCGCGGCAGGCCTGCGCCTGGCACCAGCAACTCGTGCTCCAGACCTGGTTGCCCATCGGACTGCCGTGGCCGAACCAGCGAGACTTCATGGCCACGGGTACGCAAGCCTTGCTCGAGCGCATGCACCGTCAATGCAACGCCATTGACCTCTGGCGGATAAGTCTCGGTGACGATCGCGTAGCGCATATGCGGCATCCGGTTTTGCGAATGCTAAATCCGTGGTGTGAACGTAACGCGTCATGCGGATGACCGAATGGTGACTTGGCTCTGTCCCCTTGCGCGAATCAAGGAATCGATTTTCGTGTAGGACCGCAATTGGGCGGCGACTGGGCTCTACCGGCAACGTCCATAGTGCCCAAGTGCGCTCCTGCAATATCAAGGTGAGATGAATAATTTCGCGTGAGAGATCAGTTCGCCAGAAAATTGATGCCAATACCAAGCCCGGCAATATCGCCGGGTTCGCTCGCAAGGTCTGCCGCCAGCAGTGGACGGGCGTCGAGCCATCGTGTCGAGAGATTCAACGTGAGCAGATTGCCATCGACTTCGAGATTTAGTTTCGGAATCGGCTCACCGCCATGCGAGCGATGCAGCAGGACGGCGATTCGCAGCAGTGCGGCGCTGCGGCGCGCGCTGGCAAGCAGGCGGTCCGGCAGCGCGTCGAACGCTGACTTCGGGATGCTGCGACGATGCGTGCGCACCAGCGCGGCGAGAAACTGTTGCTCCTGCCGCGAGAAGCCGGCGATGTCGGAATTTTCCAGGATGTAGGCGCCATGGATGTGGTACTGGCTGTGTGCAATGGCCAACCCCAACTCATGCAGGTTTGCGGCCCAGCTCAACATGCGGCGATCATCGGCTTCCAGCTTCCACGTATCCGCTACCTGGTCGAACAGCTGCAACGCAGTGGCTTCGACGCGCGCTGCTTGTTGCGGATCGATCCCATAGCGCTGCATCAGAGCGTGTATCGATAGCTCACGCGGATCGTTGTCACCGCCGCGACCAATCATGTCGTAAAGGAGGCCTTCTCGCATCGCCGCCTTGCTCACCGCCATGCGCTGGAGGCCCAACGCGATGAAGGCCGCTTCCAGGATCAACACGCCACCGGCGATGATCGGTTTGCGTTCGGCAGACAGGCCCGGCAAATCGATGGCATCGATGTACTCGGCTTGCAGCAACCGGTCGCGCACCACGGGCAGCGCCTCCGCGGTCACTGCACCCTTGGTGAGTTTCATCGCTGCGCAGATCTCGCCGATGGCCTTGTTGGTACCGGATGATCCCAGCACTTCGTGCCAGCCAAGCGCACGATAGATGCCGGCAAATTGCTGGAACTCGGTGGCGACTTCGATCAGCGCTTCCTTCCATTTCTTCTTCGACAGCTTGCCGTTGGCGAAGAAGCGTCTTGTCGTCGTAACGCAGCCCACTTGCAGGCTTTCGCGTTCGATCGCGTCGAAGCCACTGCCGATGATGCATTCGGTCGAGCCGCCACCGATGTCGATCACCAGCCGCAACTGCTCGGGTTTTGGCGGCTGCGCATTGGCGACGCCGAGATAGATCAGGCGCGCCTCTTCGCGCCCTGACACCACTTCGATGGCATGGCCGAGCGCGGTTTCTGCCGGGACCAGGAAGGTTTGCGCGGACGTGAGCTGGCGTACCGTGTTGGTGGCGATCGCACGCACGCGCGAAGGCGGCACGTCGCGGATACGCTGGCCGAAACGCGCCAGGCATTCCAGGGCGCGTTGCCGGACTTCCATGGTCAAGCCGCCTTTGCCGTCGAGTCCTTCGGCCAGCCGCACCATTTCGCGCAGCCGGTCGACCACGCGCAATTGCCCGAGCGTGTAGCGCGCAACCACCATGTGGAAACTGTTGGAGCCAAGATCGATGGCCGCCAGCAGATCGCCATCCTGCAACGGCAGAGCGCCAGGGAACGTGGCGATCTCGGCGCGATTCATGGACATAGTTTCGCAAGCAAGGCGTTCTGTGCCGAATACGGTGTTTCATTCGGACCGGGAGTGCATTTGTGGTAACTGCCGTCTTCCCGCAGTTCCCACGCATTGCTGTTGTCGGCAAGGTAATTGTCGAGCGCCTCTTCGCGGACACGCTGCGCCAGATCCGGCTCCAGGATCGGGAAGCACGTTTCGACGCGACGCAACAGGTTGCGTTCCAGCCAGTCGGCGCTGGCGCAATACAGGTCGGGCGCGCCATCGTTGCAGAACAAATACACGCGGCTGTGCTCCAGCAGGCGACCGACGATCGAGCGCACGCGGATGTTGTCGGAGATGCCGGGCACACCCGGCCGCAGCGTGCAGGCGCCGCGGATGATCAGGTCGATCTTCACTCCGGCCTGCGACGCGGCGTACAGGGCCCGCACCACTCGCGGCTCGTTGAGCGCGTTCATCTTGGCGATGATGCGTGCGGCTTTTCCGTCGCGTGCGAGGTCGGCTTCGCGTTCGATGCGTTGTAGTACGCCGGCATGCAAGGTGAAGGGCGATTGCAGCAGCCGCTTGAGCTTGATCGCGGGCGCCAGCCCCGAAAGTTGCTGGAAGATGAGATGGACGTCGTTGCCGATATCTGGATCGGCGGTGATCAATCCCAGATCCGTGTAAGCACGCGCCGTACCGGAATGATAATTTCCGGTACCAAGATGCACATAGCGGCGCAGCTTGCGGCCTTCGCGGCGCACGATCAGCAGCATCTTTGCGTGGGTCTTGAAGCCGACCACGCCATAGACCACTTGAACGCCTGCTTCCTGCATGCGATCGGCCAGGCCGAGGTTGGCTTCCTCGTCGAAACGCGCGCGCAGTTCCACCACGACGGTGACATCCTTGCCGTTGCGCGCCGCCTGGATCAGGCATTCGACGATGCCCGAATCCTTGCCAGTGCGATACAGCGTCTGCTTGATCGCCAGCACATTGGGATCATTCGCCGCCTGCTTGATCAGCTCGAGCACCGGGGCGAACGAATCGAACGGATGGTGCATCAGCACGTCGCCCTGTGCGATCCGCTCGAACATCGAATCGCTTCCCTTCAGCGAACGTGGCACGAACGGCGCGAACTTGAGGTCGGGGCGCGCGATCAGGTCGTAGATCTGCGACACGCGATTGAGATTGACCGGACCGTCGATCCGGTACACGGCATTCTCGGTCAGATCAAAATTGTCGAGCAGCGTCTGCACGATGGGTTTCGGGCAGTCCTTCGCGATCTCCAGGCGCATCGCGCGCAGGTAACCTCGGCCGATCAGTTCATCGCGCAGCGCAAGCGCCAGGTTCTCCATTTCGTCGTCGTCGAGGATCAGCTCGGAATTGCGGGTCACGCGGAACTGGTACGCACCCTTGACTTCCATTCCCGGGAACAACTCGTCGACGAACACGGACAGCACCGACGACAGGAACACGAAATCGTATTTGCCCCCGGAAACCTCCTGCGGCAACTGGATGATGCGTGGCAACGATCGCGGTGCGCGCACGATGGCGAGATGGCCGACGCGGCCGAACGCATCCTTGCCTTTCAGCACCACCACGATGTTGAGCGATTTGTTGAGGATCTTGGGAAACGGATGCGCGGGATCCAGGCCGAGCGGCGACAACACGGGCAACACTTCGTCGCGGAAGTACGTACGCAGCCAGTTCGATTGTTCCGGCGTCCACGCATCGCGGCTCAGCACGCGCACGCCTGCATCCGAAAGCGCAGGCCGTAGTTCCTCGTTCCAGCAACGGTATTGCGCCTCGACGAGTTCCGCGGCGCGATCGTGGATCTGTTTCAGGGCCGCGGTCGGGGCCAAGCCGTCCGGTGCGGGGACCATGCCGAAGTCGATGGCATGGCGCACGGTGGCGGCGCGGATCTCGAAAAATTCGTCGAGATTGGTGCAGGAAATGCACAGAAAGCGCAACCGATCAAGCAGCGGCACCAGCGTGTCGTGCGCTTGGGCCAGCACCCGGAAATTGAAATCGAGCTGCGACAGTTCGCGGTTGAAATACATCGCCGGATCGCGCAGGGCGTCCGGATCCGGCATCGATGACGCAGCTGATTTGTCGAGTTGTGCGTTCATTGACTGGCGCTGGAGACGAGGGCGGGACGGCGATCGCGATGATGCACGCGCTCGGCACCGAAGTGGGAGGAAAACGTGCTGCCAAGACCGACCTGGCTCTCGATCTCGAGCCGCGCCTGGTGCAGGTTGAGCACATGCTTGACGATGGACAAGCCCAGTCCGGTGCCGCCTGTTTCGCGTGAGCGGCTGGTCGAAACACGGTAGAAACGTTCGGTGATGCGCGGCAAGTGTGCCGGAGGAATGCCGTAACCACTGTCACGGACTTGCAGTACCGCGCCGTCGCCATCGCGCGCGAACCGGATCGTGATGGTGCCGCCGGCGGGCGTGTAGCGCACCGCGTTGCTGACCAGGTTGGAGAATGCGCTATGCAGCTCCTTGGTCGATCCCCACAGGTCCACCTGGGCACTGTCTTCGATGACGATGGCGTGCCGCTGATGGCTCAAGGCTTCCGCTTCGCGTTTGAGGGTGGTCAACATCGGTGCCATTGCCACGCTTTCGTCCGGGAGCCGATCCTGGGCCTCCAGCCGCGAGATGGTAAGCAAGTCCTCGACCAGCTGGGTCATGCGTTGCGACTGGCGCTGCATCTCCGCCAGCATCGGCGCCCACTCGGGTTGATCGGCCGGATCCAGCATGTCGAGATAGCCATGGATCACGGTCAACGGTGTACGCAGTTCGTGCGACACATTGGCGACGAAGTCCCGGCGTACCTGTTCAAGCCGCATCAGTTTGCTGACATCGCGCGCCACCAGCAGCCACAGTTCTTCGGAGTACGGGATCAGACGAAGGCTCAGGCGTACGTCGGGAGCGATCGGAGAGGGCTCATCCATCAAGGGCTCGGCATTGCGTCCGGCCGACAGCCAATGCGATACCGACAGGGGCTGCAGGCGTTCGCCGAGTGCGGCGCCGATGTCGTCGGGATACTGCAGGCCCAACAACGTGGTGGCGGCTTCGTTGAACCATTGCACGCGCTGGCTGTTGCGCTCGACCACCACGATCGCATCGGGCAACGCGGCGGCCGCCGCGCGGTATGCGCGCAGCATGTCGATCAGGCGACGCTTGCGGTTGCGCATCTCGGCTTGTGAGCGATACAGAAGGCGATCGAGTTCGTTCCAGATCCCGTTGCTGGAAGGCGATATCGGGGGCGACACAAGCCGCTGGCGTGCGGTCAGGCGGGAGAGCACCCCGTGCAGGCGCCAGTAGTGCCAAGCGACGATACCCAGTGCGGTGACCGTGACCACCGGCCACAGCTGTCCGCTCAACACGCCCAGCACAACCGCTGCCAGCAAGACCGCGACCAGTGTGCCGAGGGTCTTCAACCAAGCCGAATGTGCGCGTGGAGACATCCCGGGGAGTCTAGTTAAGTTGCTCGGCGCATGTCAGTCCGGCGTCGCGGCTCACGCTTGAGCGACGGTTTCAAACCGAGGCGGAGAAACGATACCCGGCGCCGCGCACCGTCTGCACCATGTCGTCGAGATGATGCGGCTCCAGCGTCTTGCGCAGCCGACGGATATGCACGTCGACGGTGCGTTCCTCGACATAGACGCTGCCGCCCCAGACATGGTCGAGCAACTGAGAGCGCGTATAGACGCGTTCGGGATGGGTCATGAAGAAATGCAGCAATCGGTATTCGGTCGGACCGATCGGCACCGGAGCCGGGATGTCGGTGTTGTTGGCAAAGACGCGATGCGCCGCGCCATCGATCCGCAACGCGCCGACCGCAACGCTGCCGTCTTCATCGTCGTCGCGGGAACGGCGCATGACGGCCCTGATACGGGCAAGCAATTCGCGCGCCGAGAAAGGCTTGACCACGTAATCGTCAACGCCGGCCTCGAGGCCGCCGACGCGGTCGTTTTCCTCGCCGCGCGCGGTCAGCATGATGATCGGGATGTCGCGGGTCAGGGCATCCTTGCGCCAGCGACGGGCCAGTTCCAGGCCGCTGGTTCCCGGCAGCATCCAGTCGAGCAGGATCAGATCGGGGACCCAGTCGGCGATGGCGGTCTGCGCTTCGCGCGCATCACCGGCATGCACCGGGTCGAACTCACCCTTGCGCAGCGCGAACGCAACCATGTCACGGATCGCGGGCTCGTCGTCGACGATCAAGATGCGCTTTTGCATGTCATGTCCTGCACGTGGCCACCGTGTCATTCCCGTGGCGTTGGCGCAAGTAAACGACGCTTTTATGACGATTGCATGACTTACGCGTCAGGCCCTTGGCAAAGGTAGAAGTGGCAGGTCGCGCGCATGACGAAATTGTGTCAACGACGCTTGAGATCCTCGTCCTCGACGCCAAGCCGGCGCAGCTCCAGCACCGTCGGGGTAATCGCGGCGATGCGCGCGTCGATCCGGGAGCGGGCGTAGTAATCCAGTTCCGGCCGTTTTTTCAGGGTATTGAGCTGGATCAGGGCCTGTTCGGGCCTGCCATTGAGGTAAGCGGCCTCGGCGTACGCCTCGCCGGCGCGTACTGGATCGCCTGCGATTTCGCTGGCACGGGCGAAGGTCTGCTGGAAGGTCGGGTCACTGGACGCGCTGCCCAGCAACGGTCGCAGCACGGCCTGGGCGCGCTTGCCGGCGACGGGCGTGTTGCGCTCGCCGAGCATGCGGGCATAGCTCAGCGCGACGGCGCGATTGCTGGGCATGCGATCGAGCAGCGCCTCGAAACGCGCATCGGCTGCCGCGGTCTTGCCACTGCGCGCTTCTGCTTCCGCCATCGCAAGCGTCAACCACACATCGCCGCGATGTTTTTCCAGCAGCGGCGCCAGTTCGTTTGCGGCTGCGGCGGCCTGTCCGGCTTGCAGCCGTGCAAATGCCAGACCGTAACGCTCCGAATCATTCAGCGTGCCGGCCCGGCCCATGCGCTCGTATTCATTGATCGACGCGGCCGGTGTCGTCGCACTGAGCACGCGCAAGCGCTCACGCGCCCAGTCGAATTGGCCGCTGGCCCCCTGGATCTGTCCGCCAGGCAAGCGCAGTGAGCCCGGCAGCAGCGGGTTGTCGCTGACCGAACTGGCCGCGACCGAAGCCGCAGGACTGTTGGAGAGTTGTACGGCGCGCTCCTTGGCCTCGCCGATGCGCGTGGTGGTGATCGGATGCGACAGCAGGTATTCGGGTGTCCGTTCGCGTTCGCCGCCGCGGTTGCTGCGCGTGGCCGACAGCATCCGCTCGAAGAACACCGCCATCGCCTTGGGATCGTAGCCGCCGCGGCTGAGCGTGCGGATGCCGATACGGTCGGCTTCGGATTCGTTGCTGCGGGTGTAATCGATCTGCCGCTGCGCCATCAAACCTTGCGCGGACATGACTGCCGCCATGGTCGCATCGCCGCTTGAGTTGCCGCCGGCCTTCTGCGCCACCACAATTGCGCCCAGCATCGCCAGCAGGATCGGCAGGCTGTCGCGCTCTGCACGTTCCACCGCGCGCAGCACATGCGATTGGGTGACGTGGGCGACTTCGTGCGACAACACGCCGGCTACTTCGTCCTCGCTGCGCGCGGTCAGCACCAGGCCGGCATTCAGGCCGATGTAGCCGCCGAGTGTTGCGAAGGCATTGATCTGCCGGTCCTTCAACATGAAGAAGGTGAACGGCTGCTGAGGCCGGTCGCTGGCGGCGCCCAGCCGGTTGCCCATGCCCTGCAGCCAACTGTCGATCAACGGGTCGTCCAGCACGTAGTCGTAATGGCGCAGCTGGCTCAGCGTCATCGCCCCGTACTCGGCCTGCTGCGTGGGCGTGATGACCTCGCCCGCGGACGAGCCGATGTCCGGCAGGCGGTTGTCCTGGGCCGGCGCCAGCGTGGCGGCCAAGGCCAGGGTCAGCGCAGTGGTGAGCAGGGCGATGCGACGCACGGCGATCTCCGAAGTCTTGATGCAGGGTGGGAGCATGCCCCGCAACCGCCGTCACGGCGTGAATGAAGGTTAATCCGTTATTTTGATGCAATCGAACACGAATGCCGGATAAGGCGCGTCATGCTTGTCTCCACCAGCCATGACCGCCATTCCATCGACAAGTTGCATTGGAGGCTGTCTTGAAGACCCCGGAAATCACGATTTACAGCAGTGCCAGCTGCGCGTACTGCGTCGCCACCAAGAATTTCCTCAAGAGCAAGGGGATGAGCTGGAACGAGGTGCGCATCGACCTGGATCCGGCCGAGCGCCAGAAGATGGTGACGTTGGCCAAGCGCACCAGCGTGCCGCAGATCTTCGTCGGCGACACGCATGTCGGTGGCTATGACGATCTGATGGCGCTGCATCGCGCGGGCAAGCTCGAGCCGTTGCTGGCCGGTGATTGCGCATGACGGCGGGTGGTGGTGAGGAGGCCGATCGCATCGCGCAGTTCAGTACATTCCGAAAGCGCATGAACGATCGCATCCTGGCCGAGCCCAACCAGGTCGTGCGTCGTTTCTTCGCGCTCGATACGCAGACCTATCAAGCGGGCGCGCTCGATATCAAAACCAAGGAACTGCTGGGCCTGGTCGCATCAATGGTGCTGCGCTGCGACGACTGCATCAGCTATCACGTCGCGCAGTGCCGGAACGCCGGTGTCAATCGCGACGAGATGTTCGAGGCATTCTCGGTCGGACTGGTGGTGGGTGGTTCGATCGTCATTCCACACCTGCGCCGGGCCGTGGATTTTCTCGACCAGCTGGAAAGCGGCGGCGGAAGCTTGCCCAATCCGCACGATCACGACTGACACGCGCCTTCCGGGCATCCATCCTCCGCAGCGGCATTGCGCGGCTGCTTCCAGCATAATTTGTGCCTCGTTTTCCCCCTTGCATTGCATTTTCTACGTAATGTTTTCCTGCTTGGACTCCTGAAATGACCCAGACAATTACCGTGATCCGTGGCGATGGCATCGGCCCGGAGATCATGGATGCCGCTCTGTACGTGCTCGACGCGATGAGGGTCGGCCTGCAATACGAGGAGATGGATGCCGGCATGGTGGCGCTGGAGAAACACGGCGAACTGCTGCCCGCGGCCACCATGGATTCGATCCGCAAGAACCGCGTCGCGCTGAAGAGTCCGCTGACCACGCCGATCGGCGAAGGCTTCAGTTCCATCAATGTCGAGTTGCGCAAGCGTTTCGACCTGTACGCCAACGTGCGTCCGGCGAAGAGTTTTCCGAATACCAAGTCGCGCTTTCCCACCGGCGTCGATTTGATCACCGTCCGCGAAAACACCGAGGGCGCCTATATCGGCGAAGGCCAGTCGCTGTCGGAGGACGGCGAAACCGCGTTGCTGACGCAAAAAGTCACCCGCCGCGGCTCCGAACGCATCGTGCGTTACGCGTTCGACCTCGCGCGCTCCGCCGGCCGCAAGAAAGTCACGATCGTTCACAAGGCCAACATCCTCAAATCGACTTCGGGCCTGTTTCTCAAGGTCGCGCGTGAAGTCGCGCAGAAATATCCCGAGATCGAATGCAACGAACTGATTGTCGACAACTGCTGCATGCAGCTGGTCATGAAGCCGGAACAGTTCGACATCATCGTCACCACCAATTTGTTCGGCGACATCATTTCGGATCTGTGCGCCGGCTTGGTAGGCGGACTAGGCCTGGCACCTGGCGCGAATATCGGCACCGAGGCGGCGATCTTCGAGGCTGTGCATGGCACCGCTCCGGACATCGCCGGCAAGGGTCTGGCCAATCCGTGTGCGCTGTTGCTGGCCGCCGGGCAGATGCTCGACCACATCGGCCAGCCGCAGAACGCAACGCGTTTGCGCGAAGCCATCGTCGCGACGCTGGAAGCCAAGGATTCGCTGACTCCCGACCTGGGCGGAACCGGCAACACCATGTCCTTCGCAAAGGCGATCGCCACCCGCATTTGAATGTTCGTCACCTTCCACCAAATAAAAAACGAGGCGCCTTGAGCGCCTCGTTTTTTATTGGATGAATCGAAGGGTCAGTTGCGCGATTGCAGTTTGCTGAGCAACCGCAGGATTTCCAGATACAGCCACACCAGCGTGACCAGCAGGCCAAACGCGGCGAACCACTCCATGTATTTCGGCGCGCCTTGTTCGACGCCGTTCTCGATGAAGTCGAAATCCAGCACCAGGTTCAATGCTGCGATGACGACGACGAAGCCCGAAAACGCAATGCCCAGCCAGCTGCTGTCGTGGATGAACGGGATCGACTTGCCGAAGAAGCCCATCACGATACTGACCAGGTACAGGATCGCGATGCCGCCGGTCGCAGCGACCACACCGAGCTTGAAGTTCTCCGTCACCTTGATCAGGCCGCTGCGATACGCCATCAACATCGCCGCCAGCGTGCCGAAGGTCAGACCGACCGCCTGGATCACGATCCCCGGGAAGCGCATCTCGAACATCGCCGACACCGCACCGATGAACAGCCCTTCGAGCAACGCGTAGAGCGGCGCAGTGTACGGCGACCAGGTCTTCTTGAAGATAGTGATCATTGCAACCACGAAGCCGCCAATGGCGCCGCCCAGCACATAGGGCATCAGGTTGGCTTCGGTGCCGCTGGCGATCGCGACGAAGAACTTGTTCCAGGTGAACAGGGCGGCGGCGAGGGTGACGACCAGCAGCATCGCGGTCTTGTTGACCGTGCCGTTCATCGTCATCGCACCATCGCGGTTGGCGACCACCGTGCCGCTGCCCAGGTCCAGGAAGGTGGATTCTTTCAGTGCGGGATTGCCGCTGCGCATCATTGTAAATTTCCTTTTTGGCGTCGTTCGGCACTGCTGGCCGGGTCGGCATGAGCATACAACGCAAGGCGGAAATCTGGTGCTGGTTTGACACAAGTGCGCGCGCTTCCGAGAATAGACAGCCTTTCGCGGCGGCGGCGCGCCAGAAAAGCAAGATTGGACCCGTCACCCGGGGTGTAGCTCAGCTTGGTAGAGCGCCTGCTTTGGGAGCAGGAAGTCGCAGGTTCGAATCCTGTCTCCCCGACCAATCGGGTGCCGAGCAGGAAGTTCGATGCGACAATTCGGCCCGAGCGCTCGTAGCTCAACCGGATAGAGCACCGGCCTTCTAAGCCGGCGGTTACAGGTTCGAGTCCTGTCGGGCGCGCCAGATGGTGACAAAACTACTGTCGTATCAGGTTTTATGGTGGATGTAGCTCAGTTGGTCGATGGCCGGCGTTTACGACAACGCAGTTGTCGTGCCGGACGATCGGGTGAGACATGGATGCCGAACGGCAGAGCACCAGGGACGGTTATCCTGCACAGGTTCAATGGTGGATGTAGCTCAGTTGGTTAGAGCACCGGATTGTGATTCCGGGGGTCGCGGGTTCAAATCCCGTCTTCCACCCCAGTTTGTTAAACTTTGCTGCACGGGCTGTTAGCTCAGTTGGTAGAGCAGTTGACTCTTAATCAATAGGTCGAAGGTTCGAATCCTTCACAGCCCACCATCTTCAGGCGCCTGGTTCTCCAGGCGCTTTTTTTGTGGATCGGCAGCCGATCCCCCGTAAAATCCGGCCGGTGGGCAAGGGCGCAATGCAGCAGCAGCACGCGAAAGTGGCGGAATTGGTAGACGCACCAGATTTAGGTTCTGACGCCGCAAGGCGTGGGGGTTCGAGTCCCCCCTTTCGCACCACCGCTGGAACCGCCATCGTCCGCCGCAGCGTGCCCGTAGCTGGCGGCCGGCGACGCAATCAGCGAAACTATGAAGTTCGTTTGGTCCGGCCATCGGCACCTTGATGGCATTTTGTTGACGGGCCAGGCCCGACATCCAATTTTCATGCTGCGGCCTGACAGCCGCGGATGCAGGAGTTCACATGCAAGTCTCGGTTGAATCCATCGGCGACCTCGAGCGCCGCCTGACCTTCCGCCTTCCGGCGCAGAGCCTGGATAGCCAGGTTGGCGGCCGTCTGCGCGAAATTGCGCGCGGTGCGCGGATCAAGGGCTTTCGTCCGGGCAAAGTGCCGACCAAGGTCATCGAACAGCGCTACGGCCAGCAGGTTCGCGCCGAAATCCTGGACGGCTTGCTCCGCGAAGGCTTCGATAACGCGATCCGCGAGCAGACCTTCCGCATTGCCGGCAATCCGCAAATCGTGCCCAGCACCGAAGCTGCGGGCGAAGGCGAACTGGCCTACGTCGCCACCTTTGAAGTAGTCCCGGATTTCGGTGAGGTCGATGTAGAAAAGCTCAACGTCATGCGGCACACCGCGGAGGTTGAAGACGCCGACATCGATCGCATGGTCGAGAATTTGCGCACGCAGCGCCGCAGCTGGAATCCGGTCGAGCGCGCCGCGAAGGAAGGCGATCTGGTCGAGCTGGAAATGTGGTCCGAGGTCAATGGCGAGCGCTTGCCGGCGGAAGGCGTCGAGATAGGTAGCACCGTGATCGGCTCCGGCATGATGTTTGCCGGCATCGAAACTGCGCTGGCCGGCATGACCGGCGACGAGCAGAAGACGATCAAGGTCGACTTCCCGGCGGAGTGGCCGGTGCCGCAACTGGCTGGACAGTCCGCTGATGTCAACGTGCATGCGATTCACGTGTCCGAGCCGATGCTGCCCGACGTCGATCGTTTGTTCATCAAGAGCTTCGGCGTCAAGAGCGGCGATCCCGAGCAATTCCGATTGGATATCCGCAGCAACCTCGAGCGCGAGCTGAAAGGCGCGTTGATGAATCGCCTGCGCCGCGAGGTTGGCGAGCAACTGATCGCCGCGTACTCGCAAGTAGAAATGCCACCGCGCCTGGTCGAGAACGAAGCACGGGCCATGGCCAATAATGCGGCTGAACAGGCGCGCCAGCAGGGCCAGCGTATTGAAGTCGTCCCGGGCCCGTTCATGGATGCGGCGCGCAAGCGCGTGCTGGTCGGGTTGCTGGTCGGCGAGATTGCCCGCAACCACGACCTGCGCCTTGAATCAAAACGCCTGAATGAAACGCTGCGCTTGATCGCCTCGACCTACGAAGAGCCCGACCAGGTCGTTGAGTTGTACCGCAACGACCCCCAATTGATGAATGGGCTACAGGCACGGGTGATGGAAGAGCAGGTGATCGACTGGATCGCCGAGCGTGCCCAGCACACCGAACAGGCGCTGTCGTTCCAGGATGCGATCCGTCCGCAGTGATGCAACCGCGGACTGGGTCACCATAGCCACCACTTCGAGACGCGACCACATCATGAGTAACGAAACCAAGGCCTTGAACCTGGTCCCGATGGTGGTCGAGCAGACCAGCCGAGGCGAGCGTGCCTACGACATCTATTCCCGGCTGCTCAAGGAGCGAGTGATCTTCCTGGTTGGTGGGGTCGATGATCACGTCGCCAACGTGATCGTCGCGCAGATGCTGTTCCTGGAAGCGGAAAACCCGGAAAAAGACATCAGCCTGTACATCAATTCGCCGGGCGGCATCGTCACGGCCGGCATGTCGGTCTACGACACCATGCAGTACATCAAGCCCGACGTCAGCACCATCTGCATCGGCCAGGCCGCCAGCATGGGCGCATTGCTGCTCGCTGCCGGCGCCAAGGGCAAGCGTTACGCGCTGCCCAATTCGCGGGTGATGATCCACCAGCCTTCCGGCGGCTCGCAGGGCCAGGCGACCGATATTGAAATCCAGGCACGCGAGATCCTGAGCCTGCGCCAGCGCCTCAACGAGATACTCGCCAAGCACACTGGCCAGGCGCTGGAAAGCATCGCTCGCGACACCGAGCGCGACAACTACAAGAGCGCCGAGGCGGCACGCGAATACGGCCTGGTCGACGAAGTGCTGGAGCGGCGCCCTGAAGAGTCGATCCAGGCGAGCTGATGCCGGCTGCCGACACTGTTGGACGCTTGCATGGCAGGCCTTTTCACATGGAAGCACTGGCCCTTATGCGGTGTTATTCTCGCGTCGTAACCGTTTGGGCTGGGTATCCGAGGAATGACTGAAGATCGTCAAGGCCGTTCTGCCGACAGTGGCAGCAAGATTCTTTACTGCTCCTTTTGCGGCAAGAGTCAGCACGAGGTCCGCAAGCTGATCGCGGGGCCGAGCGTGTTCATCTGCGATGAATGCGTCGAGCTCTGCAACGACATCATCCGCGAAGAGCTCGAGGAGAAGTCGCAGTCCGCGCGTAGCTCGCTGCCCAAGCCGCGTGAAATCCTCGACGTGCTCGACCAGTACGTCATCGGCCAGCTGCGCGCCAAGCGCACGCTCGCCGTCGCGGTCTACAACCACTACAAGCGCATCGAGAGCCGGCAGAAGGCCGACGATGTCGAACTTGCCAAGTCCAATATCCTGCTGGTCGGCCCGACCGGGTCGGGCAAGACGCTGCTGGCCGAGACGCTGGCACGATTGCTCAATGTCCCGTTCACCATCGCCGACGCGACCACGCTGACCGAAGCCGGTTACGTTGGCGAAGATGTCGAAAACATCATCCAGAAGTTGCTGCAGAAGTGCGATTACGACGTCGACAAGGCGCAGCAGGGCATCGTCTACATCGACGAGATCGACAAGATTTCGCGCAAGAGCGAAAACCCGTCGATTACACGCGATGTCTCGGGCGAAGGCGTGCAGCAGGCCTTGCTGAAGCTGATCGAAGGCACGATCGCCAGCGTGCCGCCGCAGGGCGGACGCAAGCACCCGCAGCAGGAATTCCTGCAGGTCGATACACGCAACATCCTCTTCATCGTCGGCGGGGCTTTCGCCGGCCTGGAAAAAATCATCCAGCAGCGCAGCACCGAGGCCGGTGGCATTGGCTTCAATGCCAAGGTCAAGAGTTCCGAGCGCAAGACCGAAATGGGCAAGGTGTTGTCCAATGTCGAACCAGAAGACCTGATCAAGTTCGGCCTGATTCCGGAATTCGTCGGCCGCTTGCCGGTCGTGGCGACGCTGGAAGAGCTCGATGAGGCCGCGCTGGTCAGGATTCTCACCGAGCCCAAGAACGCGATCAGCAAGCAGTTCAAGCGCCTGTTCGAGATGGAAGGTGTCGAACTTGAGTTCCGCCCGGATGCATTGGTCGCGATCGCACGCAAGGCGCTCAAGCGCAAAACCGGTGCCCGCGGATTGCGCACCATCGTCGAATCGGTGCTGCTCGACACGATGTATGACCTGCCATCGCTTGAAAACGTGACCAAGGTGGTGGTCGACGAGTCCGTGATCGAACACAAGTCAGAGCCGTACCTGATCTACGAAAGCCTCCCGGTGCAGCCCAAGGTCGCATCGGCCGAGTAGCGCAAGGCCGCCCACGACGGCGGCTTCCATGAGTCTGCATTACCCGCAAATGCCTGATCCATAAGGGGGTATGGGCGCGCGCGCGCGATGCCCCCGAAATGCTGCTTGCATCCTTCGGGCGCGGCCCCCATAAATCGACGATAGCGGCCAGCACGGCCGCCAATTCACGGCATCCGGAGATCCCATGACCGAACGCACCGAACACGAGATCCTGCAATTGCCAGTGCTGCCACTGCGCGACGTGGTCGTGTTCCCGCACATGGTCATCCCGCTGTTTGTGGGCCGTGACAAATCGATCAAGGCGCTCGACCAGGCGATGGAATCGGACAAGCGCATCCTGCTGGTCGCGCAAAAATCCGCAGAGACCGACGACCCTGGCGCCGGGGACTTGTACGACGTCGGCACGCTGGCCCAGGTGCTGCAGCTGCTGAAGCTGCCCGACGGCACGATCAAGGTCCTGGTCGAAGGAGTGTCGCGTGCGCGCGTGGACAACGTCAGCGAACACGATGGCGCGCTCATTGGCCACGGTATCCAGATCGAATCCAGCGATTCACGCGAAGGTCGCGAGGTCGAAGCGGTTGCGCGCTCGTTGATGGGCCTGTTCGAGCAGTACGTCAAGACCAACCGCAAATTGCCTCCCGAGCTGTTGCAGACGCTGTCGGGCATCGATGAACCCGGGCGCCTCGCCGATACCATCGCCGCGCATCTGGGCGTGCGCATGTCGGACAAGCAAAAACTGCTAGAAACCATCGAGATTGGTGATCGCCTGGAATTGCTGGTGGGTTTCGTCGATGGCGAGATCGATGTGCAACAGCTTGAAAAGCGCATCCGTGGCCGCGTCAAATCGCAGATGGAAAAAAGCCAGCGCGAGTACTACCTCAACGAACAGATGAAGGCGATCCAGAAGGAGCTGGGTGAGATTGACGATGCGCCCAACGACATCGACGAGCTCGCGCGCAAGATCGCGGAGGCGGGCATGCCCAAGCCGGTCGAAGCCAAGGCCAAGGCTGAATTCGGAAAACTCAAGCAGATGTCGCCGATGTCGGCGGAAGCGGCCGTCGTGCGCAACTATCTCGACTGGCTGTTGGGCGTGCCATGGAAGAAGCGCAGCAAGGTGCGCAAGGACCTGAAGAGTGCGCAGGACGTGCTCGATGCCGATCACTACGGATTGGAGAAGGTCAAGGAGCGCATCCTCGAATATCTCGCCGTGCAGACGCGCGTGAAGCAGATGAAAGGCGCGATCCTGTGCCTGGTCGGGCCGCCTGGTGTGGGCAAGACATCCTTGGGCCAATCGATCGCGAAGGCGACCAATCGCAAGTTCGTGCGCATGTCACTGGGCGGCGTGCGTGACGAGGCGGAAATCCGTGGCCATCGCCGCACCTACGTCGGCTCGATGCCGGGACGGATCGTCCAGAACCTCAACAAGACCGGTGTCAAGAATCCGCTGTTCATGCTCGACGAGATCGACAAGATGTCGATGGACTTCCGCGGCGATCCGTCTTCGGCCTTGCTCGAAGTGCTGGATCCCGAGCAGAACAACACGTTCAACGACCATTACCTAGAAGTGGATCTCGATTTGAGCGAAGTGATGTTCGTGGCGACCGCCAATTCGTTGAACATTCCCGGCCCGTTGCTCGATCGCATGGAAGTGATCCGTATTCCCGGCTATACCGAGGAAGAGAAGCTCAACATCGCCATGCGCTATTTGTTGCCAAAGCAACTCAAGGCGAATGGACTGAAGGAGGACGAGCTGAAGATCGCCGAGTCAGCGGTCCGCGACATCATCCGTTACTACACGCGCGAAGCCGGCGTGCGCAACCTCGAGCGCGAGATCGCCAAGATCAGCCGCAAGGTAGTCAAGGAAATCGCGCTCGCAGGCCCGCAGGTGAAGAAGGCCAAAGTGATCAACGTCACCGCGAAGAACCTCGACAAATATCTCGGCGTACAGCGCTTTGATTACGGGCGCGCCGAGGCTGAAAACGAGATAGGTCTGGTCACGGGCCTGGCGTGGACCGAAGCAGGCGGCGACCTGTTGCAGATCGAATCGACGCTGGTGCCGGGCAAGGGTCAACTGATCCTCACCGGGCAACTCGGCGATGTCATGAAGGAATCGGCTTCCGCGGCGTTGTCCGTAGTGCGCGCGCGTACCGAGCGCCTCGGCATCGAACTCGACTTCCTGCAGAAACAGGACGTGCATTTGCACGTACCCGAGGGCGCGACGCCGAAGGACGGCCCGAGTGCAGGCATTGCGATGGCGACTGCGTTGGTGTCCACCCTGACCAAGATCCCTGTGCGCGCCGACGTTGCAATGACGGGCGAGATCACGTTGCGTGGCCGCGTGCTGCCCATCGGCGGATTGAAGGAAAAATTGCTGGCGGCAATCCGTGGCGGCATCACCACCGTGATCATCCCGGAGGAAAACAGGAAGGATCTCGTCGACATTCCCAAGAACGTCACGCAAGGGATGAAGATCATCCCGGCGAAGTGGATAGACGAAGTGCTGGATATCGCGCTGGAGCGTCCTGTAACGCCTTCAGTCGTGATTGCAGCGGTCGCCACGATGCCCGTCGTTGAACCGGCACAAGCACCTGCCAAGCTCGACGTCAAGCATTGAATCGCCTCTTTTGTGCTGCATAAAAACAGCGGAAAGCCGCGCCAGACTTAGCTTTCCGGTTGCGTGCATGTAGTGCCGCTGGTATAACGACGGCAGCCGCGATGCCGCATCACGCGTTGGCATGAGCGGAAAGTCGATCGGGTCATCTCGCGGCACGTCTGCGAGAAACAAGCCGGTTATCACATCCAGCGGCCCATGGCCCGCATACGGAGTCAAAAGAATGAACAAATCCGAATTGATCGAAAGTCTTGCAGACGCCGCCGAATTGTCGAAGGCCGATGCCGGCCGTGCAGTCGATGCGCTGGTGTCGGTAATCACTGGCGCGCTGAAGAAGGGCGACACCGTCACGCTCGTTGGCTTCGGCACCTTTCAGGTACGCGCACGCGCTGCACGCACCGGCCGCAATCCGAAGACCGGCGATGCGATCATGATCAATGCATCCAAGAATCCTGCCTTCAAAGCTGGCAAGGCCCTGAAGGATGCCGTAAACTGATCGGCCCGCAGCAGATGCCTTGGCATCTGCACCGAGCACCCGGGTGCTTAGCTCAGCGGTAGAGCGTCTCCCTTACACGGAGAGGGTCGGGGGTTCGAAACCCTCAGCACCCACCAAGGGTCGACGACACGGTTTCGAAAGACAGCACGAGTTAAAAAACGCGGAGTGGTAGTTCAGTTGGTTAGAATGCTGGCCTGTCACGCCGGAGGTCGCGGGTTCGAGTCCCGTCCACTCCGCCAGTTTCAAGGGAACGCCGCAAGGCGTTCCTTTTTTTTGGCTTGCGTCCGGCTTGACTGGCTGGTTCAGCAATGGCGCGCGAGGGCGTGCGTTGCCGCTACCGTCAAGGCATCGTGTCCTCGAGAAGCGCGGTAAACTGCGCGGCTTCACACCAACGCGCGCCCTACCATGCTGCAGAAACTCCGCGAAAAGTCCTCTGGCTGGCTGGCCATTGCCATTGTTTCCGTGCTGATTGTCCCGTTTGCGCTGTTCGGCCTGGACCAGTACGTCGTCCAGCGCGGCGATACCTATGCGGCGCGCATCCAGGCGCCACCGACGTGGTGGACATCGGCGCCGTCGTGGTGGCCGGTCTCCATGGCCTGGGACACGCAGGAAATCAGTTCGGATGATTTCCGCGAACGCCTCGAACAATCGCGCCAGCAACAACGCGCCGCCGAAGGTGCAGCGTTCGATAACAAGGCCTTTGAAAGCGTCGACAACAAACGCCGCATCCTCGACCAGATGATCGATGAGCGCGTGATGCGCATGGCCGCCGATCGCAACGGCATCGCGATCGGCGATGCCGCGGTGATCGAAACGATCCAGGGCTTGCCCGAATTCCAGGTCGACGGGAAGTTCGATCCGCAGAGGTACCAGTTATCGCTTGCATCATTGGTACCTGCGCGGACGCCGGTTCAATTCCAGCAATTGGTTCGCGAGAGCCTGCAGCAGTCAATCCTGGCCGGACGCATCGCGGAATCCTCGTTCGTGACCAAAAGCGAGCTGGATCGCTTGCTGGCCATGCTCGGCGAACGACGTGACGTGGCATTCACCCTGCTGCCGGCCCCGGCGACGGACGTGGGCGCTGTCAGCGCCGACGAGAGCCAGCGCTGGTACAAGACCCATCTCCGCGAGTACCGCGCGCCCGAATCGGTTTCGATCGAATACATCGAGCTCAGTGCAGCAAACTTGCCCGGCGGCGCCGTGGACGAGGCCGAGTTGCTGGCTCGTTACGAAAAGGACAAGGCGAAATTCGTCGAAGGCGAACAACGTCTGGCCTCGCATATCCTGATCAAGGTCGATCCAAAGGCCGACGCGGCCGCGCTGAAAGCGGCGGAACAGAAGGCCACGCAATTGGTCGTGCAGGCCAGGCAGGCCGGGGCCGCCCCCGGATCGGAGCCCGGGGCAAGCTTTGCGGCACTGGCTCGCGCCAATTCCGATGACACCGGCTCCAAGGCGAGTGGTGGTGACTTGGGCTGGATTTCGCGCGATGGCAGCTTGGTCAAACCTTTTGAGGATGCATTGTTTGCGATGCAGTCCGGCGACATCACCGGCCCGGTCAAGACCGACTTCGGCTATCACGTGATCCAGTTGCGCGAACTCAAGGCCGGGCAGCCGATGGCCTTTGAGCAGGCCCGCGAACAAATGTTGCGTGAGTCGGGCGAAGCCGATCGCGAGCGCGCGTTCAATGCACTGGCCGGTCGCCTGGTCGACCTGGTCTACAAGAATCCGAATTCGCTGGCCGCCGCGGCGCAAGAACTCAACCTGCAGATGCAGAACGCAGGGCCGTTCACGCGTGGCGGCGGCAGCGGCATCCTTGTGAACCCAGCCGTGCAACGCGCCGCGTTTTCGGACACGCTGATCCAGGACGGCACGGTCAGCGATCCGATCGAGATCGCGCCCAATCACACGGTGCTGATCCGGGTCAAGCAGCATCAGCCCGCGCGTGCGCAGACCCTCGCGGAAGTCAGTGATCGCGTGATTGCAGCCGTGCGCGGCGACCGGCGCGACAAGGCAGCCCAAGCGGCAGCCGATACATTGCTCGGACGCTTGAACAAAGGAGAGACGCTGCAAGCCATTGCCACGTCACAGCAGTTGGCCGTCAGCAACGTGCCGAATATTCCGCGTGGTGCGCCGGTACCCAGTCAGCAAGCCAACGAAGCGTTCTTCAGCGTCCCACGCCCTGCGGCAGGCAAGGTGTCCACCGGCAAAGTGAAACTCGACGATGGCACCTATGTCGTCTTTGCCATCAGTAAAGTGCAGCCAGGTGATTTGACCAGCATGCCTGCCGAGCAACGCACGATGTTGCAGCAGCAGTTCATGCAGGTAAATGGCCAGGAGGCGGCCGAGAGCTACGTCTCGGCGTTGCGCAATCAGATGAAGGCGATCGTGGCGGAAGATCGCCTGTAACCTCGCCTGTAAACCGCAGCGGCGTGCGATGACAAAAAAGCCCGGTGATGCCGGGCTTTTTTGCAGGACTTCCTATTCGATTCATTCGATCCCGGTCATCCCGAGGATGTTGTAGCCCGCATCGACGTACGTCACTTCGCCGGTGACGCCCGCGGCAAGATCGGAACACAGGAACGCGGCGACATTGCCGACATCCTCGATGGTGACGGTACGACGCAGCGGCGCGTTCTCCTCGACATGGCCGAGGATCTTGCGGAAGCCTGCGATGCCGGCGGCGGCCAGTGTCTTGATCGGGCCCGCAGAGATGGCGTTGACGCGTGTGCCTTCGGGACCGAGGTTGTAGGCAAGGTAACGCATGGTCGCCTCCAGGCTCGCCTTGGCCACGCCCATCACGTTGTAGCTCGCCAGCGCGCGTTCGGAGCCGAGGTAGGTCAGGGTCAGGACCGCGCCATTGCGGCCGGCCATCAGCGGCCGGGAAGCCTTCGCCATCGCCGCCAGCGAATACGCCGAAACGTCATGCGCGATGGCGAAGTTTTCGCGGGTGAGGCCGTCGAGGAACTGGCCTGCAATGGCCTCGCGCGGGGCAAATGCGATGGCGTGGACGAGGATATCGAAGCCATCCCAGTGCTTTCCGAGTTGTTCGAGGCACGCGGCGATCTGGGCATCGTCGGCAACGTCGAGTGGAATGACGATGTCGCTCCCGTATTCCTTGGCAGCGCTCTCCACGCGCGACTTCAGCTTCTCGTTCTGATAAGTAAACGCCAGTTCCGCGCCTTCGCGATGCATCGCCTCGGCAATGCCGCTGGCGATGGAACGCTCGCTGGCGATACCGGTGATCAGCGCGCGCTTGCCTTGCAGAAAACCCATGTCATTGCCTTGCGGTTGCGGTCGAAGGCGCAAGTGTGCCCGCCGCAGCTACTCGCCGTCGAGTTTGAGGGTCATGCCGGGCTTGAGGGTGCTCTGCACGGTAAGTCCATTGCGACGCAGCAAGTCGCCGGTGGCGAGTTTGTACTTGCGCGCGATGGTCGATGCCGATTCACCGCGTTTGACCGTGTGCGTGCGCGCTTCAGCCGTATCGGTTGCGATCGCCACCACGATTGAAGGCGTCAGGTTCACGTCAGGCGGGCTGAGGATGGCAGCGACCACGCTCTGGGCATCGGCGGTTGCCGGTGTTGCCGCTGGCGCCGGAGCCGGAGCCAGCACCCGCTGCGCGCGGTCGACGCGCTGCACCCGGCCGTTGGTGAAGGCGGGGTTCATGCGCTTGAGCGCCGCCGCATCGATGCCGCGTTGCGCTGCCCAGGCGTCCAGTTGGGTGACATGCGCGGGCAGCACCTCGGCGCTGAGCAACGGCACGGGGCGGTCGATGGCGCGTATCCAGTCATCACGATTCTCGGCCTGCTCGATCAGGCAGGACAACGCACGCAGTTTGTGGACGTACGCCTGGGTGATGCCGGACAAGCCGACGAGTTTGTCCGGCTGCGCATTGCGTGCGTTCTGGCCACTGCGGCGCAACGACTGCAAGATGCGGTATTCGCCCGCGTTGTAAGCCATCACCGCCAGCCGCCAGTCGCCGGCGAACATGCCGTGCAGGGTCTTGAGATAGCGCACCGCGGCCTTGGTCGAATCGACAGGCGACAGGCGGCCGTCATAACCGGCGCGAATAGGGATCTGGTGGTTGCGTGCGGTCACACCGATGAATTGCCACAATCCCGCCGGGCCGCTGGCGCTGCGTGCGCCGGGTTTGTAGCCGCTTTCGACGAACGGGATCAGGGCAAACTCGGTCGGCAGGTGCGCCTCGCGTACGGCGTCGACGACGTAGCCAAACAACGGCATCACATCGTCGCTTTTGGCGGCCATCTGTTTGGGCGCGTTGGCGAAGTGCGCACGCCAGCGCGGGCTGCTGCCAGCGTCGCAGGTCGGATCGGCGAGTCCTTCACGAAAGCGCTGGTAGATCTCGCGGCCGCTACGGGTGTTGGGTGGAGCGTTTGTCTCTGCCGCAGGTACCGAGGCCGGGTCGATCGGCACCTTGACCTTGTCCTGCGCATTCGCGGGCCACGTCAGGACGCAGGCCAGCAGCCATGTCCAATGCACTTTCATGCGCCAAACCCGTCCTTCCAACGCCGAAGTTCGGCGAAGGTTTCAACGCGGTCCGCGGGTTCGCGACCCAGCCGATGGGCGATCGCGGCACGCACTGCCGGCGACTCCACACGCAGAAAAGGGTTGCCAACGCGCTCGTCGCCCAGCGTTGAAGGCAACGTCGGTTGACCGGCCTTCCGCAATGCAATCACCTGTTGTTGCCGATCGCGCAACGCGGCGTTGTCCGGGTCCACCGTGGTCGCGAACGCAGCGTTGGCGACGGTGTATTCGTGGCCGCAGCACACCCGCGTGTCGTCCGGCAGTGCCGCGAGCTTGTCCAGGGATGTCAGCATCTGCATCGGCGTACCTTCAAACAGGCGCCCGCAGCCGAGGCCGAACAAGGTATCGCCGCAGAACAAGTGACCGTGGCCAACGAAGGCGATGTGGCTGTGGGTGTGGCCCGGGATTTCGAGGACGTCGAACGTCCAACCCGATACCCGGACCTGGACGCCCTCGCCGACGCGCTGCGTGGCAGTGGTGATGCGCGCGTCGTGCGGGGCGATCACCGGGAGCCCGGGCCAGCGCTCTAGCAGCGCCGGCACGCCGCCGATGTGATCATCGTGATGGTGCGTCAGCAGGATGCCCACCGGCGTCAGGGCATTGCCAATAGCGTCAAAGACCGGTCCGGCCTGGCCAGGATCGACGATCCACGCCTGCCCGTCATCGTCGACCAGGGTCCAGATGTAGTTGTCGCTGAACGCCGGCACCGCAAGTAATCGCATCATCAAGTCTCGGTGTGCGAGGACATGACCTTTAGAATCCCGACCATGCCCGTCCACTCCACCAGCCGTCAACCCGAGCGACCACCGTCATGGTTTTCGGGAATGGCTGGCCAGGCGGTGCTGGAAAGCGAGGTGCCCACGCTGATTCAAGCCTTTGCTGAACGCCCCGGACCGCCGTGGCTGTGGCTCTCTGCGGAACCCCAGGCACTGGTCGCGCCCACTGCAGGCGTGGCGCTGCGCACCGATGGACAAGGCTTCAGCGGCGTCCTGCGTTGCGGCACGGCGCTGCCGCTGGCTAGCGAGGCGGTGGGCACGGTGGTGCTCCAGCACGTTGTCGAGGGCGGGCTGGCCTGGCCCGAGTTGCTGGAGGAATGCGCGCGCGTGCTCCTCCCGGGCGGGCGGCTGTGGGTCTTTGCCCTGAATCCCCTGTCTCCGTACCGGCGGCATTGGCTGGGCAGCAGCATCCGTGTGATCGAGCCGGTCACGTGGCGTCGCCGCCTGCGCATCCACGGATTGCAGCCGGAGCCAGTCTCGCAGGGCATCGGGCCACGTTGGCGGGTCGCGCCGGCGCCTGAACTGCAGATCGGCGCAGGCGTACGCGCGGCCTACCTGCTGCGTGCGGAGAAACGCGCCATCCCCCTCACGCCCATCCGCCAACGTGCCGTGCGCTGGGCGCCCGGTGTCTCGGCAACATGACCCCGCCGCAATGAAAACGATCGAAATCCATACCGACGGCGCCTGCCTCGGCAACCCCGGTCCCGGCGGCTGGGCGGCGCTGTTGCGCTATGGAAACAAGGAACGCGAAATCGCGGGCGGTGAGATCTTGACCACCAACAATCGCATGGAGTTGATGGCCGCCATTGCCGCGCTGGAAGTCCTCACCGAACCGTGCGTGATCGCGCTGCACACCGATTCGCGCTATGTGCAGCAGGGGATCGGCGAGTGGCTGCCCAACTGGATCAAGCGCAAATGGAAGACGGCCGGTGGTACGGCGGTCAAGAACCAGGACCTGTGGGAACGACTGCATGCGGCGACACAACGGCATCGCATCGACTGGCGCTGGGTGAAGGGCCATTCCGGTGATCCGGACAACGAACGCGTCGATGGGCTGGCGCGCGATCAGGCAATGATGTTCAAGGATGAGTTGATGGTTCGAGGTTGATGGTTGCTGGCAACGACCTGAATTTCCTCCACCAACTCTCAACCAATACCAAGGAAAACAATGCGTCAAATCGTGCTGGATACCGAAACCACCGGCCTGTCATGGGAGAAAGGCAACCGCGTCGTTGAAATCGGCTGCGTGGAACTGGTCGAGCGGCGTCCCACTGGGCGGACGTTCCAGCGCTACCTCAACCCGGACTGCGAGTTCGAGCCAGGCGCGCAGGAAGTCACCGGCCTGACAGTGGAATTCCTCGCCGACAAACCCCGGTTCGCCGATGTGGTCGAGGAATTCCTCGCCTTTGTCGACGGCGCCGAGGTCATCATCCACAACGCCGCTTTCGATATTGGCTTCCTGGATGCGGAGCTGGCACGGATCGGAACGCACCACGGCCGCATGCGCGAACGCGTGCAAGTCGAGGATTCGCTGGCGATGGCACGCCAGCGTTTTCCCGGCCAGCGCAATTCGCTCGATGCACTGTGCAAGCGGCTCGGTGTCGACAACTCGCATCGCCTGCTGCACGGGGCGTTGCTCGATGCGCAACTGCTGGCCGAGGCCTATCTTGCAATGACGGCAGGGCAGGGTGAGATCGGCTTCGCCAGCGCCACGCAGGACGTGACCGTGGTCTTGGTCACACCCACCACGATCGCGAGTGATGCGGCTGCGCGGCCGCGAGTGCATGTCAGCGATGAAGACAACCTCGCGCACGAGACGCGCCTGGCCGGAATTCGTGCGAAGTCGGGTGCGTGCGTCTGGGATTTAAGCCCGTCGTAAGGCCGGATCAAGACGCAACGCGCCGGATCCGCTGTAGTTGCCGCGAGGGCAGCCGTTCCGCCTATGAGCTATGGGTGGGAACGTCCTGCACGCAGTTGGGCACGGCCACTAACAACAACGCATCAATGACGGCGGACCAGCACCACGGTCACGTTGTCCGAGCCGCCGCCATCCAGCGCCGCAGCGACCAACCCATCCACACACTCCTGCGCACTGCATTCGTCGTGCGCCAGGATGCGGGCGATACCGCCGTCGTCGACTTCCTCGGTCAGGCCATCACTGCATAGCAACAGCTGCGTGCCGGGACGCATGTCGCCGGTCATCGTCTCGACATTGAGTTGCTGCGGATCGGTCACGCCCAGCGCCTGCGTGACCACGTTGCGGTGCGGATGACTGCGCGCCTGCTCGTTGGTAATCGCGCCCTGGACAATGAGTTCCTGCACGTAACTGTGATCCTGCGACAGCTGTGCCAGCTGGCCGTCGCGCCACAGATACACCCGGCTGTCGCCGACCCATGCCACTTCAAAGCGATTGCCCGCCACCCGCGCGGCCACGACGGTGGTGCCCATCGGCAGCGCTTCGTTGCGGCGCTTGGACGCGCGGATGATTTCCTCGTCGGCGATGCGGATCGCCTGTGCCAGCGGCGTGCCGTCGCGGACCTCACGGACGATGGTCTCGCGCGCAAGGGCGCTGGCGACTTCGCCATATTCGTGCCCGCCCATGCCGTCCGCCACCAACCAAAGACCCAGCTCGCTATCGCCGTAGTAGGTGTCTTCGTTCAACTCGCGGCGCAGGCCGACATGGGTCAGGTGTCCGAACTCGATCATGTCGGTCGATTATCTTGGCTGTTTAGAGTCATAACGCAATGTGCGTGAAGCGACGGCCGCGGTTCAAGCAAAACCAGGGCATGGAGCGTAATCCGTTCACCGACGTGGTCGGAGCGTGACGAGGAGGGTATTGCGGCCGGGCGCTAAAAAAGCCGGACAAACCCGGCAAGATGGCGGAGAGGGAGGGATTCGAACCCTCGGTGCGCTTACACGCACGCCTGATTTCGAGTCAGGTACATTCGACCACTCTGCCACCTCTCCGCAGTGGGGTCGCAATGATACGGTCCACGGCTGGGGCGGACAAGGATTTGCTTGCCAGTCGAGGGATTACCGCCCGTTACACTAGTGCTTCGATCGTATTTCCAAGGTGTGCCATGTCGGAAATCCTGGTGCCGGTGTCCTTCGGCGAATTGCTCGACAAGATCGCGATCCTGCAAATCAAGTCCGAGCGCGTGTCGGACCCGGGCAAGCTGGTCAATGTCCGCAACGAGTTGTCGGCGCTGGAAAACACCTGGATGGCGCATCCGTCCGTCGACAGCGATGTGATCAAGTTGCGTGCCGAGCTCAAGGCGGTCAACGAACGCCTGTGGGTGATCGAGGACGACATCCGCATCAAGGAAAAAGCGCAGGCCTTCGACGACGCATTCGTGCAGTTGGCGCGCAGCGTGTATTTCGAGAACGACACGCGTGCGCGGATCAAGAGAGACATCAATCTCGCATTGGGCTCGGCGTATATCGAGGAAAAGTCGTACGAAGATTACAAGGCCGGTGCTGGACCTTGATCGCTTGCAACAGGCGGCATCGTTGCGCGACATGCTGCCCAAGTGATGACGGAAAGTGTGTCTTGTTCGGCCAGACACTGAAGGTTCTCGATATCGAACAGGCCAAGGATCCTAGGCAAAGCTGATGTGCATGTAGCAAATCGCGCTCCACCCGAACTACATGTCATGCCGGTGATCGTCCACGTAACGCTCAAAAGCCGCGATGCCGTCCTCGACCGTCACCAGATCCATCACCTCGTCAAACTCGATCTTCGCCCCCCACTTGAGCTCGCTGGCCGGTTTCCGGAGAAATTTCCGCGCAGCATCGTCATAGCGATCCACGCAATAGCGAAGATCAGAATACGGACCACTGCGCTTTGGATTGCTGGCCGCATGCAGGCCCAGCACCTTGGTGCCCATCGCGTTGGCGATATGCATTGGCCCGGAGTCCGGCGTCATCACCAGGTTGGCGCGTGCCAGCAGGGCGGGGAGTTGCTTCAGTGTGTCCTTGCCGATCAGGTTGAGTGCAAGCGATTGCATTTGCACCAGGATCGCGTCGCCGGTATCGCGTTCCAGTTCGCTGCGCCCACCACACAACACGATTCGCCATCCGCGCGACGCAGCATGGTCGGCGACTGCGGCATAACGTTCCGCGCGCCAGTTGCGACGCACATGGCTGGAACATGGCGAGATCAGCAACGTCGGCACATCGTCGTCCGGCCATTGCGCACGGGCCCATGCATGGGCATCCGCCGGTACCGGCAGGTCCCAGACGACTCCGGTCTGTTGCAGCCCGAGCGGTTCGCAGAAACTGCCGATGGCATCCAGTACATGCATGCTGGGGCGGTCGGCGATGCGCTCGTTGATGAACAGTCCATGCAGGTCCTTGGCCCGGGGTTTGTCGTAACCGATGCGGCGATCTGCCGGAATCAATGCCGAGAGCAGGTTCGCGCGCGCGGCAACCTGCATCTGCAGCAGTGCATCAAAACGGCGTCCGTGAAATGCACTGCGCAAAGCGCGCATGCCGGCCAACCCGGTTTTCTTGTCGTAGATGAGGAAGTCGACCCCTCCAAGCCCCGCAAGCAAATTTTCCTCGCCCTTGCCGATGACCCAGGTCAACGCAACCTGCGGCCACGCTGCGCGCAACGTGCGCACAAGTGGCAGCACGTGGGTCACGTCGCCGAGCGCGGAGAGGCGGAGCAGGCAGATCGAGGCGGGGGGATTGGACACTGGCTTGCTAGACTCGCTGGATGGCTGGATTGGACGCCACTGAAACGCTGACACCGTTCCGCGATGACGACAATCATCGTGGTGCGGGAGCGATTCTGTTCGACACGCAGCGTCTGCGGCAAGTTGAACCCGAATGGTTCCTGCCCTCGCACTGGGGCTTACACGCGCGGCCGGTGCAGAGCGGTGGTCGCGGCGGGGCATGGTTTGTCGATGCGCCCTTCGGTCAAGCCGTGTTGCGGCAATACCTGCGTGGTGGTTGGATGGCGAAATTGCGTCGCGAGGGTTTCCTGTGGCCGGGCGCCAACAAGGTGCGCAGTTTCAGCGAGTTCCGATTGCTGCGCGAACTGTCCAGGCTGGGTCTGCCGGTGCCCCGGCCGTATGCGGCGCAGTATCGCCGCGATGGCCTGCGCTACCAAGCGGCGATCCTGCTGGAACGCATCGACAATGTCCGCTCGCTGGCCGAGCGCGCCGCAGTCGCAGGTTACGACGCGCCGTGGGAGGAAACCGGTCGTCTGATCGCACGCTTCCATCGCGCCGGTCTCGATCATGCCGATCTCAATGCGCACAACATCCTGTTCGACAGTCAGGGACATGGCTGGCTGATCGATTTCGATCGCGGCAAGTTGCGCATCCCCGCGACCGCATGGCGGGAGAGGAATCTGGCGCGCCTGAAACGATCGTTGTTGAAATTGCGTGGCGCGCGCTCCATCCAGGAGGTGGAAAGCGACTTCGCGCGGTTGCGCGGCGCCTATATCGCCACCTGGGATCGAGGTTACTGATGGGCTGGACACTGCGCTTCCACGGTGTGGGCAACGCGTCGGCGGTCGAACTCGGCTCGCCGATGGCGACGATCGAGCGCGATGGCGCGCCGTGGTTGACCATCGATTGTGGCGGCGAAGGTTTGACGGCGTATCTGGCGCAGTACGGCACGTTCCCGCAAGCGGTCTTCGTCACGCATACGCATCTGGATCATGTCGCCGGGTTCGAGCGCTTGTTCGTATCAAATTATTTCGATCGGCCGCCGAATGGCAAAACCCGACTGTACGTGCCGGCCGCGATCGTGCCATTGCTGCATCGACGCGTTGGCGACTATCCGAATGTGCTGGCCGAAGGCGGCGCGAATTTCTGGGATGCCTTCCACGTGATCCCGGTCGGCGATGTGTTCTGGCATGAGGGCGTGCGCCTGGATGTGTTTCCGGTGCGTCATCACTTTCCGGAAACCGCGTTTGGCCTGCGTTTGCGCGGCAGCCTGGTCTGGAGCGGAGACACGCGGCCGATTCCGGAAATGTTGAACAAGTTCGCCGACGACAACGAATTGATCGCGCACGATTGCGCGCTACACGGCAATCCATCGCACAGCGGCATCGAAGACCTGGAGCGTGAATATCCGCGCGGCCTGCTTGATCGCTGCGTGCTGTACCACTATGCGAGTGCGGGCGATGGCGAAGCGTTGTCGCAACGCGGCTATCGAGTTGCCAGGCGAGGTGAGCAGGTCGCGTTGAGTGAACCCACAGCGGAACGCAGCGGGCAGTCGCCTCATCAAGGTTCTGGACAGGCATGAACGCCGTGCTGCGCGCTGCTTCGTTACCACTGGATGCGCTGGCTCGTCCGCTGCGGGATTTGCGACTGTCAGTGATCGAGGCGTGCAACTTCCGTTGCCCGTACTGCATGCCGGCAGACCGGATTCCCGATGATTACGGCCTCGATGCCGCATCACGGATGAGTTTCGACGAGATCGAAACCCTGGTGCGCGGTTTCGCGAGGATTGGCGTCAACAAGCTGCGGCTGACCGGCGGCGAGCCGCTGTTGCGCAAAGGGCTGCCCGATCTGGTACGGCGGCTGTCCGCGATTCCCGGCATCGACGACCTCGCATTGACCACCAACGGCTCGCTCCTCGCCAGGCAGGCGCAAGCCTTGCGGCAGGCGGGGCTGAGACGATTGACCGTCAGCCTGGATGCACTGGAGCCGGCCATGTTCCGCCAATTGTCGGGCGGGCGCGGCGATGTCGCGGATGTGCTCGCCGGCATTGCAGCGGCGCAGGCAGCGGGTTTCACGTCGATCAAGATCAACTGTGTCGTGCAGCGTGGCGTCAACGACGACCAGGTGATGCCGCTGGTCGAGCATTACCGCGGCACCGGCCACGTCGTGCGCTTTATCGAATACATGGATGTGGGCACCTGCAATGGTTGGGATGCTTCACGCGTTGTTGCATCCGCAGAGTTGCGCGACCGGATCCATGCGCGCTGGCCGCTGCAACCGCTTGATGCCAACTACCGCGGTGAGGTCGCTTCGCGTTATGGTTTCGTCGATGGCGGCGGCGAGATCGGCTTTGTGTCGTCGATCAGCGCGCCGTTCTGCGGCGATTGCCACCGCGCCCGCGTGTCGGCGGATGGCAAGCTCTACACATGCCTCTTTGCCAGCGAAGGTCACGATATGCGCCCGGCGCTGCGCAATGGCGAACTCGCCTTGACCGAGCATGTAGCGGAATTATGGTCACGACGGGACGACCGCTACAGTGAGTTGCGTGGAGTCGAGAAGTCATCACGTAAGCACGTCGAAATGTTTCTTGTCGGCGGCTAATCCCTTCTTGCCGTCATTTCTGGCGAAATGATGGAAAACACTTACGAATGAAGAAAAAACCAAACAACAAGCTCACGCATATCGATTCTTCTGGCCGGCCGACGATGGTCGATGTTTCGGAAAAGCCAGTTTCGATACGCGAGGCAATCGCGGAATGCCGTGTGCGTTTTCCTGCCGACGTGGCGAGGGAACTGCGTTCAAATGGATTGCAGAGCAAAAAAGGCGGCATCGTCGACACCGCGATCATCGCCGGCACGATGGCGGTCAAGCGTACCCATGAACTGATCCCGTTCTGTCATCCGCTGCCGATCGACGCTTGCAAGTTGCACATCGATTGGCTGGACGAAAATTCCCTGCGCATCGAATGCACGGTCAAGACCACGCACCGCACCGGCGTGGAAATGGAAGCGTTGACCGGGGCGACGGTCGCGGCTTTGACGGTGTACGACATGTGCAAGGCCTTGTCTCATGCCATCGTCATCGGCCCGGCAAAGCTGCTGGGCAAACGCGGTGGCAAGCGCGATTTCGGAAAGATCGGATGACAACGGTGACCGTGCTTTATTTCGCCAGCCTGCGCGATGCGGCGGGCATGTCGTCGGAAGTCATCGAAACGAATGCGAACGATCTGCGTACGCTTTATGGCGAGCTGCAATCACTTCACGGCTTCGTGCTTACGATTGACCGCTTGCGCGTCGCTGTCGATGGCGCGTTTGTGGGCTGGAACGATGCGGTTTGCAGCGGTAACGAAGTTGCCTTCATTCCGCCAGTGAGTGGAGGTTGATATTTGCCGTCATTCCCGCGATGGCGGCAATTCAACGCCTTGTGCTCTTCTTGGTTCGATCAAAAATCTAACACACTGGGTCCCCGCCTTCGCGGGGATGACGATCCTGGAATCCCGCGAAACCGTGAAACATTTCATCCTCTCCGACGCTGCCTTCGACATCGCCCCGCAACGCGTGCAGCTACTACGTGACAGCGCCGGTGCCTTCGTAAGCTTTGAAGGCTGGGTGCGAGATCACAACGATGGTCGAGCAGCGCACGGACTGCGTTACGAGGCCTATACGACGCTAGCGGAGGCCGAAGGCGAACGCATTATCGACGAGGCACTCAACCAATTCTCGATCGTGGACGCGCGCTGCGTCCACCGCACTGGCGACCTCGCGATTGGCGACCTGGCCGTCTGGGTCGGCGTCTCGGCCGCGCATCGCGACGCTGCTTTCCACGCATGCCGATTCATCATCGACGAGGTGAAATCACGCGTGCCGATCTGGAAACACGAACGCTATGCCGACGGGGCTTCCGACTGGTTGCATCCGCAGCCATAGGCTTGAAAGTCGCGAATCTACTTTCCGGAGGAGAGCCCCTTAGTAAGGGGCAGGGTTTGGAAGTACATCGCCGGGACCCAACGATTTGCAACGCAAATCTTGGGATTCCTGCGCAAAGCGCAGAAATGGCGATGGCCCCGCCGGCTGACCTCGGCACCCGCGTTGATCAATACCGTTGCTGCCTTCCGGCCCTGGCGGAGTTTTCGATCTAGCGTCGCGAGGGGCCGACGGGGCCACCATAGAGATTGCGCGTTTCATGGCGCGGCGGAACTGGCAAAAATGGCGGAGAGAGCGGGATTCGAACCCGCGAAGCGCGGTTTAGACGCTTACACACTTTCCAGGCGTGCTCCTTCAACCGCTCGGACACCTCTCCGCTGGAGTCTGAAGGCGGCCACAAGGTCGCTTTCAGGGGCGCAAAGTCTAGCCGTGGCGGGCAGTGGTAACAAGTAGATCCTGTCGACACGGCCGCTGCCGCGTACCGTCCATGGTGCATGGCAGAATGGACGCATGTCGTATCTCGTCCTCGCCCGCAAGTGGCGTCCCAAGCGTTTTGCCGAACTGGTTGGCCAGGAACACGTGGTCCGCGCCTTGACCAATGCTCTCGATAGCGGCCGTGTGCATCACGCATTCCTGTTCACCGGCACGCGCGGCGTGGGCAAGACCACCATCGCGCGCATCTTCGCCAAATCGCTGAACTGCGAGCGCGGCACGTCTGCGGAGCCCTGCGGCGAGTGCAATTCCTGCCTCGATATCGACGCCGGCCGGTTCCTCGATCTGCTGGAGATCGACGCGGCGTCGAATACCGGCGTGGACAACGTGCGCGAAGTGATCGACAACGCGCAGTACATGCCGTCGCGCGGGCGGGTCAAGGTCTACCTGATCGACGAAGTCCACATGCTGTCGAAGCCGGCATTCAATGCGCTGCTGAAGACCTTGGAAGAGCCGCCGGACCACGTCAAGTTCCTGCTCGCCACCACCGATCCGCAGAAACTGCCGGTGACCGTGTTGTCGCGCTGCCTGCAGTTCAACCTGAAACGTCTGGACGAACAACAGATCCAGGGCCAGATCCGCAAGATACTCGACGCCGAAAACATCGTCGCCGATGACGGCGCGATCCGGCAATTGTCGAAGGCCGCCGATGGCAGCCTGCGCGACGGCCTGTCACTGCTCGACCAGGCAATCGCCTACACCGGCGGCACGCTCGATGACGCAGCGGTGGCGACGATGCTGGGCACGGTCGATCGCACGCGCGTCGGTGCATTGTTGACTGCCTTGGGTCGCGGCGATGGTGATGCGTTGCTGGCTGAAGTGGCGGAACTGGCAGAGTTCTCACCGGACTGGAGCAGTGTGCTTGATGCCTTCGCCGATGCGCTGCATCGCGTGCAGGTCAAGCAGTTGGTGCCGACCGTCGCGAGCGAGAGCGATGGCGTCGATGTCGAGTCGCTCGCAGCGACGCTGCGGCCTGAAGTGGTGCAGCTGTGGTACCAGATGGCGCTCAACGGCCGTCGCGACCTGCATCTGGCACCGAGCGTGCGCGCGGGATTCGAGATGAGCGTGCTGCGGATGCTGGCCTTTCGTCCGTCCGAAGCGGGTTCGAAAACGGTTGCTGCAGTGCCAGTACGCGCATCCGGCCCCGCCGCTGCGAAGGCGGCGTTGGCGGGCAGTCCTGAAAAACCGGCTGCGCCTGCGCCACCGTTTCCTCCGCAGCGCCCGGCCGTCGCAATACCGGCCGTAGCGAAACCCGTCGTCGAGGAATTTGTCGTCGAGGGACTCGTTGTCGAGACGCGGCAACAACCGTTACCGTCGCCACCCGCTGCAACCGTCGCGGCCAGCATCGATGCCGAGCGTTGGCTGGAGTTGATCGCCGAGTGCGGCTTGAAAGGCCCGGCCGGACAACTAGCGGCACATGCGTCATTCGTTGGTTTTACCGACGGCGTGCTGCGGCTTGCGTTGCCCGTGACCGATGATCATCTGCGCGCACCGAACCTGGTGCAAAAATTGGCCGAAGCGTTGTCGTCATGCCTCGGCGTCGCGCCGCAGATCAAGTTTGAGACCACGCAAGCCACAGGCGACACCTTGCACCAGCGCAGCGAGCGCCAGCGCGATGCGCGGCAGGCGTCTGCCGAAGACGCCTTCATGAACGACCCGGACGTGCAGCGGTTGATCACGCAGCACGGCGCCGAGGTCGTTCCCGATTCCATCCGACCCTTCGACGAGTGACCGACATGCGCGGCAATATCGCCCAACTGATGCAACAGGCGCAGAAGATGCAGGAAAACCTGCAGAAAGCGCAGGAAGAACTGGCCAACGTGGAAGTCACCGGCCAGGCCGGCGGCGGCATGGTCAACGTGACGCTGAGCGGACGCATGGAATGTCGCAAGGTGCGCATCGATCCGAGCGTGCTCGCGGATCCGGAAATGGCCGAGGATTTGATTGCGGCGGCGTTCAACGATGCGGTGAATAAAGCCAACGCGGTGTCGCAGGAAAAAATGGGTGCGGCGTCGGCGGGTATGGCATTGCCGCCTGGGATGAACCTGCCGTTCTGAAAGGTGGGGCTGGATTTACGTCTTCGTCATCCCAGCGCAAGCTGGGATCCATCTTGATCTGGCTTTAGCATCGAAGAACAAAATCAAAATGGAACCCAGCTTGCGCTGGGATGGCGAGGTCGAAGTTTTCATGATGGCGGAATCAAGATGTCAGCCTCGTTACTCGAACAACTCATCGAAGCCTTCCGCATCCTACCCGGCGTCGGCCAGAAGACGGCGCAACGCATGGCCTATCATGTGCTGGAGCGTGAGCGCGATGGCGGCAGGCGGCTTGCCGAAACGCTCGCGTCCGCGGTCGAGAAGATCGGCAACTGCGCGCGATGCCGCGATTTCAGCGAAACCGACATCTGTGCCACCTGCGCAAGTGCGTCCCGCGATGTGCACCAGTTGTGCGCGGTGGAGTCGCCCGCGGATCGTCTCGCGATCGAACAGGCGACCGGCTATCGCGGCTTGTACTTCGTGCTGCAGGGGCGATTGAGTCCGCTCGATGGCATCGGCCCGCGCGAACTCGGCCTCGATCAACTGTCGGCGCGCATGGCGGAAGGCGAGGTGCAGGAGTTGATCATCGCCACCAACCCCACCGTGGAAGGCGAGGCCACCGCGCATTACCTTGCGCAGCTGGCGCGGCAGCACGCCGTGCGGCCGAGCCGGCTGACGCATGGCGTGCCGCTGGGTGGCGAGCTGGAATATGTCGATCGCGGCACGCTGTCGCACGCCTTCGGCAGCCGCAGCGAGATGCCGCTGTGATGTTTTTGTAGGAGCGCACCTGGGCGCGATGAGGCTCTACCGGTAACGCCCCATCGCGCCCAAGTGCACTCCTACAAATGCATCGATTCCTTCGAGGAGCACGTGATGTCAGACGACACCATCTTCCACAAGATCATCCGCCGCGAAATTCCGGCCGACATCGTGTTCGAGGACGAACACCTGATCGCATTCCGCGACATCGCGCCGCAGGCACCGGTGCATGTGCTGTTCGTGCCGAAGACGCAGATCGCGACACTCAACGACGTGCAGGCCGGCCAAGCCGAGATCGTCGGCAAACTCGCAATTGCCGCGGCTGGTTATGCCAAACAACAGGGCTTTGCCGAAGACGGCTATCGCATCGTCATGAACTGCAATGCCCACGGCGGGCAGACGGTATTCCAGATCCACCTGCACTTGTTGGCGGGTGCGCCGCTGGGTCGTTTCGGCACCACCTTCTGATCACGCGGTCCGGCGGTAACAGCGCAACTCAATACTTCCCATCACTCCATTCCCACCCTGCCCACGGCCACGGCCGGCGTGGATACGGATAGCGTGGATCCAGGCCCGGCGCTTGTGGCCACAGATAAACCACATCGGCCGCAACGCGTGGGAAGCGCGAATCGGTGAGTCCGATCATGCGATTCTCGTAGCCGTCGATGCGGCCGACGAAGGTGAGCTCGCGATTCTTCAAGTAAATCGCCGGATCGTAGAAACCGGTGCGGCAGGCGATGAAGTGGCCACTGCCGTCCTCGGTCATGCTGCGCGGGCGGCCGCCGATCGACAGCTCGCTGCCAATCATGTCGAAGCAGGTCTGGCTGCCCATCGGACGCGTCTCGATGATGCGGCCACCCCAGCGGACGGGGACGCCGGAGCGATCGATTTCGACCGCCTGTACTGGCGTGATCTGGTAAACCTCGGCCTTCAACGGCTTGGGCACCGTGTAGCAGGCGGACAGCAGGCTGGCGAAGGCGAGGGCGGCAAGGTAACGCAGGTTCATCACTGGTTTTTCCTGAAAAAGTCCGCACGGATTTCATGGACGATGCGCTCGCAGCGCGCGGATCAGTTCGCCGATCCCGCCGCGTCCGTCACGGGCCGAAGCGTAACGCGATTCCACGAAGCGTTGGGTGAGCGGCCACAGGGTATCGGCAGCCTGCGGCCTTGCATCGGCAATCCGCTGTGCCCAGTCGAGCGCCGGTTCATGCGGTTCGCGCGCCAGCCCCAATCGCCTGTAACGCGCGCCGAGGCGATGCCAGGCGCGCAGCAGGGGGTCGCGTTCACGTTCACCGCGCGCGATCAACCAGGCCATCCAGCCCAGGGCCAGCGCTGCGGTGAACGCGAACAGCGCTCCCAGTCGACCCGAGTCCAGCGTTTCGATGCCGAAGCTGCGCAGCATCTGCTGTTGCCGCGTTGCATCGAAACCCAGCACCAGGTCGTTCCATCCGCGCCGCAACAAATCGCTCACGTTCCAGATCGGTGTCAGGCCGTCGAAGGCGCCAAACGCGCCAGGCGCGCGATCGGCGAGGGTGTCGTAGATGCGTTCCGGTGCGACCGCGGCGGTCGGGTCGACGCGCACCCAGCCGCGGCCCTGCAACCAGACTTCGGCCCACGCATGCGCATCGGAACGGCGCACGATCCAATAGTCGCCCAGCGGGTTGCGATAGCCGCCGACATAACCCGTCACCACGCGTGCAGGAACGCCGGCGGCGCGCATCAACACCACGAAGGCCGAACTGAAGTGCTCGCAATATCCCGCCTTCTCATCAAACAGGAATTCATCGACCGCATGGCGGCCCGGTAGTGGTGTTTCCAATGTGTAACCGAACTCGGCGCGGATCATCTGCAAGGCGCGTTGGACGATGGCGGCATCATTGCCGCCCGCCTCACGCCGCCATTGCTGAGCCACCGCCTGCGTGCGCGGGTTGTAGCCGGATGGCAAGTTCGTCGCGATCTGTCGCAAGGCCGGCCGCAGTTGAGGATCGAATACCACAGGTGGCGACGAACGCATCCGCCAGCGCGTCAACGCGTTCAACGGACGCGGCGCGTACAGGCCGTAATCGAACGAAAGCTGTGCGCCCGCCGGCGTGTCGAGCAGTACGTCAAGCGCAACCAGCTGGCGACGATCGGTGGCCTCGAATTCGATTTCGTAATCCCAGACCACATTGCCTGTGCGTACTTCCACCGGTGGCAGGCCTCGCAGCCAGTACGGTTGCGTCCACGTGCGGCCATCGAAATTCCACAACACCGGTCCGCGCCAATACATCTGCGAAGTGGCCGGTGTGTTGCCGAAGAAACGCGCGCGCAGGGCAGGGGTGTCGTCGGTCATCAGGTCCAGCCATTCGCCTGGCGACATCGTGTCCGACAAACCCGGTCGCGCCAACGCGCGTTCCGGCACGCCCCACATCGGTGAGCCGAGCCGTGGGAACAACCAGAATGCGGCGAGTGCCAGCGGCAAACCGATTCCGATCAGTTTCCACACCGAGACGATGCCAGCCAACGGCGAAATGGCCTGCGTCGCCAAACCGGATTCGGTATCGGCCAGGCGTTGCAACGCCAGCAACGCGAGCGTGGCTCCCGCCAGACTCAGCAACAGGGTCAGCGGCCCTTGATCCAGCAGGAACGCCGCGAACGGCGCGAACAAGGCAAAGCCGATCAGGCTGCGAGCGTCGCGCAATTTGTAGGTTTCCGAAGGCTTGATCGCCAGCATCGCCGCGAGCATCGCGCAACCGGTGTCGCGGCCAAAGCGGAAGCCCGACATCGACAACAGGGCACCGATGACCGCGAGCGCCAATACCAACCTGACCCACGCCGGAAGCGGCCGCCGCCATGACAACAACGCCACGATCAACGCCGTTGCCGCGATCCCCATCGCCAGTTGCGGCGGCAACAGCAGCAGCAACGGCAACAGGCACGCCGCCGCGGCGATCAGCGCCCAGCGGCGGCTGGCGACGTCAAGCAACATCGACGTGCGGCAGCAGTGCAAGCGCGCGCAGGCAGGCGTGTCGATGGATCACGCCTTGTGCAGGGCCAATCGCGGATTGCCCGGGAACGCGCAGTTCGTAGCGGCGATTTTCGCGCTCGGCCTGGTCAACCCAGTGGGCGAGACGGCGGATGCGCAACTCGTACGGAAGCTGCGCCAGCCCGCGCCAATCCAGGATCACGTCGGCGCCAGTCGATTGCTCGTATTCGCGCGTAAGCAAGGTGTCGCGCCGCGCGGACGGTTTCCACGCGATTGCACGTTTCGCATCGCCGCGCCGATAGTTGCGCAGCTGGTGCACATCGTCGCCGGCAGGATTAAGGCGGGTGCGGCGGGCGTCACTGACATCGACCGGCAGCGGCGGTCCGACGGTTTCAGGCGCCGGATAGACCAGCAGCGGTTGTGCAGGCCACACCCAAGCCCAGGCGCGGGCAAGCCCGAGTGGCCGCGTCGTGGAAATCCGGATGCGTTCGGGCTCCAGCCATCCACGTGCTGTCGTCGGAATTTCAAGGATGACCGCGCCGGTTGCGCCCTCCAGCGATAACGTCGCCAGCACATCACCATGACCCATGCGCAAGCCGTGGCGCACGCGGCCGTCACCGGTGTTTGCGGTCAACAGTGCCAGCAGTGGTTCGCCCGCAGCGACGGGCTCGGCGGACAAGGTGCTGATGGTCAGGCCCGAGAGTTGCAGGTGCGCGAAAAGCAGGCTGGCGAACGCGGCTCCCGCCAGCATCAGCGCCAGCAGCAAGGCCGGGTTGTTGTTGTAATTCATCGCACCCAAGCCCATCGCCGTGATCAACAGTGCGAAGAACAATCCGAAGCGCGTCGGCAGCACGTAAACACGATTGCGGAGCAGGGTGACGGGCAGGGTTTCAGGCCCGCGCGGACGTGACCACGTCTCAATCCGCGCCCACCAGCGTTGGCGCCATCCGCCGCGCATGGATTCAATCGACGGGGACGGCAAGCAGGATCGACTTCGCCAGCGCCGCGCCCGTACCGCTGTCGGCATCGGCGACCAGACGATGCGCCGCGACTGCCGAAAACAGCGCTTGCACGTCTTCGGGCAGTACGTGATTGCGACCCAGCAATAACGCATACGCGCGCGCCGCGCGCAGCAACGCCAGGCCTGCCCGCGGCGACAATCCGACGCGCACGCCGGGATGCTGGCGGCTGCGATGCATCAAGGCCTGCACATACGTCACCAGTGCGTCGCTGGCATGCACGCCGTTGACGGCGCGACGCATGGCCAGCACATCTTCTGAAGACAGCACCGGCATCGTCTGCGCGATCAGGTCGCGGCGATCGACGCCGGTCAGCAGCGCGCGCTCGGCATCGGCGTTGGGATACCCCAGTGCCAGTCGCAGCAGGAAGCGGTCGAGTTGCGAATCGGGCAGCGGATAGGTGCCAGCGAGGTCGACCGGATTCTGGGTGGCGATGACGAAGAACGGTTCCGGCAAGGCATGCGTGCTGCCATCGACCGTGACCTGGTGTTCGGCCATCGCCTCGAGCAACGCGCTCTGCGTGCGCGGTGGCGCGCGATTGATCTCGTCGGCCAACACGATGTTGGCGAACACGGGTCCGGGATGGAATTCAAAGCGGCGCGCCTGCGCGTCGTAGACCGAGACGCCAATGATGTCCGCCGGCAACAGGTCAGACGTGAACTGCACGCGCTGGAAGCCGAGCCCGAGTGTGGCCGCGAGCGCATGCGCCAAGGTGGTCTTGCCGAGACCCGGTAGATCCTCGATCAGCAGATGGCCATCGGACAGCAATGCGACGAACGCGAGCCGAACTTCCTGCGGCTTGCCGAGCACCAATCCATTGACCTGCGCCTGCGCACGCAGGACGGCCTCGCGCAAGCCGTCGGTTAGCATGTTGGTGGTTTGCGGCACGGCCGACATGGGCTGTCTCGTGGGGGAGTTCTTGATGGGATCTGGAATGAGTGTAGCGGGGTCAAATGCCATTGCGAGATGAAATCAGGGCCCGGCGAACGTTCATTGCCTTGCTGACTGCCGTCACCGTCATCAAGTGCATCGTCGCTGCGCAACTGCCGTTGTTCGTCGACGAGGCGTTCTACTGGCAGGAAGGCCAGCATCTGGCGCCGGCGTATTCGGATTTGCCGGGGTTGACCGCATGGCTGACGCGTCTGGGGGTCGAACTCGGCGGCCAGCACGCGTTGGCATTGCGCGCGCCCTTCCTGCTGATTGCTGCACTGGTCCCTTGCCTGATCGCAAACATCGCGATGCGCGAATTTGGCGCCGCCCGTGGCTGGCAGGCAGGCATGCTGGCGTTGTTGTTGCCACTGTCTGGGACACTGGGCCTGCTGGCGTTGCCGGATGTTCCGATGGCCCTGGCGACCGTGTTGTGCATGGACGCAGGTGCGCGCCTGCTGCGACAGGTCGATGCAAAGGCCGCTGCGGAGCTGGCGATGGGTCTGATGATCGGCGCGCTCAGCCACTACCGTTTTGCCGCGGTGATCGGCGTGGGCCTGGTTGCGCTGTTGATGCTTCCGGAAGGGCGGCGCGCGTTGCGTGATTTGCGGGTCTGGATGGCGATCGTCATTGGCGCCGTCGCATGGGTGCCGCTGCTGTTCTGGAACCTCGAGAACGCCGACGCCGGCTTGCGCTTCCAGTTGATCGATCGTCATCCATGGGCGCTGCACTGGGATGGCGCGTGGTTTGTATTGATCCAGGCGTTGCTGGTGACGCCGCTGTTGCTCGTCGCGATGATGGTCGCGGCCAGACGCAATCTGTTTGCAACCGCCGGTCCTGCGTCGCGTTATTTCGCCATGCTCGGCGCGGCGACGGTGCTCGGCTTCTTTGCGCTGGGTTTTTTCGCGGACAGCGAACGGGTCAGTTTTCATTGGCCGCTGGCTGGATACCTTGCATTGCTGCCACTGGTGCCCGTGGTGTTGGCAACATGGCGCGTTTGGTTGCGCCGCGTGACCTGGGCGACCGCGGCGATCGGCCTGGTCAGCGTACTGGGCTACTACACCACGGTTTCGACCCCATCGTTGCGAGCACGTTTCGCCGCGGAAAAATGGTATCCGTCGAACTTCGTGGGTTGGGGCGAAGTTGCTGCAGCGACGCACGACCGGCTTGCGATGATGCCGCCGCACACGCGGATCGTCGCCGACAACTTCAAGCTCGCCGCGGAAGTGGGTTTCGCCTTGGACAATCCACGCATCGACGTGCTCGACCATCCACTCAACCACCGGCACGGACGCGCGCCGCAACTGCGGCTGTGGGGACTGGAGAGTGCGGGACGCAGCGATTGGGACAGCCAGCCCGTGCTGTTGATTGTTGGTGTCGGCGAGGTCCGCTATCGCGATCTGCTGCAGCACTACCACGATCTCTGCAGCAAGGTCGGGCCGTTACCTGCGCCAAGCGTGGTCAATGTCGATCATGGCGCGCAGCGTTTCCTGCTGTTCGCATTGGACAAGCCTGCCAGTGGTGCCTGTTCGACGCCGGCGATGGCCTATATCAACCCACCCGAATCCGGCGCGCGTGTCACCCGCCAATTCAACGTCTCCGGTTGGGCGTTCCGTGATGGGGTCGGTTTGCGTGCGGTGGACGTGACGCTGGATGGCAAGGTCGTCGCGCAAGCGGACTACGGCCGCGTTTATACAGGGGCAGCGATTTACTGGAAGGTTTCAAACGACCCCAACCATCCGCGCGTGGGGTTTGATGCGCGGGTCGACGCCGGCGATGTCGCGCCGGGGCGGCACTGGCTTGGTTTGCGCCTCCATGGCAACGACGGCGCGATCGAGACGTGGAGCGAGCAACCGGTCGTGATCACTGACTAGACCACGTGTAGCCGACTTTAGCGGCCGATACATCGCGTCGTAGATTGATCTTGTTCCTCAATGTGTCTCACGCGATTTAGCTGATCGAGTTCTTGGACAGAGCTGGCCTCGCTAATCCTCCGCGCTATACAGCCACCACTCCGCCTCAATCCGCTCCCGCGCCACTTCCCAGGCCACATGCGGATGGTTGTTCTGCCAGCACCGCTTCATGCGGGGTTCGATGGTCTCCCACGTATCGTCCTGGAACAGATCGCGCGCCTGCCGGCCGTACTCTGCGCAATACCCCTTTGTGACATCAGATAATAGGTCGATGTCTGACATGTCGGTTTCCTCGGCGATGCACTGGCCCTGTGACGTAATCATGCGGCGTGAAAGGTTTGTGAAAAGTTAATCCAGAGCCAAAAAAGCCAGCGAAATGCGAAAGGCCGATGAACGGTCCAAATGGTCCGTTGGGCCGCTACAGCAAGCCAAGCACGAGGCCACCGGCACCCCCTGCAAAGGCTTGACAACATTGACTTTGCCGACTTGAAGCCCTAGCTTGCCCGCTCTCTGTGACAGACAAGGGTGGCCCGCGGAAACGCCGGCCGAGCGTGCGACATGGAGACTTGCAGCCACCGGCATTGACCCCTCCCACGGCCCGCATCATCACGATGACGACAGCGCCTAGGCGCTTTTTTTGTTTCTGAGAGTCACAAACGCATGATCACCATCACCCTCCCCGACGGCAGTCGCCGCGAATTCGAACATCCCGTCAGCGTCATGGACGTCGCCCAGTCGATCGGTGCCGGACTGGCCAAGGCCACCGTGGCCGGCGAAGTCGACGGGAAACTGGTCGATGCCAGCGACCGCATCGACCACGACGCCAAATTGCGGATCATCACGCCGAAGGACGAGGAGGGGCTGGAGATCATCCGTCACTCGGCCGCGCATCTCATTGGCCACGCCGTCAAGCAGCTGTATCCCAAGGCCAAGATGGTGATCGGCCCGGTGATCGCCGAAGGCTTCTTCTACGACATCGCCTTCGACCGTCCGTTCACGCCGCAAGACATGGAAGCGATCGAAGCGCGCATGCGCGAACTGATCGCCACCGACTACGACGTCATCAAGCAGGTGACGCCGCGCGCCGAGGTCATCGACCTGTTCAAGGCGCGTGGCGAAGACTACAAGCTGCGCCTGATCGACGACATGCCCGATGAAACCGCAATGGGCATGTACCACCACCAGGAATACGTCGACATGTGCCGCGGCCCGCACGTGCCGAACACGCGCTTTTTGAAAGCCTTCAAGCTGACCCGCATTTCCGGTGCGTACTGGCGCGGCGATGCCAAGAACGAGCAGCTGCAGCGCATCTATGGCACCGCTTGGGCCGACAAGAAACAACTCGACGCCTACATCCAGCGCGTCGAGGAAGCCGAGAAGCGCGACCACCGCAAGATCGCCAAACAGCAGAACCTGTTCCACCTGCAGGAAGAAGCGCCGGGCCTGGTGTTCTGGCATCCCAAGGGCTGGTCGATCTGGCAGGTGGTCGAGCAACACATGCGCAAGGTCTATGTCGACAGCGGCTACCAGGAAGTGCGCTGCCCGCAGATCCTCGACGTATCGTTGTGGAAGCAGTCCGGCCACTGGGACAATTACCAGGACAACATGTTCTTCACCGAGTCGGAGAAGCGCACCTACGCGGTCAAGCCGATGAACTGCCCGGGACACGTGCAGATATACAACGCCGGGCTGCACAGCTATCGCGACTTGCCGATCCGCTACGGCGAGTTCGGCGCCTGCCATCGCAACGAACCCTCGGGCGCGCTGCACGGCATCCTGCGCGTGCGCGGCTTCACCCAGGACGACGGCCACATCTTCTGTACCGAGCAGCAGATCGAGGCCGAGGTCACTGCGTTCCACCGGCAGGCGCTCAAGGTCTACGGCGATTTCGGCTTCACCGACATCCAGATCAAGATCGCGCTGCGCCCGGATAAGCGTCTCGGCGACGACGCCACCTGGGACCGTGCCGAGGCCGCTTTGCGCTCGGCGCTGGCCGCGTGCGGGGTGGAGTGGCAGGAGCTGCCGGGCGAGGGCGCCTTCTACGGCCCCAAGGTGGAATACCACCTCAGCGATGCGATCGGTCGCACTTGGCAACTGGGCACGATGCAGGTCGATTTCATGATGCCCGAGCGTCTGGGCGCGGCGTATATCGACGAGACCAGCCAGCGGCGCACGCCGGTCATGCTGCATCGGGCCATCGTCGGCTCGATGGAGCGGTTCATCGGCATCCTGATCGAGCATCACACCGGCAGTTTCCCGTCGTGGCTGGCGCCGATCCAGGCGGTGGTGGTCAATATAACCGACGCGCAGGCCGATTACGTCGAGGAGGTCCAGAAAACCCTTGCAAATCAAGGCTTCCGGGTACAATCAGATTTGCGGAACGAGAAGATCGGCTATAAGATTCGCGAGCACACGCTGCAGCGGGTGCCGTACCTGCTGGTGGTCGGGGACCGCGAGAAGGAAAACGGTGCAGTCGCCGTGCGCACGCGCGAAGGGGAAGACCTGGGGACGATGAGCGTCGCCGATTTCGCAATGCGTTTACGCGCGGACCATATCGCTGCTTGAGCAGCAACGCCGTCAGGCCCGGGCCGTAGTTCCGGGTGTGTCTGCAACTGTAAAAAAGCGATGCAAGGATGCATCGTTCGCATCGAACGCTTTCGGTGCGACGCAGCTGGGTGACGCACATGTGCCGGACCCAGCATATTGAAACGCGGCAGGAGCGCCGTTTTTCAACAGTGATTCCACCTTGGAGATTGAAACATCAGCACCCCCGATTCGAAGCAGAACCGAAAGAACCAGGAAATCCGCGTGCCACGCGTGCGCGTACTCGACGCCGAAGGAGAAATGGTCGGCGTGCTCTCGCGCGACGAAGCGATTGCCCTGGCCGAGGAGACCGGTATGGATCTCGTCGAAATCCAGCCCAATGCCGATCCGCCGGTGTGCCGGATCATGGATTTCGGCAAGTTCAAGTTCGATCTGCAGAAGAAGGCCAACGCGGCCAAGAAAAAGCAGAAGCAGGTCGAGATCAAGGAAATGAAGTTCCGCCCTGTGACCGACGAGGGCGACTACCAGATCAAGCTGCGCAACATGCGCCGGTTCCTGGAGGAAGGCGACAAGATCAAGGTCAACATCCGCTTCCGTGGCCGCGAGATGAGCCACCAGGAACTGGGCCGTGAAATGGCGACCCGGATCGAGACCGACCTCGGCGAGGACATCGTCATCGAATCGCGCCCGCGCCTGGAAGGCCGGCAGATGGTGATGATGATCGCGCCGAAGAAGAAGTAGCCGTTTCAGAGAAGAACAGCAGGCTGTCGGCGTGTTGGGAGAAGGCAGCAAGGGCCTGATTTGCAAGGGAAACCCACTCCCTGCATAATGCGCGGCCCGGTTCGCCGGGTTGTTGCACGCAATACTTTGGACCTGTCAGCGATCCCTGTACGGATCAATGACTTACACAAACCGGTCAGGCAGGAAGGAAAGCGTGGTTGTGCTGATTACGCACACGCCACCGCCCGGACCAGTACTAGAAACCCCGAAAGGACATCGCAATGCCCAAGATCAAGATCAAGACCCACCGGGGCGCGGCCAAGCGCTTCCGCAAGACTGCTACCGGCAAGTTCAAGTGTGGCCATGCCAACCGCAGCCACATCCTCACCAAGAAGGCGACCAAACGGAAGCGCAACCTGCGGCAGACGAACCATGTTCGTCCCGAGGATGCAGGCCGGATCAATCGCATGC
>JAJAYW010000081.1 GCA_026786005.1 Lysobacter sp. | reverse complement strand
GTGTTACCCATGCACGTTGGCCCGCTTCACTGTTGAAAAGGTTGACCAGCTGCGCTGTTGAAGAGCGTTTCGCGCTGCGCGCGAGTTACTTTTCTTTGATGAGCCCAAAGAAAAGTCACCAAAAGAAAGGGCTTTTCCCGAGGTGGAGCACAGCCGGCCACTTGGTTGCTACGGGAATTTTCCGACTCGGCTCCTGCCTCGGTCGGAAAACGGCGTGCATCCATGCACGCCGCCCTCCGGGTTGTGTAGCTCATGACATCAACTAAACCGCTCGTCCTGAGCTTGTCGAAGGACTGCTTGCTCAATTTCAAAATTGCATTCTTCCTACAAAAAACCACTCGCGAGTCCACGCGCGATGTCTGGTCATGCACCATCCAGCGAAAAATCAAACGTATAGAAATGTTTTCCGTCGGTGATATCGATCTTCATATCGCCTGCGAGCCCTTTCAGTTGATCGGTTCCCGAATCGGGCACCACCGACAATGCCAACGTCGCCGCACCGCGATTCATCGTGCCGTTGTGCTGCATGAAGAAACTGCCACTCCGACCTTGCAGCGTCCCGGTCACGCGTTCGATCGCGACATACGCCGCCGAGCCTTCGACCGCGGTTGCGACGGCGAGCATGTGCACCACGCTGGTCGCGTCCAGGTCGCCATGGAAGCGCTTGTCCAAACGGAAATGACCCGCTTCAACGCCATCGCCCATGTCGCAGGCCGGCTCCGCGCTGCGCTTGACGTCGAATTCGCCCTTGACCTGCTGGCTCATGCAATCTCCGTGATTTTCCGTGGAAGGATTCGCATGGTGTCGCAGGATGCGCGCCGACGCCATCGCGTGTCGTCCGGCAGGATTTGTCTGCTACGCTTCAGCCATCGCGGATTCCCATGCCAGCCGGCCCCGTCTCCCGATTGAACGCACCATCGCCGCCTGACGCGGCACGTTCTCTCCTAGTGTCGGCTGCCATGACTCCGCGGGATTTTTCCCCCTTCAGGAGCATGCGATGAAAGTGCTGGCTTGCGATGGCATCCACCAGGATGGCCTCGATCTGTTCCGGGAAGCCGGTTGGGAGGTCGAGGTTTCCGACCCCATCAAGGATCCCACCGCGCTTGCGAAAGCGCTCGACGGCGTCGATGTGTTGCTGGTGCGCTCGTCGACACTGGTCACCGCCGATGCAATCAAGGATGCCAAACAGCTCAAGGTGGTCGGCCGCGCGGGCGCCGGCGTCGACACGATCGATGTCGATGCGGCCACCGAGCGCGGTATCGCGGTGATGAATGCGCCGGATGGCAACACGCTGGCCGCCGCAGAACACGCGATCTCGTTGCTGTTCGCACTCGCGCGCCATATTCCGCGGGCCGATGCCGGCATGAAAGCCGGCGAATGGCCCAAAGTGGGCCTTACGGGCTTCGAACTCGAAGGCAAGAAACTGGGCGTGATCGGTCTGGGTCGCATCGGCAGCACCGTTGCGCGCAAGGCGCAGGGCATCGGCATGGATGTCGCGGCGTTCGATCCGTTCCTGCCGGCGTCGGCCGCCGGCAAAGGCAGCGTGCCGTTGAAATCGCTCGATGACCTGCTGGCCAAGGCCGACATCATCACGCTGCATATTCCGCGCACCAAGGAGACGACCAACCTGTTGTCGGAGGAAAAAATGCGCCTGATGAAAAAGGGCTCCTACGTGATCAACGCCGCGCGTGGTGGCCTGGTCGATGAAGATGCGCTGTTGCGGTTGCTCGACGAAGGTCATCTCGCCGGCGCCGCGCTCGACACCTTCGTCACCGAACCGCTGCAATCGGACTCCCCGTTGCGCGCGCATCCCAAGTTGATCCTGACCCCGCATCTGGGTGCGTCCACCAGCGAAGCGCAACAGGCGGTCAGCACGATCCTCGCGCGGCAGATCATCGACTTCATCAGCACCGGCGCCGTCGCCGGCTGCGTCAATCTGCCGCCGTTGACCGCCGAAGCCGCGCGCGAGGTCGGGCCGTGGATGCCGTTGATGTCGGCATTGGGCAAACTCATCGCGAGACTGGTGCCAGCGCCCACGCGTTTGCATATCACCTACGCGGGACGCAGCCAGGCGCTCGACCCGCGGCCGCTGACCCGCCTGCTGGTCGCTTCATTGCTGGGCGCGGCATCGAGCCGGGTCACGCCGGTCAACGCACTCGCCGAAGCGGCGGCCCGCGGGCTGGTGGTCGCTGAAACCGTCGGCGGCGATGGTGATGGCTTTGATCGGTTGTTGAAACTGCGTGTCGAAGACGAAAGCGGTGCATCGCGTGAAGTGGAAGCCACCCTGCATCGCGGGCCGCGCGTAGTGCGGCTGGACGGGGTCGAACTCGACTTCGATCCGTCCGCGCATTTGCTGTTGATGCGCAACGAGGATCGACCCGGCATGATCGGCCTGGTCGGTTCGCACCTCGGTGCGGCTGGCGTCAACATCGTCAATTTCTCGCTCGGTGCGAAGGGCGATGGCGAGGCGCTTGCAGCGATCACCGTCGATCGTGCTGCGCCGGATGCGCAGCTCCTGGCGCTGCGGACCATTCCGGGCGTGTTGTCGTTGGAGGCGTTGTGATGTTGCTGTTGTTCGTCATGACCAGCTTCGCTGTTGAAAATCCCGCGCAGGCGGAAATCCAGTGCCTTGGCTGCCAACCTTTCCGAGCAGCGCCAGTCAGCGAGAGCAAGTCGCAGGATTCCCGCCTGCGCGGGAATGACGTACTTGCGGGCCAAAGGACATGAAGATTTTGCTCGCCCGCCACGGCGAAACCCCGTGGAACGCCGAAGGCCGCTATCAAGGCCAGGAGGACATTGCGCTGTCCCCAATCGGCGAGGCTCAGGCAGAAGCCCTGGGGCGACGCCTGCACGACACTCGCATCGATCGTGCCGTGTCATCGCCGCTGTCGCGCGCACGGCGCACGGCGGAACTCGCGCTCGGCGCTGAGCGCACGGCGATGCTGACCACCGATGCGGGCCTGATGGAAATTGCGCACGGCACGTGGGAAGGCTTGCTGGCCAGTGAAATCCGCGAGCGCGACGGCGAGCGTCTGCAGATGTGGCGCGATGCGCCGCACGACGTGTTGATGCCGGAAGGCGAATCGCTGCAACACGTGCTGGATCGCGCATGGCCGGCGTTTGCCAGAGTCTGCGAGGGTCTGGGCGATGACGATACGTTGCTGATCGTCGCGCACGATGCCGTCAATCGCGTGATCCTGTGCCGCATCCTCGGCATTCCGCTATCCAGACTCTGGACATTCCGTCAGGCGCCGACGACGTTGAACCTGCTGGAAGGTCCCGACGCGGACCATCTCGACGTCGTGCGCCTCAACGACTGCAGCCATCACACCGGCCTGTTCGGTGAAGCGGTGCATCGCGCGCTTTAACGCCGCAAGGTGCGGCCGAAGAAGGCGATCGTTTCGCGCGCAAGCCGTTGCTGGAATGCCATGCGATCGAACCCCGGGGGATCCTGCGCTGCATCGCCAACGCGGGTCCTTATGGCGTCTGGAAACGGGGACATGAAGACATAATGGCCGGCGTGGCGGTGACCAGTTCGACTGGCGTGCGCTGTGCCTTGAGCGTGGCGTAAAGCCAATCGCCATGGAATCGCGGATTGAGCTTCTGGTCATGCTCCGCGCTGTAGATGCGTACCGGCTGCCGCACCGACGTCAATCCATCGGCACTCAACACCGCGGCGACGGGCGCCAGTAACACGGCTGCACGAATTTGCAGTGGGGCCGGCGCTGCGCAGGAACACGATCATGCGCTTCCGCCATCACCACGCCAGCGACGCCTTGGCGCTGGTCCTGCCCACCGCTGCCGCCGAAGCAGAAGTTGCGGTCGGAAATGAAGTGCAGCAGGCAATGACCGGCGGCATCACTCCAGTCGGACCGTGCGCGCATTGCCGCGAGCACGGCGTAGCCGCCAGCCGAATAGCCGATCGCACCGACCCTGCGTGCATCGAAGTGCGATGCGAATGCTGGATGCGAGCGCACCGCGCGCAATGCGAGCATCAATTCCCCGGGACGGCCCTCGCGTTGGCGGACGTCGCCGAAACCGGCGGCATCTGCCTTGGGATGATGTTGCGGTGCGATCACGATGTAACCGGCATTCGCGAGCGCAATCGCAAGATCGCGGTGGTTGATGGGACGGCCGAAGGCGCCGTGCGAGAGTGCGATCACAGGGAAATCACCTTCGAACATCGTTGCGCTGGCGGCAACGCGCATGGCGAAGGGGCCGGTGCGAAACGATCGTTCACGTTGCGCGGTTGGGTACCACACGGCGATGCGAAGCGGCTGCGTGCCCGTATCTCCTTTGGTGTTGATCGTCCGATAGCCCGCCTGCCAGCGTGGTGCATCGGCGGCGCGTGATACAGCAACCGGCCCGAACACCATTGCAGCAATGAGGACGACGACGGTTGGGAAATACATGGGCAGGATGTAGAAGACGTGGATCCGAAAGTATTGCACGGTGCCCACGGATGGCGCCGGATACATGCACATCGGATAATCACATCATGACGCGCACGTTTCCCGAATGGCTGGCCTACATCGAACGCCAGCATCCGAAATCCATCGACATGGGGTTGCAGCGCGTACGTGTCGTTGCGACGCGCATGCGGCTGGAGCGACCGGCGCGACGCGTCATCACCGTCGCGGGCACCAATGGCAAAGGGTCGACCGTCGCATTCATCGACAGCATCGCGCGCGCGGCTGGTTGGAAGGTCGGTGCGTACATGTCGCCGCATTTGCTGGCCTATAACGAGCGGGTGCGTATCGAGGGACGCGAAGCAAGCGACGAGGAATTGGTCGCTGCATTCGAGGCGATCGAAGCAGCACGTTTGAGCCCTGCTTCTCGAGGACAGGACATCTCGCTGACCTATTTCGAGTACGGCACGCTCGCTGCATTGTGGTTATTCGCGCAAAACGATCTCGACCTCGCCATCCTGGAAGTCGGACTCGGTGGCCGGCTCGACGCCACCAACATCGTCGATCCCGATGTTGCCGTGATCACCACCGTCGACCTCGACCACCAGGACTACCTCGGCAACGACCGCGAAGCCATCGGTTTCGAGAAAGCCGGCATCGCGCGTGCGTGGAAACCACTGGTGCTGGGCGACGACGATCCACCGGCCAGCGTTTTGCGTCATGCGTATGCGATTGGCGCATCGGCGGTACGAGCCGGCTGCGATTATTTCTTCGAACCAATCGATGCCGACACATGGCGCTGGCGCGACGTCGGATTTGAACTGGAACTGCCCATGCCGCGCCTTGCCGCACCCGCGCAATTGCGCAATGCAGCGACTGCAGTCGCCGCCCTGCGTGCGCTGGATGCGCCTGTCACGGATGCGGCATGGCGCGAAGGGATTGCGACTGCGCATCTACCGGCGCGACTCCAGCGCTTCGTTCGCGATGGTGTCGAGATCGTGGTCGATGTCGCCCACAACCCGCAGGCCGCGCGCGAATTGTCGCGCTGGTTGCGGGACACGCCGATCGCCGGACGCAGCATTGCCGTCTTCGGCGCGCTTGGTGACAAGGATCTCGAAGGCGTCGTTGCCGCGGTCGCTGGCCAGATTGATGCCTGGTATCTGGCGGGATTGGTGGAAGCGGGTCCTCGCGGCCTGACGGCAGAGGCGCTCGCAACGCGTCTGCATGCGACCGATGCGCGCGACGGGGAAGCGTTCAATACGGTTGCGCAGGCCATGACCGCCGCGCGTTTGAAAACCAAACCGGGTGATCGCATCCTCGTGTTCGGTTCGTTTCGCACCGCCGCGGCTGCACTGCAGGCACTGAACGACACCTAGCGCGCAGTCGCGTGGCACGGCTGCACGGCTGCCGGCTGGAAACGGCGGGGCGGTATAATTCACGCGGCAATTCGCCGGTCGCCCGCGAGATCCGATGGAACCTGCCCTGAAACAGCGCCTCTGGGGCGCAGCTGTCCTGGTCGCGCTCGCGGTCATCTTCCTTCCCATGCTGATCCAGGGTCCCGCGCCCGAGAGTGGCGTGTCCGACGTGCCGCTGGACATGCCCAACGCGCCAGCGGGCGATTACGAAACACGCGAATTGCCGCTGGTCACGCCCGGCGACACACCCAATGGTGGCGCGCTCGGCATGCAAGCGCAGCCAGGCGATCGGACTTCAGGCGCAATCAGCGAGGCCGCAATCAGCGAGGCGATCCCACTCGGCGCCGACAGCGCATCATCCGCTGCTGCATTGCCGGCAGATCCTGCAGGGTCCACGGATGACAACTTGCACGCAGCGGTTGCGGGCGGCGATTACGCAGTGAGTTTCGGCAGCTATGCGACGGCCGCAAATGCGCAGGCGGTAGTACGCGCGCTGCAACAATCGCAGTTACCCGGTTTCCAGGAAGCGGCCACGGCCAATGGCCGTACCGCTTACCGCGTACGCATTGGCCCGTATGCCACGCGCGCGGCGGCAGAGTCCGCCCGCCTGCGCGCGGCGCATGTCCGCGATGACGTCAACGCCGCGGTGGTGGTACTGGATGCCGACACAGCCACGCCGTCCGCGTCGAAACCGGTGGCGACTCCCGCAGCCGCGGTCGTCTCCACGCAACCGCTGCCCCAAGAGCCCCCCAAACCCGCTGCTGCAACACCTACGGTCGCCACGCCGGTCGCGCCCAAGCCAGCGGAAGCAGCGAAACCCGTCGCGCAAACCGTCGCAACGCCTGCCGCAGCCAACGTCGGCTTCGCCGTGCAGCTGGGGGCCTTCAGCAAGGCTACCGACGCGAACGCATTGCGCGATCGCGTACGGGCCGCGGGCATGAGCGCGTTCACCGAAGAAGTGAAGACCGACAAGGGTATGTTGACCCGCGTGCGCGTCGGTCCCGTTGCCAGCCGCGCCGATGCCGACCAGCTGAAGGCGCAGGTGCGCGCGAAGATCGGCGTGGATGGCATCGTCCGTCCGCATCCGTAATACATCCATGATCGCGCGGCCATGACCGCTACCGACTTGTTGTTACTGGCGGTCGTCGTGGCCTCCGCGTTGTTCGGGTTGATGCGCGGTTTCGTTGGCGTGTTGGTGTCGATCGTGGCGTGGGTGCTGGCGGGCTGGATCGCGTTTCATTTCGGCGCCGAACTGGCGCAATGGTTCTCGGCCGGCGCCGAGCCTGGCGCGAGGCACCTGTTCGCAGGCTATGGATTGAGTTTCATCGGCGTGTTGCTGTTCGTCGGCCTGGTCGGATGGATGCTGCGCCGCATGATCCACGCAGTGGGCCTCTCAGGACTGGATCGCGCGCTTGGGTTCACGTTCGGAGTGCTGCGAGGCGGCGTCATCGCCTGCGTGATGGTGCTGCTGATGGGCTTCACCTCGATGCCGCGAGAGCCAGGTTGGCAGCAGTCGCAGATCGTACCGTTGCTGATCCCAGGCGCGATGTGGCTGAGCAACTGGTTGCCGCCGTGGGCGGCGGAGCGTATTCAGCTCGGGCTCGGCGTGCCTGCATTGTCAGGAATGACCAGCCAGCATGCGTAGCCCGGGTGGAGCCGAAGGCGATACCCGGGGCTCTTCGGCTGATCCCCGGGTAAAAGCCCCGGGTATCGCTACGCTCCACCCGGGCTACGAGATTGCCGCGTTGACAAGCGGCGCATAATTACAGGGTCGGCGCGGGCGCTTGCGTCGCGTACTCGAGGAAGTTCAAAGCATGTGCGGAATCATTGGCATCGTCGCCACTTCGGAAGTCGCCGCCGCTTTGTACGACGGCCTGACCGTGTTGCAGCATCGAGGCCAGGATGCGGCCGGCATCGCCACGGCGGACGGCTCGCACCTGCGCGTGCACAAGGGCAACGGGCTGGTGCGCGATGTGTTCGACGACAAGGCCATGCTGTTGCTCGAAGGCAAGGTCGGCATCGCCCATTGCCGCTATCCCACCGCCGGCAGCGAAGGCCTCGACGAGGCACAGCCCTTCTACGTCAATTCGCCGTATGGCATCGCGCTGGCGCACAACGGCAACCTGATCAACACCGATGCGCTGCGGCGCGAGGTGTTCGAGCAGGATCGCCGCAACGTCAATACCGATTCCGATTCGGAAGTGTTGTTGAACGTGTTCGCGCACGAGCTCGACACGCAGAAGGCGTTGACGCCGGACGCCGTGTTCCGCGCGGTCGAAGGCGTCAACCGCCGCGCCAAGGGCGGTTATGCAGTCGTCGCCACGGTACTGGGGCTGGGGCTGGTCGCGTTCCGCGATCCGCACGGTATCCGTCCGCTGGTGCTGGGCAAGCGCACCACCGATGCGGGCAACGAATACGCGATCGCGTCGGAATCAGTGGCGCTCGACATTCTCGGGTTCGAGCGCGTGCGCGATGTCGCGCCCGGCGAGGCCATTGTCATCACCCCGCGCGGCGAATTGTTCGCGCAGATCTGTGCGGCGCCGCAGGAACACACACCGTGCATCTTCGAGTACGTGTATTTCGCGCGTCCCGACTCGATGATGGAAGACATCTCGGTGCACAAGGCGCGCATGCGCATGGGCGTGACGCTGGGCGAGAAAATCCTGCGCCAACGACCGGATCACGATATCGACGTGGTCATCCCGATCCCCGATACCTCGCGCGACGCGGCGCTGGAAATCGCCAGCCTGCTGGGCGTGAAATATCGCGAAGGGTTCATCAAGAACCGCTACATCGGCCGCACCTTCATCATGGCGGGGCAGGGCGAACGCGCGAAATCGGTCCGGCGCAAGCTCAATCCGATCCCCTTGGAATTCAGGAACCGCGTGGTGTTGCTGGTCGACGATTCCATCGTGCGCGGCACCACCTCCAAGCAGATCGTGCAGATGGCGCGCGATGCTGGCGCGCGCAAGGTCTATCTGGCGTCGGCGGCGCCGCCGGTGCGTTATCCGAACATTTACGGCATCGACATGCCGTCGGTGGATGAACTGGTCGCGCACGGGCGGACCGAGGCCGAGATCGAACAGTTTTTGGGCTGTGACTGGCTGATTTATCAGGATCTCGCTGATCTTGAGAGCGCCGTCGCTGGTCCGAAACACCCGGGCCGCAAATTCGACAGTTCCTGTTTCAGTGGTGAATACGTGACCGGCATCGAACCGGGGTATTTCGAGCGTATCCAGCAGTTGCGATCGGATGAGGCGAAGAAGAAGCGGCGGGTGGCGGTGTAGAGCTTCTTGCGCGTTGTGTGCTGTTGTAGGAGCGCACCTGGGCGCGATGGGGCTTTACCGGTAACGCCATCGCGCCCAAGTGCGCTCCTACATGTCCCGGATTTGAGCGACCAAGGGAAGAGCCGAGCATGATGTTTGAGAACAACGGACAACGGTGAAGACGCCCTCGTTGTTCGACGCTGCGCGGGAATGTCTCGACGCGGCAATTCCCGACGAAAAGATCGCGCGCACCCACGCCGCTGCGGATGTCTTCGCACGCGGCGATCTGACGATTGCCAGCGACGCACCCCCGCCCGAACCCATCCGCATGCCAGGCCGGCCATCGCGACCAGCACTCGTTCCTGCGCGCCAACTGCCGCAACGCGGCTTCGGCAGCAACGAAGGACGCGCCGCCTTCATCCACTCCATCGCGCACATCGAATTCAACGCGATCGATCTGGCGTGGGACGCGGTGTATCGCTTTCGCGATTTGCCGCCCGAGTATTACGCCGACTGGATATCAGTCGCCGATGATGAAGCGCGTCACTTCGTCATGCTGCGCGAACGCCTGCAGCAACTCGGCTACGACTATGGGGACTTCGATGCGCACAACGGCCTGTGGGAAATGGCCGAGCAGACCGCGCATGACGGGTTGGCGCGGATGGCGCTGGTGCCGCGCGTGCTGGAAGCGCGTGGCCTAGATGTGACGCCGGGCATGATCGTCAAGTTGCGCAAGCTCGGCGACAACGCCACTGCCGACATCCTCGAAGTGATCCTGCGCGAGGAAGTCGCGCATGTCGCGGCGGGTTCGCGCTGGTTCCGCTGGTATTGCACGCAACGCGGGCTCGATTCAGATACAACCTTCGCCACACTGTTGACGGAGTACGCGCGCGGCTCGTTGCGTGGGCCGTTCAATGACGAAGCCCGCCTTGCGGCGGGCTTCAGTGCGGTCGAGCTGGAACAGTTGCAGGCGTTGCTGCCGTGATCCTGGGATCAGCCCGCCGCATGCTTTTGTAGGAGGGGCTTCAGCCCCGACATCGGCGGCAGTCGGTATCAAGAATGTCCTGAAACGCCCGGCTCAGCCACGAATGCCAGTGGCGACAAATCCATGCTGCGCCATGCATTCCTGGCCTCGGGGCTGAAGCCCCTCCTACAAGAGCAGCGGGCACTGCGCTCGTCTGAGCGCCGTATCGAACCTCAGGCCAATACGCCCAACGTCAATCCGGTTCCATCCGCGCGCAGCACCGAACCCTGTTCGTACCAGTCGCCAAGCACGATGCGGTGTCCACCCGTATGCGTATGCGTGGCCGGCCGATGTGTGTGGCCATGGATGATGGCGTCGATGCCGTAACGATCGAAGGTGGTATCGACGGTCGCTGGCGTGACATCAGTGATCGCATCCATTACGCCCTGCACCTGCAGGCCGGCCTGGTGCGCCGTGCTTGCCGCCCGCGCCTGTTGCGCAAAGGCGAGCCGTGCCTGGAGCGGTTGCGCCAGGAATTTCTCCTGCCAATCGGGATGACGTGTTTGCGCACGGAACTGCTGGTAAGCCAGATCATCGGTGCATAACGTGTCGCCGTGCATCAACAGCGTCGGCTTCGCGTGCAGCATCACCACGGCGGGATCGGGAAGAATCGTCATGCCGGCACGCTTGGCATACGCGTCGCCGAGCAGGAAATCACGGTTGCCGCGGATGAAGAACACCGGCACGCCACTGTCGCTTAACGCGCGGAGTTTGCCGGCGACGATGTTGCCGACCTCGGAAGGATCATCATCGCCAACCCACGCCTCGAACAGGTCGCCAAGTATGTACAACGCTTCCGCGTTACGCGCCTCGCGGTCGATGAACTCGCCGAACAAGTGCGTGATCTCCGGCCGCGTGGAATCGAGGTGCAGGTCGGAAATGAAGAGCGTGGTCATCGCGATCATTGTAGAGCGGCGCCTTGAGCCCGGGGGTTTTGGGGGTTAAACAAAAAACACCCGCGCCATCAACCCACGAAAAAAACCCCGGGGGTAAAATTTAAT
>JAJAYW010000080.1 GCA_026786005.1 Lysobacter sp. | reverse complement strand
GTCGGCCCGGAAACGCTGATGGCGCTGGCTGCCGACCAGGCCGGTCCGCGTCTCGCGCGGTCGCTGCAATGAGGGGGCCGGGATGTCGCTGATCCTCGAGGCATTGCGCAAGTCCGAAGCCGAACGCCGTCGCGGCCAGGCCCCGGACCTGTTCTCCGAATTGCCGCCAGTGGTGCGGCCCCGCGTCTCGAAACCGACGCCGGTGCTGTGGCTGGTAGTGGCGATCATCGTGCTGGCGATCGGCGCATGGTGGGCGCGCGGGTTGTGGTCACCATCGGCGCGCACCGACGCGGCCGCTGTCGCGAACCCAACGGAAGAAGTGAATCGGCTAGCGGCGCAGCCGCGCTCCGCAACGCAACCGGATGCGGCCGATGTCACGCCACGCGCCAACGGCAGTGTCGCTGCGCAAGTTGCCGTCATCGATGCAACGCCTTCCGCAACCGTTCCTGCAGCGCCGATGACGGCGCCTGCTCAACTCCCAAGCATCACTGCGCCCGACAACGTGGTGGCGCAGGAACGCACGGCTCCGACACCGCCGATTGCTCCCGTGCGCGAAACACCACTGCCCGCAGCGCGCCCCGCAACTGCAGCGAGACCCGTGCCGGTGACGACATCGGCAGCAACGTCCGCATCGCCGCCGACGCCAGCGTCGAGCACTGGCGCCACGCTGCAATTGACCGACCTCACCGTCGAACAACGCAGGCAATTGCCGCCATTGCGGATGAGCATGCACATGTGGGATGAAGACCCGGCGCGGCGGTTCGTGATCATCGATGGCACGCGCCGCGCCGAAGGCGACCGCGTCGGCGAGGCGGTGGTCGGACAGATCACCGCCGACAGCGTGCTGCTGGACTGGAACGGCCTGCGCCTGCGCCTGTCGCTGCGCTGAGCGCTCCGGGATTTGTGATCGTCGCATCACCGCATCACCGCATCACCGCATCACCGCATCCGGCGGAAGCGACTGCGTCGTTTCCCCCTACGCAAGTCGATATGCGCTCAACCCATCCTGCGGATCAGCGACCGCCGCCGCCCCCACCGCCACCGCCGCCACCCGACGATCCGCCGCCACCCGAACCCGACGAACCGCCGGGCGGCGATGACGACGACGCAATCTGCGATCCGAGGTTGTTGCCGATTGCGCTGGCGAAGCTGCCGAGGTCGTTGACGCCGCCGCCCTGATACCAGGCGATCGCCTGCGAAGTCGCGGCCGCCGCGGCAGCGCCCACGGCGAGGGTGAATTTCTTCGTCCATGCCTCTTCGACATCCAGCGCGACGGCGTAGGGCAGCAGCCGTTCGTAGCGCGCGGCGTCGAGCACCGGCGGCGCGTCCGGGCCGGGCATGCGCGCGAGTTCGTCGCGTTCGGCGACGCCGAGGTAGAGCTTGAGGCCCTCGATCTCGTCTAGCAGCTTGCGCCCTTCCCTGGTGGGCGCCTTCACCAACACGGCGAACGTGCTGACCACGATCAACATCAGCGCCCCGATGGCGATGATCACCGGCACGCCTGCGCCGCCACTGACCATGAACGCCAGCGCGATGCTGACGACGGCGATGGCCACCGCGACGCCGATGCTGCTGCCATGGCGCTGGAAGAATTTCGGCTGGAAGTAGTTGTCCAGCGCTTTGGTATGCGCCACGTGCGCGCCCTGCAGCTTGGTGGCGTTGCTCTTCTCGAGTTCCAGCGTGTCGCCGTCGGACAACAGCGTGCCGAGCAGGCTCTTTTGCGCTGCGTTGGTCCCCGCTTCGGGCGTGCCGATGCGTTCCAGCTTCCACTTGTCCTTGAGCAAGCCCTTGTCGCGATGGATGCGCACCGCGCCATCCACCGCCAGCGCCAGCAGGTCGGCGGAAAAACAGCGCGTGTCGTAGCCCATGCGCCGCATGTAGCGCAGTCCGCCGGGGGAGGGGCCTTGCGGTGGTTCGTAGCGCGCGATGATCGGGCCGCCGCGCGGATCGCGGCCGACTCCGTGCCAGCGGCGCACGCAATACGCGAGCAAGCCGATCAAACCCAGCAGCGCGAGCAGCGCGCCGCGGTTGTCCTTGAAGAACCAGCCGATGCGTTGCGATCGCGTCGGCGGCGCGATCAATCCCTTGGGGAAGGACAACACCACGGTGAAGCCTTCCTGCGGCGACAGCGGCTGCGTCAATTGCCAGCGCGCGGTGCCGGGGGCGGGGAGTTCCGCGGCGTAGTGCTGGTCTTTCGCGCCCTGCGCACCCGTGTAGCCTTCGGCGTGCAGTTGCTCCACGGGAACGGGCGATGGCAGCCGCGCCACCACGCTGCCGCGTTCGATCGGGAACGCCCAGCCGGTGCCGATCGCATTCCAGTACAACTCGTCGTGGTCGGCGAAGAATCCCAGCTGGCGCGTGGTGCGGTAGCGCAGGGTGTAGGTGTAGTCGGCGGGCAGCGGCAGCAGGTCGTCGTTGCCGGTGTTGATGCGCACGCCGTTGGACTGCCTCTCGGTGAACCACGGCTCGCTGCGGCCATCGCGCAGCACGTCGCGCATCTCGAACTTGACCACGACCCGGTTGCCGTAGCGATCCTTGTAACGGGTGGGGAAGTCGCGGTAGATGCCGCGGCTGATGTTGTTGCCCTCGGCGCGCACGGTGATGCGCTCGGTGACATCGAGGCTGCCATCGGCGCGGATGTCGACCTCGCTGTCGTAGGCGAGGATGCGTTCCTGCGCCAGCACCGCGGTTGCCGGCGACAGGCAGCACAGCAGCAGCAATGCCTGCATCGCTGCGTGCTTGAAGAAGGCGTGCCTCATCACTGCATCTCCACCCGCACCGCGGCGCGTTCGTCATCGCCGGTCTGGAAGAACTCGGCCTCGTGGAACGCGAAGCCGCGCGCCACGACCACGTCCGGCACCCGCTGGATGGCAGTGTTGTAGTCGCGCACCGCGCCGTTGTAGAAGCGCCGCGCGTATTGCAGGTGTTCCTCGACCTGCACCAGGTCGCGCTGCAACTGCGAGAAGTTTTCGCTGGCCTTGAGGTCGGGATAGGCCTCCTGCAATACGAACAACCGGCCCATGGCCAGTTCCAGCGCCGACTCGACCTCGCCCAGCAACGCCGGGCTTTTCAGCGTCAGCGCCTGCGTGCGCAGCTCGGTCACCGCTTCCAGCAACGCGCGCTCATGGCCGACGTAACCCTGCACTGCGGCAACCAGCTGCGGGACCAGGTCGTGGCGGCGCTGCAGCTGCACGTCGATGTCGGCCCACGCGGTGCGCGACTGGTTGCGCAGGCGGACCAACCGGTTGAAGGCGAACACGGCCCATGCGGCCAGTGCGAGAACGATCAGAACGATCAGGACGGTCAAGAGCAGCATCGGCAGCATCCCCTGCGGTGTCGCGGCATCTTATCGCCGTCCGGGACCAGGCCCGTCGCACGCGTCATTCTGCCCGCTACGGTCGCACTGGTCGCGGATGATGACCGCACGCAACGACGGTCAAGTCCCCAGGCGATTGATCTCGACGTTTTCCACCACGGCCGGTGGGTTGTCCTGTGTGAGAAGCGCCAGCATCGCCCGGCCGACGCGCTCGGTGGTGGTCATCACGTTGGGCAGCAAGCGGACGCCGATGCCCATCAAAGGTCCGCCGATTGCATAGGCCGCCGCCAGCGTGCGGTGCGGGGAGCGCACGCCATGCACCGGCTGGATGCCGCCGGGCCGCAGCATCACTGTGCGGATCGGCAGCGCGGCGAGTGCGCGTTCGGTTTCGCCTTTCACCCGCAGTGGCATGAAGCGGCTGTCGGGATCGGAGTGCGCGCCGGAGATGTAGACGAACGCCATGTCCGGATTGAGGCGCGCCAACGTCCGCGCCACGGACGTCGTCAGGTCGAGGGTCACGTGCCGGTATTCGTCCTCGGGCGTGCCGATGGGCGGGGCGCCGGCGCAATACAGGCAGCCATCGATCGGATGCAGGAGGTCTTCGACAGCACGCAGGTCGGAGAAGTCCGCATGCACCACCTCAACGAGCTTTGCACTGGACTGCCCGGTGGGATGGCGGACCAGTGACACAACCTGCGTGGCGCGGGAATCGAGCAGGCATTCGCGAACCACGCCTTGGCCGACGAGTCCGGTGGCGCCAGTGATGAGGATTCGCATGGGGGTTTCCTGGAATTGACTCCGCCACTGTACCGCTGACTCGGTTCGCATGATGGGAGGAGCCGGAGGCGCTGAGCATGGCGCTCCGGCTTGTAGTTGAGTGTGAGTGTCCGGAAGGGAAGCGTCGCGAAACTGACATGAAGCCGTCACACACTGGGCTTTATCCGTTGCAGCGTCGTCGCGCTGCAGCCCAGCCATCGATGGAGACGTGATCATGCTTGGAAAACTGACATGTGGGTTGGCTTTGGCGCTGCTGCTGGCGCCGTTCGCCGCGCAGGCGCAAACCACGCACGTGGATATCCAGCAGCGGATGACCGCGGAGCAACGCCAAGCCACCGGCCTCGACACGCTGTCGCCTGCGCAACTGGAACTGCTGAACCGATTGCTGCGTGAGGAAACGGAAAAGACGGTCATTGCCGTGAAAGCCGAAGCATCCAGAGCAACTGCATCGACATCGAATGAAAACGATACGCCGCGCCGACCTTCCTACATCGGCCTCGACGACAAGCCGATCGCCAGTCGCCTGAAAGGGTCGATCAATGGATGGGAGCCAGGCACAGTGTTCGAACTGGAGAACGGCCAGCAATGGAAGGTGCTCAAGGGCAGCATGAAACTGCGCAAGCCCTTGCAGGTGCCCGAGATCGTGGTGGTTCCCGGCGTCGCCGGACGCTGGTTCCTGCAGGTCGATGAAGACATGCCGAAGGCGCGGGTTTACCGGATCGATTGATGCCTTCGCCCACAAGCGCTGCGGCAATACCCGTCAAATGAGGGCGGGTAATCTGAACGGGTCAGTCCGTTCCGCGCGCGCGCGTTGCGAACATGAATAGGCCGTGCCGACCGAAGTAAACTCGTCCCGGAACGAGCATCGTCCCAAAGCATCGGTATGGATCGCCCGGGACAAGCTCGCAAGTCACAGCCAAGGCAAGAGCATGAATGACATCGCACGTACCGATCGCGTTCCGCAGCGGATGCTGGATTTCCTGCAGGTGCTGGACAGGCCCCCGCTGGCAGTGTTTGAGCATGTGGTCCAGGTGGCGAGCACGCTCACGAACACGCCGATTGCATTGGTGTCGCTGGTCGACAGGGATCGGGTTTACTTCATGGCGCGCACCGGTTTCGACATCGTGGAAGCCCCGGGAGAGGGGTCGTTTTGCAGGAGCGCCATCGCAAATCCGGGGGAAATGCTGGAAGTCCGCGATGCGAGATTGGACGCGCGATTCGCAACGTCGCCGCAGGTCACCGGAGTTCCCGGCATCCGTTTCTATGCAGGGATTCCGCTGGTGATCGGCGAGGACGAGGCCATCGGCACCTTGTGCGTCATCGACCGCGTGCCGCGCGTGCTGACCGAATCGCAGCGCGTGGCCCTGGATTGCCTCGCGCAGATCACTATCGAGTTGCTTGAGGCCAGGCGGCGGGATTTGATAGCGCAGGACCACGCACGCCAGTAACGGGCTGGGCATCCACATGGCCACCGTTGTGTCGGGTTGCCGCAGGATGAGGGCTGTGCCACAAGCCGCTGCGCGAAGCGCTTTTCAATAGCGCAGTTGGTCATTCCGTCCTGTGGCGCACGACTACACAGGGCGTCATCTGTCTCTGGGCGCGACGGCCTCGGCGATGGAGTCCTTCGCAGCATCTCCCGCCGCTTCGCCCAGCGTCGGACGATCGCGATCGCGCTGTACCTCGGCGGCGATGCCGGCCAATGTCGATTCCGCGATCAGGCCAAGCCCGCGTGCGTGTTCAGCAATGGCGACACTGTCCGCGACACGCAACATCGGCACCCGCGTGCCCGCAACTTTCTCGATGTGGCCATCCACGTATTTATCGCGCACCGAGTCGGTATCGAGGTCGACATCACGGATGTAGATGGCGAGAATGCGGTCGCCGAATTCGCGCGCCGCTTCCGCATACAGCTCGGCGTCGGCCTGTCCCGAATCGCCAACCAGCACCCAACGCAGTTGCGGCAGGCGCTGGATCAGCTCGCGCGCACGCTCCAGCTTGTGGCCGTGCCCCTGCGTCTTGATGAACTTGCCATCGTCCAGGCCAAGGTCGCGCAGGAAGATCGGGCCCAAGGGAATCGAGTTCAGTTCGAAGAAATCATCCAGCAGGTCGTACAGATTCCACGGCGAACTCGAGACATAGAAGATCGGATTGCGACCGGCGCCATCGACACCGGATTGAAACGCCTGATACAGCTTGGCCACGCCATGTAGCGGTTTGCGCGTGCGCGCGTTGTGCAGGAAGGTCAGCTGCGCGGCGGTCTTCCAGTCGGTGATGCTGCTCTGGAGCACGGTGTCGTCGATGTCGGAGATCACCCCGAACTTCGCCGCCGTACCGATCTGCAGTACCGGCTGCGGCGTGAGCAGGGTGCCGTCGGCAAGCGCCACCGTGGCGTTGTCCCAGAGCAGGTCGGACGGGGTGACGTCGGTCGCGATGTGGACGCGGTAGTAGCCTTCGTGATCGCTGACCGTTTCCGCGCTGGCATTGCAAAAGCGCGCTTTCAACGCCACTCCAGGCACTTCATCGCTCTCGAAACGGCGGTAAGTGTTGAGCAGGTTGTCCCACCAGCCATCGTCGTCCTTTGGTCCACCCAGTGGCGCCTCCGCCAGCACGCGCCCAAGCAGATCGACACCCCTGGCATCGGCGAAGGCGCGATAGGCGGCGATGTGATGCGGACGGTTGTAGGCAAATTTCGCATCGAAGCGACGGCGCGCGGCATCGAGATAATCGTCGGTATCGATCACCACGTCTTTCAGGTGTTGCGCGACGTGGCCGGGCCAGCGGCGGCGAGCGGGGGAGTCGGTCATCTGTGTGGATTCCAGGGGCGTTTTCGGGGCGAGTCTTGCGCCTTGTCCGGAAACGCCATGTGAGCTTGCGGACGCGTCTGCTTTTCACGCGGATGAAATGCCTGATGGATGAGGCCGTCCGTTTTGTACATTTCATGGCCATCTTGTGATCCGCATCCCAGACTTTCGACGCGATCAGGCGCTTCATGCGCATGCAAAGGGGAAATCGCCATGTATGCACGAATGTCATCCAGATCGCGGTGGGCCGAGAGCATTGCCCGGGCCATGCTCGGCCTAGTGCTGCTTGCCAGCGTCGCCTGGGCGCTGGCCGCACCGTAAGAAGGCTAAAGGGTTGGGCTGGGAGCCCAATCCAGCGTTTTGATTCGCGAACGCTTCGCCACAACACGACTTCAGTGCCGCGGACGTCGCTGGGTGCCTTTCCGGCCCCCAAACTATCCGCCGCCACGTTTACCGGGGAGAATGCGGCCTCGCAGCCGTGCAGGCTGCGTCGAACCACCCGCATTCGCGCATCGCTCCGGATTACGTTTCTTGACCACCAAGCCCACCGACACCTCGCCGCAGGCGGACGACAGCGACGCCGACCTGCGGACGCGCCTGCGCGACGCGACCGAATTGCTCGAATCGGTCGCCGCCGATCGCAGCGTGCTCGACCTGCTGCCGGAAGAAGACCGCAAGCGCCTGCGCCAAGCCATGGATCGCGTCGCCAATCCCGATCGCACCGAGCGCCGGCAGCTGCGCAAGACCGCATTGCGCGAGCGCAACAACGTACGCAACCAGCGCGACGACGCCGTACTCGACGCGACCGGCATCCGCACGCTGCGCCGCAAGCCCGTGTTCACCACGCCCAATTATTTCCCGCCGCAACAGTTCGAGCCGCGCGACATCGACGCGGATCAGCCGGAACGTGGCGCATCATTCCAGTCAGTCGAGCCGCAACATTGCTACGTCTGCAAGCAGAAATATTCGGCCATCCACCATTTCTACGACCAGCTGTGCCCCGCATGCGCGGACTTCAATTTCGCCAAGCGCACCGAACTCGCCGACCTGAGTGGTCGCACCGCGTTGCTGACCGGAGGCCGCGTCAAGATCGGCTACCAGGCCGGCCTCAAGCTGCTGCGCGCCGGCGCCAGGCTGATCGTCACCACGCGCTTCCCGCGCGACTCCGCGGCGCGGTACGCGCAGGAAGCGGACTTCGACCAGTGGGGCGATCGCCTCGAAATCTTCGGGCTCGACCTGCGCCACACGCCCAGCGTCGAAGCGTTCTGTACCGAGTTGATGGCGACGCACGACCGGCTCGATCTCATCATCAACAACGCCTGCCAGACGGTGCGCCGCCCGCCCGAGTTCTACGCGCACATGATCGCCAGCGAGACAGCAGCGCTGCACGACACACCGGAGGCGGTGCGCAAACTGCTGGGTACGTATGAAGGCTTGCGCGGCTATAGCCTGTTGCCAGAGAGTGGGTCGTCGGAAGCCAACGCAGCCACGCATATGACATCCGCGCGTCATCTCGCCGATGCCACCGGCTTGACCCGCGCCGCGGAACTCTCGCAAGTGCCGCTACTCGCCGAAGAATTGCTCGGACAACAACACCTGTTCCCGCAAGGCCGCCTCGACCAGGACCTGCAGCAAGTCGATCTGCGCGGACGCAACTCATGGCGTTTGCTGATGGACGAAGTGCCGTCGGTGGAATTGCTGGAAGTGCAACTGGTCAACGCCATCGCGCCGTTCCTCATCAACGCGCGGCTGAAGCCGCTGATGCTGCGCACCGCGAACCGGGACAAGCACATCGTCAACGTGTCGGCGGTCGAGGGCCAGTTCTACCGCAACTTCAAGACCACGCGGCATCCGCACACCAACATGGCCAAGGCCGCGCTGAACATGATGACGCGCACCGCCGCCGCCGATTACCACGGCGACGGCATCCACATGAACAGCGTCGACACCGGTTGGGTCACCGACGAGGATCCGGTCGAGATCGCGGCGCGCAAGACCATCGAGGAACGCTTCCATCCGCCGCTGGACATCGTCGACGGCGCGGCGCGCATCGTCGATCCGATCATCCACGGCCTCAATACCGGCGAGCACGTGTGGGGACAGTTCCTCAAGGACTATCGTCCGACCGACTGGTG
>JAJAYW010000079.1 GCA_026786005.1 Lysobacter sp. | reverse complement strand
CGGTACGTTTGCGCCCTTGCGCCGCACCACCACCGTGCTGCGATACGCGAATGCGCCGGTGCCTTCCTTCGCCTTCGGATGCTTCTTCTTCCAGGTCTCGCGGAACGTCTTGACCGCTTTGTCGATGCCCTCCGTGGTCAACTCGACGCGCTTGCCCTTGAAGTCGACATAGCCGGCTTGTGGCAGCACCTCGTCGCTGGAGAACGTGGCGATGCTGTCGTCGATTTTCCGGGTGCCATACACGTGATCCGCGAATGCCTGCTCGACGACGGCCCGCTGGCCGGTGCCTTCGGCCAACGCCTCGCGGAAATCGGCGAAACTGGGATGGCGGAATTTCCAGCGCTGGTAATAGAGCTTGAACCCGCGCTCCATCGCCGGCGTGCCGACGCGCTGCTCAAGGTCGCGCAACGTGGTAGCGGTGCGCGAATAGACCGTGCCATAGCTGCCGCTGGAGAGGCGATTCCACGAGTTCTGTCCGAGCGCATCGGCAGGGTCGTCGAGCTGCGCGCCGAGGCGCTCCATATCGAACACCTTCAGTACGGGAGTGATGCCCAGCCACCGCATCCACGGCCTGGCAATATGCAGGTCCTGATTGCGCGCGCGCATCATGCGCTGGTCCCAGTATTCATTGACGCCTTCGTCCAGCGCCGGCTCCTCGAATTCGTTGGAGCCCAGGATGCCGTAGAAGTAGCCGTGGCCGAACTCGTGGATCGTGACGAAGTCCAGGAGGTAGCGTTGCGGCGTGTTCGGATCGACTTTATCGAAGCTTGATGCGGTGAAGAACGTCGGATATTCCATGCCGCCGGCTTCGTCCGCATTGAACGGCGGGATCACCACGGTCACGGTCTTGTACGGATATGGCCCGAGCGTGCGCGAGAAGAAGGTCAGCGCATCGAGGGTGGCCTGCAACGCGGGTTTGGCGTTGCTGGCGTATTCCGGGTGGAACAAAACCTTGACCTTGACGCGCGGACTTCCCAGCCCGGTATAGACGCCTTCCAGCGGTTTGGCGTAGCGCTTGTCCGCGGTCCATGCGAAATCATGCACGTCGTGCTGCACGAAGCGATGCGTCAGTGTCCCGTTGCGTTCGACCGGTACGCCGGTCTCTTCACCAGTCGCCCCGACGATGTAGCCCTTGGGCACGGTCAGCTTGACGTCGTAACTGCCGAAATCGGCGAAGAATTCGCTGTGCAGATGGAACTCGTGCACGTTCCAGCGTGGCGCGATGGCACCACGTTCGCCCGGAAGTTCCAGCACGCCGATCTTGGGAAACCACTGCCCGACCAGATGGAACGAGCCGAAATAACCGGTACGCGCGGAGACCCGCGGCAACTGGTTGAAGAAGTTGATGTCCAGCGTGGTGCTGGCGCCGGGCGCGACCGGTTGCGGCAGGTCCAGCCGCACTACGGTGCGATCCGTGGATGGGCCGCCATCGGGATGCACGAACGTCCAGCGCACCGGCTTGCCCGCCTGCTGCACGCGCTTGAGTTCGCTGTACCCCCAATCGCCCTTGTCGACTTCGACACCGCTGCGAAACCCGAATCGCAGGTTGCGCTGCTCGGTCATGAACGTGCTACCGGGCCCCTCGAATGCATTCAGGTACATGTGCAGGTACACCGCACAGACCGGCTGGTTGCTGCGGTTGCGCCAGGTAAGTTTTTGTTTGCCGTCGATGGTGTGCTTGACCGGGTCGAGCGTGGCACTGATGTCGTAATTCACCACGCGGTCGGACAAGGTGGCCGCCGTGGCGCTGCGCGGCCCGCCCCATGCGTTGTCCGTGCTGGGTACGGCGACGGCGGACGCGTTGGCCTCGGCGAATGGAATGCTGGCGCAACGGCCGGCAGGCGTGGATTGTGCTGTCTGCGCGAAGGCGCCGGTGCCCGCGCAGGCCAGCAGCGCGGCGAGCAATGCACGGGCCAACCCGCGCCGGATACCTCGGGAAAAACCGCGGCTACCATTCCCATCACATCGCAACATCAGCGTTCCCCAGAGACGACCAGCGCCCAGCCTGCGGCAAACACCCGGCGCGGACAACCGTGACTGTCGTGGGATGCACGCCACAGCCGGCCGGGGTATGGTGCGCGATCAATCCATCCGGAGCGACCCATGATGGTCCATGCAGGCAGCTGCCACTGCGGCAAGATCGCATTCGAGGTCGAAGCCGACATCACCGAGGTCATGGATTGCAATTGTTCCATGTGCCGCCGCCGCGGCAGCCTGCTGGCATTCGTCCCACGTGATGCGCTGACGCTGAAGACGCCCGAATCCGACCTGCAGACCTACCGGTTCAACAAGGAACAGATCCAGCATCACTTCTGCGCGAACTGCGGCATCGCCCCGTTCGGAGAGGGCGTGGATCCGCGCAGCGGTGCCAGGATGGCGGCGATCAACGTGCGCTGCCTGCCGGATGTCGATCTCGATGCGCTGACGATCAAGAAGGTGGACGGCGCGAGGTTTTGACACAACTGCCCGCCCGGCATTTCGTGCGCTAAGGTAGGTCTGGATAACGCCCCTTTGATCGTCATTCCCGCGAAGGCGGGAATCCCCGGACTTCGTTATTCAATGCCTGACGTCCATGGATCCCCGCCTTCGCGGGATGACGGCAGTTGTTCAGACCTTCCCTAATGTAGCTACAGAACATAGGCAACAGGAGAAACCCATGCGCGCATTCATGTTCGTTCTGTTTGCAGTGCTATCACTGCCCGCATTCGCGGCGTGTCCACCCGAAGGCCAATCGCGCGAGTCGCTCCAGGCGCTGAAGCTGTTGAAGTTCACGGTGCCCGACGCCGCGGAGCGCCAAGCGCTTGCGAGCGGTTTGCTCGATTGCCTCGGCGATCCCGATCCAGTGGTGCGCGATGGCATCGCCTACGAGGCGCTCACGCAATGGATGCGCGCCGATCAGCTCGATGTCGAAGGTTTGCGTGCGCTGCGTGACCGCTTGTACGCGATGCTCGCCGCAGACGACGCCAACGGTTTTGCACAACCCTTCGCCGCATTGACGTTGTCGGAAATCGCACGCACAGATCGCCTGAAACCGTGGATGACGCCGGAGGAACGCGCGGCAATGGTCGAGGCGGCCGCCAAATACATCGAATCGGTGCGCGACTATCGCGGCTTCGACGAGACCGCAGGCTGGCGGCATGGCGTCGCGCACGGGGCCGACTGGCTGATGCAGCTGACGTGGAATCCCGTGCTGGATCGCGCGCAACTCGATCGCAGTCTTGCCGCCGTGGCGACCCAGGTCGTGCCGGAAGCGCCACATGCCTATGTGTTTGGCGAGCCGGGTCGGCTGGCCCGTCCGGTCCTGTACGCGGCGAAACGCGGATTGCACAGCGAAGCCGAATGGCAGGCGTGGTTCACCGCGCTGGTGCCGAGGCTCGGCGAGGCGTCTAAGACATACAAAGACCCTGCGTGGCTGGCAAGACGACACGACTTGATGGCGTTCTTGATGAGCGTGTATCTGGAAGCCGACCAGAGCGACGATGCGCAATTGAAACAACTCAAGCCGGCGGTCGTGGCTGCGTTGAATACGGTGCCGTGATATCCGTGGCAGAGAGAACATCTGACCGTCGTGCAGTCCAACTTGCTCCGCCGCCCTGATCACGTGTGAAAAACAGCGGAGCACCTCCGCTGTACACCCTCAGGTTTCTTCTTCCTCGAATTCCACGACGGCGTCCAGGTCGAACGCCAGCGCCTCGACGGCCTCGCGAACCTTGCGGGCGGCCGATGCATTCGGTGCGCCGATTTCGATTTCGTGGGCATCGGGTCCGCTCAGATCGCTCAACCCGGCGGAACTTGAATCCGCATCGTCCATGCG
>JAJAYW010000078.1 GCA_026786005.1 Lysobacter sp. | reverse complement strand
TCCCATCTCGTGGGCGAGCACGAAGGCGATCTCGGCCTCGTCGCGCGCGCGCAGCAGTGCGCCGGTCCAGACCAGCATCATGCCGTTCGGCGCCATGCTGGCGTTGAACTGCGGGACATCCATGATGTACACGCGCAGGTCACGGCAATAGTCGCCGGCGGACTTGCAGACGGTCCTGCGAACGTAGTTGTTGAGGGCCGGATCGCGTACGCGCAAGGGCGAGCGTTGCAGTTCGCGCTCGGCGCGCTCCATCGCGTACCACAGTTCGTCTTCGTCGGTGCCCGCAATCGGCGTGCTGCCCGGTGCGTTCTCGCGAATCGGTGCTTGTGATGCGCACGACGCCAACACAAATGCCAACGCTGCGATCGCGATGCGCCAGTTCCTTTGCAGATACCTCATCGCCGGATGCCCTTCAACAAGTCGCCGGCGGTTTCATGCGCGCCGCGTGCATCGCGCAGGTCGCCGGTCTGGTCGAGCAACAGGTTGTGCCAGACCACTTGGCCGGTGCGCAAATCGACCAGTGAGGCCAAACCAATCTGCGTGCCGCCGCCAACATCGCCACCCAGCAACAAGAATCCGATGATCCGCATCGCCGCGCGCCCGCCGCTGGTGTAGCTGTCACGGACGTAGGTAAACAGCGCGTAGTCAGCGCCGGTGGCCCGGCGCAATTCGGTCACGCCAGGGCCGAGTGTCCAGTCGAACTTGCCCTTCTTGTTGCGCAAACGATTCCCGGGGCCGCCGCTGTATTGCAGGATGCTGATTGACACCGCCTGGTTCAGCAGCAACAACTGGCGCAGGCGATTCTCGGGACCGGCATCCGCGGGCAGCATGAAATCCGGTTGCATCGCGATGCCTTGCACTTGCAGCACGTCGCGCGCGGCCTGCGGATATAGCCGACGCGCCGCCTCGGTCCAAGCCTTGCGTGGCTCCTGCATGCCGCCGACGCCGATTTCGTAAAGTTCGATATCCGGCTCCACCAGCACCACGTTGCCAGCGATGCGCAGCGGTTGGCCGGCAGTGTCTTTCGCGGTGCGGACCTGGGTCGACACACAGCCGCTCAATACCAACAGGCAGGCGAGCAGGAACAGGCCGCGCAGCCAGCTCCGGGCATGTTTTCGGGAATGGAATGGGTCAGGCGAAAGTGGCTGCTGTGTTAACATTTGCGTCTCCCTGGCTTGCTTAGGCAAGCCCCATGTCGAGCACTCTACCCTCGAGGTTACGCGATGCCCCAGCTCGCCCGGCGCATCGGTCGCGCCAAGCCCAGCGCGATCATGCAGGTTGCCGAAAAAGCCAAGCGCCTCAAGGCCGAAGGCCGCGACATCATCAGTTTTTCGATCGGGGTACCCAACTTTCTGCCCGGCGATCACGTGTATGCGGCGGCGCGTGAAGCGCTTGCGAAGGACAGCGGCCAGTACGGCAGCAACCGCGGTTCCGACGCGTTGCTGGATGCCTTTCTTCAGCATCTCGATCAGGTCGGCCTGACCGGTTACACCCGCGCCAATCTTGCGACCGGCATCGGCGCGAAACATGTGATCTACAACCTGGCCGAGGCGCTGCTGGACGAAGGCGACACGATCGTTTTCCCAACACCGTACTGGACCAGCTATCTCGACATCGCCGAGATCGTCGATGCGAAGATCGACCTGCTGCCCTGTCCCGCGTCGCAGGACTACAAGCTGACGCCGCAACAACTCGATGCCGCGCTGGCGAAGAAACCGCGGCTGTTCTTGTTCAACAATCCGTCCAATCCGACCGGCATGGTCTATGGCAAGGACGAGATTTCGGCACTGGCTGATGTGTTGGCGAAATATCCGGACACGTGGGTGATCACCGACGACATCTACAACCGCATGGTGTTCGATGGCGTCGGCTATCACAACTTCGTGCAGGCGCGCCCGGAATTGCGCGACCGCGTGATCTTCATCGATTCGCTGTCGAAGACCTATGGCATGCCGGGTTGGCGCGTCGGTTTCATGGCCGGGCCGGAGAGCGTGGCCAATGCCGTGACCACGATGAATTCAAACCACATCACCAATCTTCCGGAAGTGGTGACGGCTGCTGCCATCGCTGCGTTGTCGGGCCCGCAGGATGTGCCGCAACAGAAAAACATCGAGTTCCAGGGCAAACGCGACCAGGTCATGGCCGCGCTTTCGACGATTCCCGGCGTGGTCTGTCCGCAGCCGCAGGGTGCGTTCTATGCGTTCCCGGATATCAGCGTCGCCTTCGGAAAATCGCATGGCGACCTGCGCATCGAAAGCGATGTCGATTTCTGCAATGCATTGCTCCAAGTGAAAGGTGTGGCCTGCGTGCCGGGTTCGGCGTTCGGCGAGCCGCGCGCGATTCGCATCAGTTACACCTGCCCGACGCCGCAGCTGGCGCCTGGCCTGCAACGCATCCAGGAGTTCTTCGCGGAACTCGCGTAACCCTTTCGTTCAACCAATGCGGCGCCAAGGGCGCCGTTTTGGCTTTCCAGGAGTGTCGCAATGAAGCAACCCGTCCGAGTCGCAGTCACCGGCGCCGCCGGCCAGATCGGCTACGCCCTGCTGTTCCGCATCGCCTCCGGCGAGATGCTGGGCAAGGACCAACCGGTGATCCTGCAACTGCTGGAGCTGCCGCTTGAGAAAGCGCAGGCCGCGCTCAAGGGCGTGATGATGGAGGTGGAGGACTGCGCATTCCCGCTGCTGGCCGGCATGGTCGGCACCGACGATGCCGAAGTCGCGTTCAAGGATGCAGACATCGCGATGCTGGTTGGCGCGCGCCCGCGCGGCCCGGGCATGGAACGCAAGGACCTCTTGCTTGAGAACGCGAAGATATTCACTGCCCAGGGCGCGGCGCTGAACAAGGTCGCCAGCCGCAACGTCAAGGTGCTGGTGGTCGGAAACCCGGCCAACACCAATGCCTACATTGCGATGAAGTCCGCGCCCGACCTGAAGGCGGCGAACTTCACCGCGATGCTGCGCCTCGACCACAACCGCGCCCTCAGCCAATTGGCGAACAAGGCTGGAGTGGCCGTGGCCGACATCGACAGGTTGGTGGTGTGGGGCAACCACAGCCCGACCATGTACCCGGATTACCGTTTCGCGACCGTCAATGGCGATTCGCTGAAGGACCGCATCAACGATGCCGACTGGAACGCGAACGACTTCATCCCGAAGGTCGGCAAGCGTGGCGCGGCGATCATCGAGGCCCGTGGCCTGTCTTCGGCGGCTTCCGCAGCCAACGCCGCCATCGACCACGTGCGCGACTGGGTGCTGGGCAGCAACGGCAGGTGGGTGACCATGGGCGTGCCATCCGATGGCAGCTACGGCATCCCGGAAGGCGTGATGTACGGCGTGCCGGTGACCACCGCCAATGGCGAGTACACCCGCATCGAAGGCCTCCCGGTCGACGACTTCAGTCGAGCCGCGATGGACAAGACCCTGGCCGAACTCGAGGAAGAGCGCGCTGGCGTCGCGCACCTCCTGTAATCGGTAATGCCACCGTTGCATCGCGGAAGGGCTGGCCATGTGCCGGCCCTTTTTGCGTTTGCATCACAGAGATGGTTGCGGGCAATTAATCGCCTGTGGCCATGCCTATACTGCGAACAGGGGAGGCCGCCGGGGGATGCCGGGGTCAATGACAATCCGGCCTTAGGCGCCATTGTCCAGTGGCTTGCATGGAGCAGCCTCGGGGCATGCACGAGGGGGATGCGATGGGGCAGCCGGGGCGACTCGCAGGGCCGCGCGATGCGTGCGAACCGCAGGACAGGAATGCCGCACCGCTCGCCCTATGTGATTCGCCATGATCCTGCGCCGCGTCATCCAGCATGTCCGCAAGCAGGAATGGACCGCGATCTGGATTGATCTCCTGATTGTGGTGGTCGGCGTGTTCATAGGTATCCAGGTGTCGAACTGGAACGAAGGCCGGGCCACCATGCGCCGCGCCGAGGTGTTCACCGAGCGGCTGAGGAGCGACCTGCGCGAGGAAGCGTGGGGCTACGAAATGCAGGTCGGCTACTACAGTGAAGTTGCCGCCAATGGTCGGCGCGCGCTGGATGCGCTGGCTGGTCGTGGATCGGTGTCCGATGAGGCGTTGCTGGTCGCCGCCTACCGCGCGACCCAGTACAACGGCAATACGCGACGCCGGGCCACTTATGACGAACTGACATCTCGGGGCGAGATCGGGCTGGTCACTGACCTTGACTTGCGTGATCTCGCCCAGCGCGTCTATTCCGCGCCCATGTTCGACTACATCGTCGAAGAAGGGCGGACCTCCCAGTACCGGCAGTGGTTCAGGTTGAACATCCCGCACGACGTCCAGCAGACCCTCGCCAAGACGTGTGGCGACCGCTACGTTGTCGTAGGCGACTACACTCGCATCGCTGGCTCGCTCGACTTCCCCTGCTCGACAGGTCTCCCCGCAGAAACGATCAAAGCCGCAGTTTCGCAACTGCGAGACGACCCCGACGCAGTCCGCAGACTGCGTTTGCAAGTCGCGGATGTCGCAACCGGCCTGTCCAACCTGACGGTCTATAACGACACAATGCGGGCTGCACTGCGGGCAATCGCGGGTCGCGCCCCATGATCCTGCGCCGCTTCTCCGAATCGCTGAAGCAACAAAATTGGGTGGCCATCTGCATCGAATTCGTATTGCTGGTGGCCGGCGTATTCCTCGGCATCCAGGTGGCGAACTGGAACGCCGAGCGCGAAACCAGGCAGAAGGCCGCGATCTTCACCGAGCGGCTCAAGGCCGATCTGCGCGAAGAGGCGTGGAGCTACCAGTACCTGATTGAATACAGCCGTGATGTGCTGGCGAATGCGGAGATCGCGGTCGATGCACTCAGCGGGAAAGCCGCGGCGTCCAATGAAGCGCTGCTGGTCAGTGCCTACCGTGCCACCCAATACAAGCAGCGGACGCGCCGCCGCTCCACTTACGACGAGTTGATTTCGACCGGCACCATCGGCCTGATCCAGGATCAACGCCTGCGTGACACCACGATGCGGCTCTACAACGTGCCGACCATCGAGAACACCGTAAGGGAGGGTGCGACGTCCCGCTTCCGCGAGGCGTTCCGGATGATCGTTGCCAACGACGTGCAGCGTGCGCTCAATAAGCACTGCGGTGATCGCACCATCACGATCGGAGATTACCGAGCGATCGCCGGCAACCTTGATTACCCATGCAAGCTCGACCTGCCACAACGGGAGATCGACGAGGCAGCGAATGCCTTGCGTGCGAATGCAGGCTTGGCCCCGCTGCTGCGGCTGCGCATCGCCGATCTTGGCACGCGAGTGCACGACTTGACCGTGAACAATCGGGACATCGTGCAGGGCTTGCAGGCGGTCTCGGAGGACACGCCATGACCACGCCGCCGGGCGACGAATCTGATGGCGCGCTAACAGGCGCGGCGTCCACGCGCTCGCGCTGGCGTCGCTTCTCACCATCGATGGGCTGGCGCGCGTTCTGGAGCGAGATCGTGATCGTGGTACTGGGCGTGGCGATTGCACTGGCCGCCAACGAAGCGGTGCAGGACTGGACGTGGAACAACAAGGTGAAGGACGCCGAAACGCGCCTACAAGGCGACATTGCGTGGGCGTTCCTATGGGCGGCAGAAAAATCGGCCAGTCAGCCCTGCATCGATGCGCAACTGGCAGCGATGGCGCGCAACGTGCTCGAAAGCGGCGACGTGCTGAAGCCGATGCCGGTGGTGACCTCGCCGGATCTGCAATTCGTGGTGCGCATGCCCAACCGGCCCTATCGATTCCCGGTCTGGGATGCCTTGCTCGCGGATGGCACCGCGTCGCATTTCAGCACGCAGCGGCAGGCGCTATTTGGGCGCATCAGCGACGGCATGGCGACATCGCTCACCTTCGAAATGGAAACGCGACGCATCGGCGGGAATTTGCTGCTGATGCGCGACCCGATCGCGCTCGACCCTGTCGTACGTGCGGACTTGCTGACCAACATCAACAACTTGCGATCCCTGACGGCAATCGAAGGTTTGAACGCCAAGCAGCGGATGCGCGTGATCGCCGATGCCGGCATCGCCCCGCCGGACGAAATGGTCGAACGGTTCCTCAATGCCGCCGGCAAGAATGCGTCCGGTGCCGATTTCTCCGGCATGACGCAGTTCTGCATGGCGCGGGGCCTGACCGTTGCGGACTGGCGCGACTACCGCAAGCTGCCCACCATGAACATCCTGTATCCCGGTGCGGGACTTGCCAAATGAGCGATCAGATTGCGGGAGGCATGCCGTCATGATGCTTCGCCGCTTCGCCCACTCGCTGCGTGAGCAGAATTGGGCGGCCATCGCCATCGAGTTCGTGCTGCTGGTGGCCGGCGTGTTCCTGGGCATCCAGGTGGCCAACTGGAACCAGGATCGCGAGGACAGCATTCGCGCGGGAAGAATCGCCGCAGCGCTGCAGCGCGACCTTGCGGACGAGGCCGTTGTCGGGCCGATGATCGACAAAAGTATTTCGGCCCTGTTCGCCGATTACGATGCTGCTCGTGCCCGCGGAGAACAGCCACCACCGGTGTATTTCCGTGTCATTGGATCCGATACGCCACCGAAGAGTCCGTGCTCGGGAATGCTGCAGGCGCAGATCGCAGACCTGGTTGACCCGCAGCTGCTATGGGAGCTGTGCTTCTACTACGATGAGCGCGATGGCATCGGCATCAGGTACATCCGCTATGTCACGTTCGTGGAGGCCGAAATATTGCCGAGACTGCATGGCGATCCTTCAGCGTTTTATGACGCCGATGGAAAGTTGCGCCCTGAATTTGCCGCAAGCGCGGATCGCCTGCGTGACTGGCAGCACGAATTCCCGCGAATGTCAGCCTGGGCGGCCTGCCTGAAGGATCGACTTAACAACCCGTCAGTGCCAGGACGCTCCTGTCGACCCAAGGTCATTGGTGGCTCAGGCGAACGACCAGTTTCAGCACAGGGTTCGCCATGATCCTGCGCCGCTTCTCTCAATCGCTGAAATCCCAGAACTGGACCGCGATCTGGATCGAGTTCGTGTTGCTGGTGGCCGGCGTGTTTGTGGGCATCCAGGTGGCTAACTGGAACGAGGAGCGTCGTGATCGACTAACTGAAATCGAGTACCTCGATCGCCTGCGGCAAGAGATCGCCTCGATGCTGCCGCAGGTCCGGGCCAGCAAGGCGACACTCTTGGAACGACTGGGGCAGATCAAGGAGCTGGGGACCTTCCTGGCGTCCGGTGAGGGTCGCGATGTGATGGATGAGCGGCATTGCCTCGCTGCGGGCCGATCCCACATCTATGTTGCGACCATTTACTATCCGCCGACCATCAAGGAGCTGATTGCCACCGGTCGCATCCTGTTGATCCGGAACGCAGGCGTCCGCACGGCGATCATGTCGTTCGAGCAGTCTTATGCCGACTTGTCCCAGTTGCGGACCGACATCCAGATCGACCGCAGGGTGCTTGCCAGGCACTACCCGGCGCTGATCAATTCCGGGCTCTCGACCGATTGGAGCGGGGCGCGCTGCGACTTCAAGGCGATGCGAAAAGACCAGGCTTTCCTGAATGACTTCACCGACAACATGCGTCGCTACGCGGCCTATTCCAGAGCTCTTGGGGAGCAGCAGGTGCAGACGCTGGAAGCCCTGCAAAAGGCGCTTGCCTCCGATCCTTCCTTGCGCGCCAAGGAGGCCTCCCCAGTCAGCGCTCAAGCAGGGTTGAACGCCACACAAGGAGCCGACTGAGTGATCCTGCGCCGAGTTATCGCCCACGTTCGAAAACAGGAATGGACCGCCATCGGCATCGACTTCGTGATCGTGGTGGTCGGCGTGTTCGTCGGCATCCAGGTGGCGAACTGGAACGAGGCGCGGGTGGAGCGCCAGCGCGAACGAATGCTGCTGGTCGAGTTGCGTGGCGAACTCGCGGGGGCGATCAGGCAGACACAAAGCAGGCGCAAAGGCTACGAACAGGTTGTGCGTGCGGGCGAGCGCGCCGTGGCATTCCTCGACAAGGGCCAAGTCTGTGGCGACGAATGCTGGCCCGTGATCGTCGATTTCTTCCACGCCTCGCAATGGCAAGCCCTCAACATATCGCTGCCGACGTACGAAGAGATGCGCCGCAACGGGTGGCCGCGCAAGCGCGAGATCGTGGACGCGATGGAAGCTTACAAACAGAAGTCGCAGTCCATCGCCAAGCCGCTCGACCAGCCGCCCGAGTATCGATCCCTGGTGCGTGGCCTGATACCCCTGGCGATCCACCGGCCCTACTGGACTACGTGTTTTGAACTGACGGATCTCGGAGACGCGTATCGTGAAGACTGCCCCGCAGGCGTGCCTGCGGACGTGTCCACAGCCGGTGTGGACGCGATCATGAAGGATGGGGACATCCATCGACACCTCACCCAGTGGGCCGGTTTCCTCAGCAATCTTCCTGAAACCATGGATGACCAGAACGACACCGCGCGCCGCGCGCTCGTGCTGATCGAAGCCGAGCTGGGAGTGAAGCCATGATCCTGCGCCGCCTGTCGCAATCGCTAAAGGAACAGAACTGGACGGCCATCTGGATCGAGTTTGTGCTGCTGGTGGCCGGGGTGTTCCTGGGCATCCAGGTGGCGAACTGGAATCAGGCCCAAGCCGATGCCCGCCTCGGTCGGGATTACGTCAAGCGGCTGGCCCGCGACCTCAATCAAGACCTGGCCAGCGCGCGTGCGCAAAGCGCCTATTACGCGGCCGTGCTGGACAGCGTCCGCAAGACCGATGAGCTCTTGCGTGAGCAAGACCCGGATCCGCGCGAGCTGGTCATCAACGCCTATCGCGCGACGGAAATCACCTACATCGCCCCGGTGCGCGCGACTTGGGACCAGATCGTCTCCTCGGGCCACCTTGGCCTGCTGCCGGGAGACACAGCCTCATCCGAACTGGCGCGACACTACGCCTTTGATACCGCGCAGGATATCTACCGGATTGGCCTGTCTTCCACCTTTCGACAGGTCATTCGGAAAATCATCCCGATTGCAATGCAAATCGAGATGCGCGAAGGCTGCAGCGATGTACGCGACCACGGGGGCTATGTCGTCGGCTTTATCGAACACTGCCAATTCGATGCAGACCCCAAGACCCTCATGGCGGTTGCCGCCGAACTGCGCAGCAACCCAGCCGTTGCCGCCGAACTGCGCTACCAGTACAGCGTTGCTGTCAGTGCCAGCCTGAATATCGATGGCGTCAAAACCGGAACGAAGACGGCCCTCGAGGGGCTTGAAAGGGAGATGGCGCCATGATCCTGCGCCGCCTAGCCAAATCGCTGAAGCAACAGAACTGGACGACAATCCTGATCGAGTTCGTCCTGCTGGTAGGCGGCGTGTTCCTGGGCATCCAGGCCGCAAACTGGAACCAACAGCGCGCAGAAGACGCCAAGGCGCAGGCCTACCTGGCCCGCATCCGCGGCAACCTGGAGGCAGACCAGCTATCGATCCAGCGCCGCGAAGTCTTTTGGCCCCAGGTGAATGCCTACGGCAAGGCTGCCATCCACTACGCGGAAACCGGAGAGCTGGTGGACGGCTCCGCCTGGAGGACGGTGCTGGCGTTCTACCAGGCCAGCCAGCTCTGGCAATGGGTCACTTCGGACTCGACCTACCAGGAGATGCGCAGCGGCGGCGAACTGGGCCTGATCCGCGACGACACGCTGCGCCATGCGCTGTCCGAGTATTACCTCGAGAGCGGTTCTGCCGTGGATTACCTGTTCTACCTGCAACCGGAATACCGCAAGATCGTGCGTGGGTTGACGCCTTCGGTGGTCGCCAACCACATCTGGGCGAAGTGCTGGCGGCAGCCCACTCCTACCGAACAGTACTTGCTCGACTGCGACTCGCCGGTCTCCGAAGCCGAGGCACGGGCGGTGCTTGCCGGTTACATGAAGAACTCGGATCTGCTGCCGGAACTGCGGTTCTGGGTGGCCAACCAGGATGTGTCCCTGAATGTGATCGGGAACTACAAGCCGGTATTGAAGGCGATGCTGGCGCGCGAGAAAGCGCAGGTTGCGCAATGAGCTTCATCAACGAACTCAAGCGCCGCAACGTCATCCGCATGGCCGGGCTGTACCTGGTCGGTGCATGGCTGGTCACCCAAGTGGCGGGCACGCTGCTGCCGATCTTCAAGACCCCGGAGTGGGTGTTGCAGGCGCTGGTCACCCTGCTGGCCATCGGGTTCATTCCGATGCTGGCGGTCGCATGGGTGTTCGAACTCACGCCGGATGGCTTGAAGCGCGACGCCGAAGTGCCCGCCGCGCACTCCATCTCGCCGCAAACCGGCCGCCGGATGGACCGGATGATCATCGCGGTGCTGGCGCTGGCCATCGTCTATTTCGGGTTCGACAAGTTCGTGCTGGCCCCGCAGCGCGCTGCGGCGCAGGCGACGTCCGCGCAGGCGGCTCGCACGACGGCCATGGCCGCGAAACCGGCCCCGGCGGCCGACAATCGCTCGATCGCCGTGCTGCCCTTCGTCAACATGAGTTCCGACAAGGAGCAGGAATACTTCTCCGACGGCATTTCCGAAGAGATCCTCAATGCCCTGACCAAGGTCGCCGGGTTGAAGGTCGCCGGGCGCACGTCCTCGTTCTTCTTCAAGGGCAAGAACGAGAACCTGACCACGATCGGCAAGACGCTGGGCGTAGCCCACGTGCTGGAAGGCTCGGTGCGCAAGCAGGGCGACAAGGTCCGCATCACCGCGCAGTTGATTCGTGCCCAGGACGGCTTCCACCTGTGGTCGGAAACCTACGACGGCGACTTGAAGGACGTCTTCGCCTTGCAGGAAAGCATCGCGCGCGCCATCACCGGCAAGCTGCAGGTGATCCTGCAGGGTGACCAGAAGACCCGGCTGGTGAATGCCGGCACCAGCAACCCCGAGGCCTATGCCTTGTTCCTGCAGGCCACCAGCATCTTCAATCGCCGCGATGGCGATCGCTTTCGGGAGGCCATCGCGGCGCTCGAGGCCGCGATCGCGCTTGACCCGGCGTACGCGCGTGCTCACTCGCGGCTGGCCGCGCTGTACGCGATTCTGCCTTCCTATACCGACGCCGACGCTCGGGAAGTCCACGCGAAAGTGCAGCAGTACGCGGCGAGTGCTTCCAGGCTCGATCCGACATTGGCCGAGCCGTACGCGTCACTCGGATTCTCCGCAGGGAAGTTCGCGGGGCAAGTCGACGAGCAGTTCGAGGCCTTAGAGCATGCGCTGTCGCTCGAGCCCGACGATGTAACGACCAACTTCTGGTTCGGGCTCGGCCTGATCAAGGCCGGCTACATTGCTGGTGGTGTGAAGCTGCTGGATCGCGCGCTCTTGATAGAACCGATGCTGCCTAACTTGTTGCGCTGGCGTGGCCTCATGTACTCGCATGCTGGCGACGCCGCTCGCGCCGAAAAAATGGTGCGGCGCGCGCGCGACCTGGGACTGCAAATCGCCGACACCACGTTGTCGAGGATCGTCTACAAACGGGTCGAGCCTGACGTCGCTGCGAAACTCTGGGCGGATGGAACGAAGGCGACGTTCCGCGGTGTGTCGGACGGCGAGCGCAGGCAGGTTGCCGACGGCATCTTCGGCGGCGAAGCTGAGCGCAACCGCGCGATCGGAATCATCGATGCGTATCTCGCCAGCAATCCTGGACAGGTGTCCCAGATGGCCCCCCTGGCGCTGTTCCAGCTCGGCCTGCCGAGCCGAGCAATGGAGATACTCCGGACCCGGCAGATCACCGATACGTCCGATACCCTTGCCGCGCTGTGGAGTCCGGCGGGCAAGGCGATGCGCGATTTGCCCGAGTTCGATGCCTTCATGCGCGAGTTCGGCTTCGTCGAGGCGTGGGACCAACGTGGTCCGCCCGACCTCTGCAAGAAGAACGAAAAGGGCGATTACGCCTGTGAGTAACCAGAACTTCATCGCCGAACTCAAGCGCCGCAACGTCATCCGCATGGCCGGGTTGTACCTGGTGGGCGCGTGGCTGGTGACCCAGGTCTCCGCGACCCTGCTGCCGGTGTTCGAGGCACCGGCGTGGTTGATGAAGGCGTTGGTGGGCGTGCTGGCGATCGGGTTTTTCGTCGCACTGGTGTTCGCATGGGTGTTCGAGCTGACGCCCGCTGGGCTGAAGCGCGATGACGAGGTGCTGCCGGGCGAATCGATCGCGCCGCAGACCGCGCAGCGGATGAACCGGATGATCATCGCGGTGCTGGCGCTGGCGCTGGGCTATTTCGCGGTGGACAAGTTCGTGCTCACGCCGCAGCGCGAAGCGGCGCGGCTGGCGCAATTGCCGGCAGCAGCCAACGGTAAGGCAAGCGCCGGGGCCGATGCGCCCGCGGTTGCCAAGCGGTCGATCGCGGTGCTGCCCTTCGTCAACATGTCCGCCGATCCGGAAAACGAATTCTTTTCCGATGGCCTGTCCGAGGAAATCCTCAACTCGCTGGCGCGCATCGACGGCATGCAGGTGGTGGGGCGCACCTCGTCGTTCCAGTTCAAGGGCAAGAACGAGGACCTGCGCGTCATCGGCCAGAAGCTGGGCGTGGCCAGCGTGCTGGAAGGCAGCGTGCGACGCGATGCCCAGCGCGCGCGCATCACCGCCCAGCTGATCCGAACCAGCGACGGCGTGCATCTGTGGTCGCAGACCTACGACCGCACCCTGCAGGACACCCTGGCCGTGCAGCTGGACATCGCCGAAAGCGTGGCCGGCGCGCTCAACGTGCTGCTCGACGACAAACAGCGCGAAACCATGCGCAAGGCCGGTGTCGGCAATGTCGACGCCTTCATCCATTACCAGAAGGCCTGGAAGCTTTATCTCGATGCGCACGCCGACACCCAGATCGGCCTGCTCGACGGCCTGCGTCTCGCGAATGTCGAGTTCGACCAGGCCATCGCGCTGGAGCCGAATTACGCCATGGCGCATTACGCCAAGGCCGACTTGCACGAACACACGCTGATCGACGACAACACCTCCTTGGCCGAGCGACAGGACGCGCAACGCGCCGTCCTGCAAACGCTCGAGCGTGCCGCGGCCACAAGCCCCGATGCACAGCAACGCGAGTTCGCGTTGGCCGAGCGACAAATGCTCGGCAACGATTGGCGCGGCATCGCGGACCGGCTGTCGAATGCGTTGGCGCAGTCCGGCTGCAGTGCGCCGAACTGGATGCCGGTGTTCGCGAGCGCATTCGGCTACGGCGCAGCGCTTGATCCGGTGCTGGAACGCGCGTCGCTCTGCGACCCCCTGAACTCGATCACCTGGAACACGCGAGGCTGGGTGGCACGCGCCACCGGCAAGCCCGAGCGCATCCGGTCCATTCACGCGCAGTGGCGCTCCTACTCGCCGGCATTGCCGCGCAGGGCGCAGGAAAACCTCGCGCTGGCCATGCTGGGCCGCCTGGCCGAGTTGGGGCCGCTGCCGGCTTCGCTGGGCAACCTCAATGCGGCTGACTATGCCATTGCGATGCAGGTGGCCAGGTTGCGCGGCCTCGATCGCGCAAACGCGGCTACCTGGGTCGGCCCGGGCAACCGCGATGACGACAAACTGCGCCAGTGGCAGATCGTGGAGCTGGTCGAAGCTGCGTTGTTCGGCGACCGCGCGCAAGCCAACCGCCATGCGGCGATGCTCGACGCACGCCCGGCAGGAGGCTTGCTGCTGGCTGTCGCAGTGACCTATTGCGGCTGCGGCGCCCCGTTCGACCTGGAAGCCACGCCCAACTTCAAGGCGCGCCTGGCCGAATCCAACCTGCCATGGCCGCCCCCGGTCGCGATCCGTTTTCCGCCCCTCGCGCCGGAGCCCCGCCCATGAGCGTCCTGGCAGAACTCAAGCGCCGCAAGGTGTTCAAGGTCGGCGCGGCCTACCTGGTAGTGGCCTGGCTGGCCGTACAGGCAGCATCCATCGGCTTCCCGGCCTTCGATGCGCCGCCATGGGCCTTGCGTGTCTTCATCCTGCTCAGCCTGCTCGGATTTCCGCTAGCGCTGGTGATGGCATGGATCTTCGACGCCACCCCGGAGGGCATGAAGCTCGACACTCGCGGCAAGGGCAGGGCGGGCGTGTTTGCCGCCGCCGCGCTGCTGATCGCGCTGGCCTTCGGCTGGTATTTCTACGGCCAGCCGTCATTCCGCAAGGGCGACGTGGCCACGCCGGTGGCGACGCGATCGAATTCGATCGCGGTGCTGCCGTTCGCCAATATGAGCGGCAAGGCGGACGAGGAATATTTCTCCGATGGCATGACCGAGGAATTGCTCAACGTGCTGGCCAAGGTGCCGCAACTGCAGGTTGTGGCGCGTACTTCGGTGTTCCAGTTCAAGGGCAAGGGCGGCGACGTGCGCGAGATCGGCCGCAAGCTCGGGGTCAGCCACATCGTCGAGGGCAGCATCCGCCGCGACGGCCAGCAGGTCCGCATCAACGCGCAGCTGATCCGGGTGGCGGATGGCTTCCAGGTCTGGTCGGAAACCTACGACCGCAAGCTTGAAAGTGTATTCGCCTTGCAGGACGAGATCGCGGGCCGCATCGGCGATGCACTCAAGCTTTCGCTCGGCGTCGGCGCCCGCGCCGCGCCCCCCCCCGCCCGAGATCCGGGGGGGTAAGGCCG
>JAJAYW010000077.1 GCA_026786005.1 Lysobacter sp. | reverse complement strand
CCGAACCCCGGCCAACGCGGGCACCCAATTGTGCGCCCCGGTTATTCACGATGGGCCCCGGCTTTCGCCGGGATGACGATCAAAAAAATGACTAGGCCTTCTTCAGGTCGATTCGGAACCGCAGCGTGTCGTCGAACGACGCCCAGCCCGCGTCGCGATACAACGCCTGCGCTGTACTGTTGTCGTGCATGGTTTCCAGTTCGAGCCGTTGGGCGCCGGCTTCGCGACCAAAGTTTTCCGCAGCGTCGAGCAGCGCGGATGCGACACCGAGCCGGCGCGCCTCCGGCGCGACGAACAAGTCGTTCAAGATCCACATGCGCGCCAGCCGCACCGAGGAGAACATCGGATACAACTGGGTGAAGCCGGCGGCGGTGCCGTTCGACGTTGCCAGCAAGATCACGGATTCGTCGGCGCGCAAACGCTGTTCGATAAAATCATGCGCCGCGGCTACCTCCGAAGGTTGGTCGTAGAACATTCGGTACTGATCGAACAATGGCGCGACGATCCCGAGGTCATCGACGGTTGCGCGGCGGACATCGATGCTCATGGGGTCTCCGTCAAGCGTGCGAGTTCGTCGGCCTGGTGCTCGCGGGTCAGGTGGTCGACCAGCGCATCGAGATTGCCTTCCAGCACATTGGCCAGGTCGTACAGCGTCAGCCCCTCGACGCGATGGTCGGTGATGCGGCCCTGCGGAAAACTGTAGGTACGGATGCGCTGGCTGCGATCGCCGCTGCCGACCTGCATGCGCCGCGACTCGGCCTGGGAACGGGTCTGCGCGCTGCGTTGCTCGTCGAGCAGTTTCGCCTTCAAGAATCCCATGGCCTGTGCGCGGTTCTTGTGTTGCGAACGTTCCTGCTGGCTTTCGACGACGATGCCGCTCGGCAGGTGGGTGATGCGGATCGCCGAATCGGTCTTGTTGACGTGTTGCCCGCCGGCGCCGGACGCGCGAAAGGTATCGACGCGCAGATCCGCATCCTTGATCTCGACATCCTCGATATCGTCCTGCTCGGCGAGGATGGCCACGGTCGCCGCGGACGTGTGGATGCGGCCCTGCGTCTCGGTGGCCGGCACGCGCTGCACGCGGTGCGTGCCGGATTCGAACTTGAGTTTCGAGAACGCGCCGCGGCCTTCGATGCGGGCGATGATCTCCTTGTAGCCGCCGTGCTCGCCGGCGCTCGTGGACACGATCTCGACCTTCCAGCGTTGCGTTTCGGCATAACGCGCATACATGCGGAACAGATCGCCGGCGAAGATCGCGGCCTCGTCGCCGCCAGTACCGGCGCGGACTTCGAGGAACAGGTTGCCGTCGTCGCGAACGTCTTTGGGCACCAGGAACAGCGCAAGCTCGTCGTCGAGTGAGGAGAGCCGCGTCTGCGCGCTGGCGATTTCCTCTTCCGCCAATGCACGCATGTCGCGATCGTTATGCAGCGCGGGATCATTGCGCATGGTTTCGGCCGCCGCGAGATCGCGCAGGGCGTGCGCTTCCTGCGCTAGCGCAGTCACCACCGGTTCGAGTTGCGAAAACTCGCGCGAGTAAGCGCGGAAGGTGTCGTTATCGGCCAGGACACCGGGATCGGCGAGCAGGCGTTCGAGTTCTTCGCGGCGCTCGGCCAGCGCTTCAAGCTTTCGGCGCAGGCTCGGCAGCATCGTCGTCTTCGTCGAAGGGAGGGAACAGCTTGTCCGCGGCGCGCGCAAGTTCCGCGTCCCCGGACAAGGCGGCTTCGCGCAACGCATGCGTGGGTGCGTGCAGCAGGCGGTTGGTCAGCGTGTGCGCGAGCAGGTCGAGTGCGTCATTGGGATCTCCACCCGCGGCGAGCAGGCGTTTCGCCTTGACCAGCGCCTCGTTGCGCGCCGCATCGCCGTGCGCACGCAGCCGCTTCAGCGGCGCGTGATGCAGGCTCGCGTCCAGTGCTTCGACGAAGCGTATCGCCTGCAGTTCGATGATCGCTTCGGCTTCGGCCGCGGACTCGCGCCGGCTGCGGCGGTTGTCTTCGACGGCGCGTTCCAGATCGTCGATCGTATAGAGATAGGCGTCTTTGAGTTGTGCGACATCCGGGTCGATATCGCGTGGAACGGCCAGATCGACCAGCAGCATCGGCCGATGGCGCCGCGTTGCGAGTGCGGCTTCCACCTGGGCGCGCTTGACCACTGTTTCGCGGCTCGCCGTCGCCGAAAACACCACATCGGCTTCGGCAAGATGACGGTCCAGCTCGCTCAGCGGCAACGCCACGCCGCCGTGGCGGGTAGCGATGTCCTGTGCGTGCAGCAGCGTGCGATTGGCCACGAGCAATCGCCTGACCTTGCCTTCGCTCAAGTGCCGCGCCGCCAGTTCGATCGTTTCGCCGGCGCCGATCAACAGGACGGTGGACTCGTCCAGCCGCGCGAACACATTTTGCGCCAGGCGCACTGCCGCTGATGCCACCGACACCGCATGCGCGCCGATGCGCGTGTCGGTGCGTGCGCGTTTGGCGGTGGCGAATGCATGCTGGAACAAACGATCCAGCGCGCCATGCAAGGTGCCTTGCGCGCGCGCGGCCACCCACGCTTGCTTGACCTGTCCCAGGATCTGCGGCTCGCCGAGCACCATCGAATCGAGGCCGGCCGCGACGCGGAACAAATGTTGCACGGCCTGCACGCCACGGTGCTGGTAGAGGTAGGCGCGCAAGTCCGTGCTGCCCGCGGGATGCATCGCCAGCCAATCGACCAGGCCGCTGCCATCGCCGTCGGTCAGCGCATACAACTCGGTGCGGTTGCAGGTGGACACCAACACCACTTCATGCACGCCAGGCAAGGCACGCAATGCCGCCAACGCGGCGGGGAGTGCGGCATCGTCGAACGCCACCCGTTCGCGCAGGCTGACCGGCGCGGTCTGGTGGTTTAGGCCGAACGCGTGGAAGGTGCGGCCCACGGGGTTGATGTTGGTGCGGCTGATCTTGAAAGGCCCGATGTTGAAAGAGTGATGCTGGAAAGCAGGTTCAGCAGCTTGCGATTAAGCTACGCGGCAACTTCAAACCGCCATTTTACCGGCACGGTCGCTGGATGCCCGCTTTTCCCGGATCGATGTTCCTTCTGCTGCTGTTGGCATGTCTTGTCGGCGTGCAGCCGGCTGCATGGGCGGCGGACACGCGCAAGCCCACTGCAGGTGCGCTGGAGCCGGTGATGGCCGGCGAATTTGCCTTGCAGAACGGGCAGCTCGACGATGCCGCGCGCTGGTACCTGGAGGCCGCCCGCGCCACCGACGATGCCGGCCTGGCCGAACGCGCCACCCGCATCGCCCTGCTGGCCAACGACGACACGCGTGCCGCCGAGGGCATGAAACTCTGGCGCGCGCGCGCGCCGCAGTCGCTGGCGATGCGCGCCGCGGAGGCCACGCTCGCCCTGCGTCGCGGCGACGAGCGGCTGGCGAGTCGCGATCTCGAAAGCCTGGTGCGTGATCGCGACCCCGACGGATGGCGGCATGCGCTGATCGCGCTCGGCAACGGCGGCAAGGATCCCAAGCTCTCGGCCCGGTTGTTGGCCAGGCTGGTCGACAGCAATGCGATTCCCGACAATCTGCAGGCGTGGCTTGCGTTCGGCGGTCTGGCGCAGCGACTGGACGAAGAGCCGCTGGCCGAACGCATGGTGGCGGAAGTAGTGAAACGCTTCCCCGGCGAACCGCGCGTCGCCTTGTTGCGTGCCAGCCAGTTGCGCGAGGCCGGCAAGCTCGACAATGCCAGAACGGCGCTGTCCGGTTTGCAACCGCAGGTGGAACGCGATGCCGATCTGCGTCTTGCCGTCGCCGCCGAGTACGACGCCCTGGGTGACGCCGCGGCCGCCGCTGCCGTCCTGGCGCGCGGTCCGCAGGACGAACAGAGTTACGGCCTGCGTGCATCGCTGCTGGCCAGGGCCGAAGACAACGTCGCGTTGGCAAGACTCTATGACGAATTGCGCAAGGGCGCGGTCGAACCCGATCCGCAACGCCGGTTGTTGCTGGGACAAACCGCCGAGTTCCTCAAACGCTATCCCGAGGCGCTGGAGTGGTATCGCGGCGTACCGGGCGGATCGCAACGCTGGACCGCACGGTTGCGCGCGGCCAACGTCCTGCATGAATTGAAACGTGGCGCCGAGGCTTATGCGGAAGCCCGCAAGCTGCAAACCGAGGCCAGCGCCAGCGAAGACGCACGCCGCGACGCGTATCTGCTGGAAGCGGAGCTGGGCACCAAGGACAAGGACGATGCCGGTGAACTCGACGCCTACGCGCGCGGGCTGGCGGTCTATCCGGACGACGCTGCGCTGCTGTATTCGCGGGCATTGGCGTGGGAGCGTCGCGACATGATCGATCGCGCCGAAGCAGACTTCCGCAAGATCCTGGTCGCCGAACCCGACAACGTCGCCGCGTTGAATGCACTGGGCTACACGCTGGCCGATCGCACCACGCGGTTTACCGAAGCGCTGGAATTGATCGACCGCGCGCGCGTCGCCGAGCCGGGCAGTTCGGCCATCATCGACAGCTATGGCTGGGTGCTTTATCGCCTGGGCCGCAACAAGGAGGCGCTGGTCGAATTGCGCCGCGCCTTCGCGCTGGATAAAGATCCTGAAATCGGCGCGCATCTGGGCGAAGTCCTGTGGGTCACCGGCAATAAGGACGAGGCGCGCAAGTATTTCGAGGAAGCGCGCAAGCTCGATCCGGAAAACCGCGCGCTCAAGCGCGCACTGATGAAATTTTCGCCATGAACTCGATGCGCGGAGATTTGATTCGTCGTTGGATGATTGCGGCCTCTTTGGCAATGCTCGCCGCCTGCGCCGCGCAGCCGACCAGGCAATTGCCGCCGATGGATGCAGCCGTCGCGGCCGCCAGGCAGGAGCAACGCGAGGCCGAACTTGCACCGCTGGGTGCCTGGTCGTTGCAGGGACGCGTCGCACTGTCCAATGGCCGCGATGGCGGCAGTGGTCGTATCGACTGGCGACAGGAGGGCGCGCACTACGAGGTCGCGTTGAGCGCGCCGGTCACCCGGCAGAGTTGGCGCTTGAGCGGCGATGCCACTGGCGCGCAGCTCGAAGGCCTGGAAGGCGGCACCCGAACCGGCCCGGATGCCACTTCATTATTGCTCGAAGCCACGCGTTGGGAGATTCCGGTCGCCGCGCTGGCCTCGTGGGCGCGTGGCGTCCGCGCGGAGAGCAGCCATGGCGCGGCGACGATCCGCTATACCGCCGAGGGCCGTCTGGCCCGGATCGAACAAGGCGGATGGGTCATCGACTACAGCGATTGGCGAGCGTCGGACCTTCCCGGCATCGAATTGCCGACTCGGCTCAATGCCGTCCGCGGCGACGCCCGGGTGCGCTTGATCGTGGATCGCTGGGGCGAAGGCGCCGCCACGCCATGAGCGGGGAGGAGGGCGGCTGGTCGGTCTGGCCAGCCCCGGCCAAGCTGAACCTGTTCCTGCAGATCACCGGACGCCGGCCCGACGGCTACCACACGCTGCAGACCGTGTTCCGATTGCTGGACTGGGGCGACAACGTTCGCCTGCGGGTTCGGGACGATGGAATGATCCAAAAGCACAGGAGCAGTACCGCTGGCATCGCCGAGAGTGACGATCTGACGATAAAAGCGGCCAAGTTGTTACAACACGCGGCTAACATCGCCGAAGGAGCGGATATCATCGTCGAGAAGAACATTCCCATCGGCGGCGGTTTCGGTGGCGGTTCCTCGGATGCGGCGACGGCGTTGCTGGCGCTGAATCATCTGTGGGGTCTGGACTGGGAGCTGGGTCGGCTGGCCGAACTGGGCTTGGCGCTGGGGGCAGACGTACCGGTGTTCATCCACGGTGAGAACGCCTGGGCCGAAGGCATTGGCGAGCAGCTCACGCCGATTGGTCTCCCGGCCTCGTGGTACGTGTTGGTCGATAGCGGTGTCCATGCATCGACCCGGGAATTATTCCAAACCCCTGAATTGACGCGAGATTCGCCGCCCGCGACAATATCCGACTTCGTTTCGGGTGCTCTGCTCGGCAATGCGTTCGAGCCGGTATTGCGTCGCTTGGAACCGGCTGTCGAAGCCGTGTTTCAGGTTTTGTCGCAGATCGGTCGGCCGCGGTTGACGGGTTCGGGTAGTGGTTGCTTCGTCGAATTTGACGATCGCGCATCGGCGCATGCGGGTCTGGCGGCATTGCCGCACGATCTGCGGGCGTGGATCGCGGCCGGCGTACCGCGTTCGCTGCTGCACGTCGCGCTCGAAACAACAAGTTAACCGCAGGGGCGTCGCCAAGTGGCCCAAGGCACCAGGTTTTGATCCTGGCATTCGCAGGTTCGAATCCTGCCGCCCCTGCCATCCAAGTGGTCCCGCCAACGGTCAGAGCGAGCGCGGAAAGACATGCAAGACGATCACGATCTGCTGGTCTTTTCCGGCAATGCCAATCGGCCATTGGCCGACGCAGTGTGCAAGGAGTTGGGCATCGGTATCGGCAAGGCGCTGGTCGGGCGATTCTCCGACGGCGAAGTGCAGATCGAGATCGAGGAAAACGTCCGCGGGCAGGACGTGTTCGTGATGCAGCCGACGTGCGCACCGAGCGCGGAAAACCTGGTCGAATTGCTGGTGCTGGTGGACGCGCTCAAGCGCGCCTCGGCCAACAAGGTCACCGCGGTGGTGCCGTATTTCGGTTACGCGCGGCAAGATCGGCGGCCGCGTTCGGCGCGGGTGCCGATCACGGCCAAGGTTGCGGCGCAGATGTTTTCGACGGTGGGCACCGACCGGGTGCTGACCATCGATCTGCACGCTGACCAGATCCAGGGCTTCTTCGAT
>JAJAYW010000076.1 GCA_026786005.1 Lysobacter sp. | reverse complement strand
GGGGGTGTTTTTTTTGTGGGTGTTTGTGGTTTTTGTTGTGTGGAGTTTGCCGCGGTGCTGGGGCCCTGGATAAAAGGCCGCTTTGAAAGCTCCGCTCTACATGAAAGGCGCACTCACATCACCATGAAAGCCGGACTCACATCACCGGCGCGGCATCGGCATCGGCTTCGCGCCGGCTGTGCACCACCACCTGGTTGCGGCCCTGGTGTTTGGCCTGATACACAGCCTTGTCGGCACGCGCCAGCCAGCTGGCGGCATCCTCATCGGTTTCCAGCGCTGCCGCGCCGATGGACACGGTGATCCGCTCATTCTCGTACGACAGTTGCGTGGCAATGCGCTCGCGCAGGTTTTCACAGAAGACCTGCAGCGACTCGGCCTGTGTCCCCGGCAGCAACAACACGAATTCCTCGCCGCCCAGGCGGAAGAAACGGTCGCCCTTGCGCGTGCTGCCCGCGACCAGTTCCACGAAGTCGACCAGCACTCGATCGCCCGCCTCATGGCCACTGCTGTCGTTGATACGCTTGAAGTGATCCAGGTCTGCGATCGCCAGGCCATAAGGCGTTCGTTGCCGGCGATAGGCCTCGATCGCAATCGCAAGTTCCCGTTCCATCGCTCGCCGGTTATAGATGCCGGTCAAGGGATCGTGGCTGGCAAGGTTCTCCAGTTGCATGCGTTGCGTTTCGGTGCGCGAGGCGAAGATGAAAGCGAACAGGCTCACGACCAGGGTGGTCGCCAGGAAGGTGATGCGTTGGTTGGCGTCCGCGAACACGTCCGGGCTCAGCATCAGCACCGCAATGGCAAGCGCGGAAGCCAACACCGCCTCACGGCGCTCGACCAGCAGGAAATTGGCCAGCAGCACCGCATAGATCCACAGTGCACCGGGCAGGCCGACCAGGTTCGCCACCATCAGCCAGCCAGCGGTGTAGGCCGCGACGGTCACGCGAGAGGCGCGATCGATATTGCCGCCGCGCCAAACATAGACACCCGCGAGCGTGATGAACAGCACGATCGCCGAATCGATGACGCCAGCGAGCACCTGGCCACGCGCGATGCGGTAAACGGCGAACGGCGTCACGCCCAGCACGGTCACGGCGGAAAACAGCGTGATGATCGCGAAGCGGAAATCGGTACGGATGCGCTGCCAGCTCATGCCTGCCTTGAAGGTTGGCTTGCCCTATCTTGCCCTATGACGACAGCGGAACGGCCGATGCGGGATTTCGCCGACGACGGGTGACATTGCCGATCGGAAACCAAGTCTGCTGCATCCTCCGTGAAACGAGGATCGCTGTTGCCGCGGAAGCAGCCGATGACACGCGACCGCCCGTCAAGTTGTTTCACACCGCGCGTGCCTTGTTGTCACGCCGCACCAACGGCCTTGGCCCCAAGGTCTGCGAGCCGCCGGCTGCGCCCGCCGGCAACCGCCGAGGACAGACGTCATGCGATTCCCCCGCCGTTGTTTCCCAAGGCTGTCGCTATTTGCGGCTGCTCTTGCCGTTTTTGTCGCCGCCTGCGACCGCGATGCGCCGCAGCCGGCGCCACCCACTGCCCAGGAACCCGCCCCCATGCCCGCCGATACCAATCCAGCCAACAACACACCTCCCAAGGCCGATGCACAGATGCAGGCCGTCCTCGACCAGTTGGCGAGGCTGGGCGGCAAACCGATCGAATCGCTGTCGCCGCAAGAAGCCCGGCAGCAACCCACGCCCGCCGACGCCGTGAAGGCCTTGCTGGAGGCGAAAGCCAAGCCCGCCGCTCCCGAAACAGTCGCCAAGGTCGAGGACAGCACGTTCCCCGGACCCGCGGGCGCCGTGCCGATCCGCATCTACACGCCAGAAAACACCGGCGGCGACCCCTTGCCGGTGGTGCTGTACATCCACGGCGGCGGCTGGGTCATCGCCGATCTAGACACCTACGATGCCAGTCCACGCGCGATCGCCAATGCAGCCAAGGCCATCGTGGTCTCGACGCATTACCGCCAGGGGCCGGAACACAAGTTCCCGGCATCGCACGACGACACCTTGGCCGCCTATCAGTGGGTGCTTGCAAACGCGGGCAAGCTGGGCGGCGATCCCAAGCGCATCGCACTGGTCGGAGAAAGTGCCGGCGGCAACATGGCGGCCAACATCGCCATCGCCGCACGCGACAACAAGTGGCAAGCGCCGCTGCACCAGGTACTGGTCTATCCGGTCGCCGACAACGATCTCAACTCGCCCTCATACATCGAGAACGCCAACGCCAAGCCGCTCAACAAGGCGATGATCGAGTGGTTCGTCAAGCACTACATCGGCGACGCCGCGAAGACCGCCGATCCGCGCATCGCCCTGGTCAAACAAGCCAATCACGCGAATCTTGCACCCGCAACGATCATCCTTGCGCAGATCGATCCACTGCGTTCGGATGGTGAAAAGTATGCAGAGAAACTGCGCGCCGCCGGCGTGCCAGTCACCGTGCAGACCTACGACGGCGTCACCCACGAGTTCTTCGGCATGGCCGCTGCCGTCGACAAGGCCAAGCAGGCGCAGCAACTTGCGGGTGAGCGGTTGCGGGAGGCGTTTGCGAGTGCGGTCACTTCGGCGCAAAACACTCCTGACTGAACACCGCGAACTGATCGCTCCTGCAAAAAAACGCCCCGCGATGCGGGGCATTTTTTAATTGTGACTGGAACTGTCGAGCTAACCAGATGTGAGTAATTTGAAAGGCGAATCCACGGCGACAGGCTGCAGGCCATCGACGACCTTGGAAGCAGCAAGGCTGCGTTCCGGGGATTGCGCCGCATGTTCAAGCAGCTCCCTTTTGATGGCTCCTGAAGTCCGGGCTCCGCTCATCATGAAATTGACAGGCACTTCAACGCGCGTCCTGACTGGCTTGCCGGCAAGATATTCGGGTTCGTAACGAAGGCTCGCCACCCATTCGCGAATGGCTTTTTCAAAAATATCCGTTCGCCCGACCTTGGCCTTGTCGGTGCGTTCGACCCGCTCGAGCGTAGCGCGGCCATCGGTCTCGGCGACCCATCGCACCAACAGCTGCGCTTCCCTCCCGGCACGCATTGCTTCGACGGGATATCGAGGGGGAGGCAATATTGATCGCCCCGCGAAACCCGGACCATTACCCTTGAAGTCGATCGCCATCCGGTAGCCGCTGCCTTCCGGAACTGCGCACGCACCCAAAGTGAGATAGGTGACGCCGCTACCGGTCACACCGTCCTGCGATGGCGGCGCAAATTGCCAAGTCGCCACCTTGCGTTCGATACAAGTGCGCACGGCGTCCGGCAAATCGGCAGATGCCTCGATCTTCGTGGGCTTGCCAGTCACATCGATCTCGACCCTGGCCTCGGCCCGGAACGCCACCGGCTCTGCCGCACCTGCAACGCCCGCCAACAACGCAACACTGGTCAGCAATATCCGCCTCAACTTGAACTCCCTTGTGGATGCTTGCGCCTGTTTTTGGCCGCATGCCGGCAAGGCTAACGATCACGTTGCCGGTCTGCGACGGCTGTGGATGAGCCATTCAACCTAGCCGCTTGACCCCATTGGCGTGGAAGACCAGTTCCAGTGGTGGGCCTGCGCGCTGGTCAATGCGCAGCCGTATCAAGGCAAGAAAAAAAGTGCCGATGGCGGCCCAGCCTTTACGCCTGGTAAAAGCATTACTGCCTGCCGGCGACAACACGGCAATCCGAGACCGACCAGCAGGCCGAACTACGGCGCATGCGAAGAAATGCCTTCCCCGATCACAGCGTCAATGTAGTTTCATGCTTGAGGGAATTTTTCGACTCGCCATCCATGGCTCGGTTGAAAAACGGCGCATATCCATGTGCGCCGCCCTTCGGGTCATTCGGAACGGATGTTTTCTTCCTTGTCCAGACAGGGGAAGGCGGAGGAACACGACCTGCGCTACATCCACGATTCACACATCTCCCAACACACTCCTCCCCATCTTCGGGAGCCCGCCATGCGCATCGCCCTCATCCTCGCCGCTGCATTGGCAACCTCCGCCTGCACCTTCGTGCACATGGCCCCGGGCGCGCAGGCGGTGCGCGTTGTCGAAGGCCCGCCCGCCGGTTGTGAGAGACGCGGCGAAATCGCGGTTTCGGTGAAGGACAGCGTCGCCTTCTACGAGCGCAACCAGTTGCGCGTGCGCGAGGAGCTGGAAACGCTGGCGCGCAACGAGGCGCCGGGCCTGGGCGCCGACAGCGTGCAGCCGCTGGGGCCGCCGAACGAGGGCGAACAGCGCTTCGCGGCATGGAAGTGCAAATAAGTCCCCACACGTTCAGCGTGCGTCACACTTCACTGAACCTTTCATACGTCCGCTGGGGCGATCCAGTAGCATGACCGGCTGTTTTGCTCTGTATTGGCGGGCCTCCAGATGTTGTTCCAGCACGTTTCCATCGCCGGCCTCGCCCACATCGATGCCCCGCGCCGCCTTAGTTCCGACGAGATCAACGCGCGGCTGAAGCCCACGCTTGATCGCCTCGGCATCAAGACCGATGTGTTGCAGGACATCGCCGGCATCCATGCGCGGCGGCTGTGGGACGGCGACGTGCAGGCGTCCGATGTCGCCACGCTGGCCGGCGTCAAGGCGCTGGCCGATGCGGGTATTGAACCTGATCGCGTTGGCCTGCTGATCAACACCTCGGTCAGCCGCGATTATCTGGAGCCCAGCACCGCGTCGATCGTCTGCGGCAACCTTGGCTTGGGCGAGCACTGCCAGAACTTCGATGTCGCCAACGCCTGCCTGGCGTTCCTCAGCGGCATGGACATCGCCAGCCGCATGATCGAGCGCGGCGAAATCGAGTACGCGTTGATCGTCGATGGCGAAACCGCCAACCTCGCCTACGACAAGACGCTCGAGCGCATGGCCCGTCCCGAATTGACCGCGGAAGAATTTCGCAACGAACTCGCCACGCTCACGCTCGGCTCCGGCGCTGCGGCGATGGTGCTGGCGCGCAGCGAACTGGTGCCCGGCGCGCCGCGTTACCGCGGCGGCGTGACCCGCGCCGCGACGCAGTGGAACAAACTCTGCCGCGGCAACCTCGACCGCATGGTCACCGACACGCGCATGCTGCTGATCGAGGGCCTCAAGCTGGCGCAGAAAACCTTCGTCGCCGCCAAGCTGGCGCTGGGCTGGGTGGTGGAGGAAATGGATGAATTCGTCATCCACCAGGTCAGCAAGGCGCACACCGCCGCCTTCATCCAGGCCTTCGGTATCGATCCGAAGAAAGTTCTGACGATCTTCGGCGAGCACGGCAACATCGGCCCGGCCTCGGTGCCGATCGTGTTGAGCAAGCTGCGCGAGATGGGACGGTTGAAGAAAGGCGATCGCGTGGCGTTGCTCGGCATTGGCTCGGGCTTGAACTGCTCGATGGCGGAAGTGGTCTGGTGATCGGGGATGTCTGTTCGTCCTGAGTTTGCCGAAGGGCGTGCGGAAGTCGCCGCACGTTTTCCCGATTACCCGTTTATCCCGCAGCGTTTCGATGTCCGCCCCGGCATCGCCATGTCCTACCTCGATGAAGGCCCGCGCGATGGGGAAGTCGTCGTCATGCTGCATGGCAATCCGTCGTGGAGTTATTACTGGAGGCACCTGGTGCTGGGGTTGCGTGATCGCTACCGCTGCATCGTGCCTGACCATGTCGGCATGGGCTTGTCGGACAAGCCGACCGATGCAGCCGATGCCTCGCCACGTTACGACTACACGTTGCAGTCGCGCGTCGATGATCTGGCGACCTTGCTCGACACCCTCGGCATCACCGGACCGGTCACGCTGGCGGTGCACGACTGGGGCGGGATGATCGGCTTCGGTTGGGCGCTGTCGCATGCGGCGCAGGTGCGGCGCCTGGTGATCCTCAATACCGCAGCGTTTCCGTTGCCGGCGGCGAAACCGATGCCGTGGCAACTGAAACTCGGTCGCGATTCACACGTCGGTGCGTTGCTGATCCGCGGCTTCAACGCGTTTGCAGCGATGGCGTCGCTTGTCGGCGTCGCAAGGCCCATGCCGCGCGATGTGCGGCGCGCTTACGTTGCGCCTTACGACTCCTGGAAGAACCGGATCGCGACGTTGCGGTTCGTGCAGGACATCCCCTTGCAGCCAAGTGACCCGGCGTGGGTTCTGCTTGAAGCGTCGCGGCACCGGTTGCCCGAGTTTGCCAATCGTCCTGTATTCATTGGTTGGGGCTTGCAGGATTTCGTGTTCGACACGCACTTCCTTGATGGCTTCAAGCATGCGTTACCTGATGCACAAGTGCATGCCTTCGACGATGCGGATCATTACGTGCTGGAAGACAAGCACGGGGTGCTGGTTCCGCAGATCCGCAAATTCCTCGATGAGAATTCGGTGCAACCGCTAGTCGCTTAGCGTAGGGCGGGTCTCGACCCGCCGCTTTCGATTTGCATTAAGAGCCGCTGTTCGCAAGACCCGTTCTACAGCTGCTGTATTGGAATCAAGGGCCGCGGGTCAAGACCGCCCTACAATCATCCTATGAGCGCAACCTGCAACATCGCCGCCGCGCTGCCGCGCCTTGCATCCGAACGTCCTTACCAGATCGCGATGCGCTGCCCCGGCCGCAACGGCCGCTATGACGTCACACTGACCTACTCGCAACTCGACGCACGCAGCGACGCCATCGCTGCCGGCCTTGTCCGCCATGGCATCGAACGCAACATGCGCGTGGTGTTGATGGTGCGGCCAACACCGGAATTCTTCCTGCTGATGTTCGCGCTGTTCAAGCTGGGCGCGGTGCCGGTGCTGGTCGATCCGGGAATCGACAAACGCGCGCTGCGGAAATGCCTCGACGAAGCCAGGCCGCACGCCTTCATCGGCATCCCGCGCGCGCACCTCGCACGCATCGTGTTGCAGTGGGCGACATCGGCCACGCATCTGGTCACGGTCGGCAGCAGGTTTGGTTGGGGCGGCATCACGCTCGCCGAAGTGGAAAGAACCGGTCGCGATGCAGGCCCGCAACTCGCCGACACACAACCTGACGACATCGCTGCGATCCTGTTCACCAGCGGCTCGACCGGCGTGCCTAAAGGCGTCGTCTACCGGCACCGGCATTTCATTGCGCAGGTCACGATGTTGCGCGATGCGTTCGGCATTGAAGCCGGCGGCATCGATCTGCCGACCTTCCCGCCATTCGCATTGTTCGATCCCGCGCTCGGCCTCACGTCGATCATCCCCGACATGGATCCGACACGTCCCGCGCGCGCCAACCCGCGCAAGTTGCTGGCCGCGATCGAACGCTTCGGCGTGACCCAGCTGTTTGGCTCGCCGGCGTTGATCGATGTGCTGGCACAGCATGGCAAGCACATGCCGACGATCAAGCGCGTGACATCGGCCGGCGCACCGGTGCCGAACGATGTCGTTGAGAAGATGATCGCGTTGCTGCCTGACGACGCGCAGTTGTGGACGCCGTACGGCGCAACCGAGTGCCTGCCGGTCGCGGTGATCGAAGGCCGCGAGTTGCAATCGACGCGCGAGGCGACCGAACGCGGCGCGGGTACGTGTGTGGGGCGTCCCGTTGCGCCGAATCAGGTCCGCATCATCGGCATCCACGACGACGCCATCGCCGAATGGTCCGACGCGTTGCTGGTTGGTGAAGGCATCGTCGGCGAGATCACGGTCGCTGGCCCGACCGCGACCGACAGTTATTTCAATCGTGATGAGGCCACGCGTCTGGCGAAGATCCGCGAGGCTTTTCCCCCTCTCCCGCATGCCCCACAGGGGGACTTGCTTCGCGGCGCGGGAGAGGGCTGGGGTGAGGGCGCCCGCGCAGCGGGTGAACGCATCGTCCACCGCATGGGTGATCTTGGCTGGTTCGATGGCGAAGGCCGGCTATGGTTCTGCGGCCGCAAGACGCAGCGTGTCGTCACCGCGGACAGCACGCTGTGCACCGAACAAATCGAGCCGATCTTCAACACGCATCCCGACGTGCGGCGTACGGCGCTGGTGGGGGTCGGTCAAAAGGGTGCGCAGGCGCCAGTGCTGTGCGTCGAACTGCGGAAGGGTGTCGCACGCAGCGAATGGCCGCGGATCGAGGAGGAACTGCGCCATATAGCCGATGGCTTCGTGCATGCGGCGAAAGTGGATGCCTACCTGCCGCATCCCGGGTTTCCGGTCGACATCCGCCACAATGCAAAAATCGGTCGCGAGACGTTGGCCGTCTGGGCCAGCAAGCGGCTGTCCCACGGCGACTTCCTCCGGTCGTAGATCCGTGCTTTTGTAGGAGCGCACCTGGGCGCGATGAGGCCTTACCGGTAGAGCCC
>JAJAYW010000075.1 GCA_026786005.1 Lysobacter sp. | reverse complement strand
CGCCCCCCCGGGGCCCCTTTTTATCCCGGGGGGGGCGCTGGGGGGGCCCCGGGTTGGGGGGGGTTTCACGAGCCAGATGCTTCGAGCCAGATGCTTAATGATGCAGTCGAACTTTTTACGACAGCAAGGACACTGAGATCACGTCATCGTGGGCCCCTTCCCTCCATTCGGAGGGGAGGGGCCAGGACACAAAGCATGTGCTCAGGCGCTTTGTTCGTTGCCCGGATGCATGTCGTTTGCCGCGTCATCCTGCGTCGATACGATTTGCGCGGCAGCGTCGGCCGGCGTTTCGGTCATCGGTTCAGCGGCCTCATCGAACAAGCCCGGTGTGCGCGTCGCGGCTTCTACACTGGACAGGGCATCCACGGCATCGGATGAACCGAGGTCGTCCGGGGCCATCTCAGCCAACGCCACGTTGCCGGTTGCGGCTGTCGGCACATGGGCCGGCATGCCCGGGTTTGGCTCGCGCTGCGGTGGTTGCGCAGGTTCGGTCCTGACCACAGGGCGATAAGCCGATTCCGCAAGCGAAACCGCAATCGCCGCAGACAACGGCAATGACTGGATGAGGTCGCCTTGCGATGCCGCGGGTGGACGTGCGCTGCTGCGTGGCCTTGGCGTGTCTGCCGTCGGCCGTTGCGGCGCTTCAGCCTCGTTGGCTACCACGTGGTTTTGTGCTTCAACGACGCTTTCGTCAGCAATGTCGTGCTCGCGCGCAGCCGGGGCGGGAATTTCCTGGTCACGAACATCCTCGACAATGCGTTGGGTCGCAACCGCGGCATCCATGGCTGGCGCAGGCTCGTCCGGCATTGCAAGCGCGTCCTGATGCCTGGCGGCGATCGGTGCGACCGCATTCGCTTCAGCAACGGAATGCATTGCTGGACCTGCCGATGTCGATGCTTCCATCTGCAACGGTGCCGCGTGACTGGCGACTGCCACATTCGTTACCGGGGTCGCGTTGACCAACGCAACGGGGGCTGCCGCGACTGCCGGTTTCGCAGAGGACGGCGGCATCGCTTCATCGTCGAAATCGAATTCAGGCTGCGAACGCTGCGCCACGGCGACGTCGCCGTCGTGCGCTTCTTCCTGCACAATCGATTCGCCATCGGCCGCGCCTTCCGCCCCGCCACGACGACGACGACGACCGCCGCGACGACCACGACGACGGCGTGCACCTTCTGCAGTGGCTTCATCAGTACCGGCAACAGCATCGGCTGCCATCACGGCGGGCGATCCTGTTTCGGCGGGAGGCATCATCTGCTGGGCAATATCGATTGGCGTGCCGACGACAAGGTTGGGCATCGACATATCCACGTCGACTGCAGGCGCAACGACTTGCGGTTGACCGGCAACGACAGCCTGCTCGCTGTTCGCCGATTCCCCGCGTGGCGGACGCGCCGTCCCATCTTGCCGCTTTGGTGGTTGCTGCCGCGGTGGCTTGGGCGCGTTCTGCGGTTGTGGCTGCGCCTGTTTGGGCTGCCTTGCCGGTTGTGGTTGCTGGGTCGATTGCTGGCCTTGAGGTGCAGACTGCGTCGGGGGGCGACGTTGTTCGTCACGACGACCATCCCGCAGCTGCCTGCCACCGGGACGCTGGTCGCGACGTTGCGCGTTGCGATCGTTGCGGCCGCGCTCCGGTAGGCGAGCGGGTGGCGCAGGCGCTACTGTTTCCGAAGACGGGTCGGTGCCGAAGATCGACATGATCTTGGCGAAGAAACCAGCTTTGGGTTTGGCTGCGACCATCACCGCCGCGACCGCCCCCGGTATCTCGGCTTCCCGCTCTTCGCGCGGCTCACGCAACGGCGCCGGCTGTGCCGGCCTGACATTGGTCACTGCGGGCAGGTCGGGAATATTCAGGTGTGACTTGGTCAGCGCATGCGTCGGCAGCTTGCGCGGCGTACCGCGCTGGTAGCTGGGCTTGGCGGTTTCTTCGCCCAACTCGTTCTCGCGCACGCGCGTTACTTCGTAATGCGGTGTCTCGAGTTGTTCGTCGGCGACGATCACGATGGGCGCGTCGTGGCGCTGCTCGATCTCGCTCAAGGCCCGGCGTTTTTCGTTGAGCAGGTAGTTGGCGATCTCGACCGGTACCTGTACCAGCACCTGCCCGGTGTTTTCCTTCATCGCGTGTTCTTCGGCGACGCGGATGATCGACAGCGACAACGACTCTACGCTGCGCATGCGGCCGTGGCCCTCGCAACGCGGGCAGACCAGCTGGCTGGACTCGCCCAGCGAGGGGCGCAACCGCTGGCGCGACAATTCGAGCAGGCCGAACCGCGAGATACGGCCGATCTGCACGCGCGCACGGTCGAACTTCAACGCGTTCTGCAGCCGGTTCTCGACTTCGCGCTGGTGCTTGCTTGAGGCCATGTCGATGAAATCGATGACCACCAAGCCACCGAGGTCGCGCAGGCGCATCTGCCGCGCGACTTCCTCGGCCGCCTCGACATTGGTCTGGAACGCGGTCTCCTCGATGTCGCCGGCCTTGGTGGCACGTGCGGAGTTGACGTCGACCGCGGTCAGCGCCTCGGTCTGGTCGACCACGATCGAGCCACCAGATGGCAGGCGCACCTGGCGCTCGTAGGCGTTCTCGATCTGCGATTCGATCTGGAAGCGGTTGAACAGCGGGATCGGATCCTGATAGTGCTTGAGCTTGCGCAGGTTGTGCGGCATGACCTGCTGCACAAACTCGCGTGCCTCCTCGTACATCTCGTCGGTGTCGACCAGGATCTCGCCCACGTCGGCGCGCATGTAATCGCGCAGCGCACGGATGATCAGTCGCGATTCCTGGTAGATCAGGAACGGCGAGGGCTTGGTCAGCGCGGCTTCGGCGATCGCCTTCCAGACCTGCAACAAGTAATCCAGATCCCACTGAAGCTCTTCGGCATCGCGGCCGACACCGGCTGTGCGGATGATGACGCCCATGTCCTCGGGAATGGCCAGGCTGTCCATCGCCTCTTTCAGCGCGGCGCGGTCGTCGCCTTCGATCCGGCGCGACACACCGCCGGCCGTGGGCGAATTGGGCATCAGCACCATGTAGCGACCGGCCAGCGAGATGAACGTGGTCAGGGCCGCGCCCTTGTTGCCGCGCTCTTCCTTGTCGACCTGCACCACGACTTCCTGGCCTTCGCGCAGAAGTTCGCGGATGGTCCCTTTGTTGTGGTCGACGCCCGCCTGGAAGTAGTCGCGGGAGATTTCCTTCAGCGGCAAAAAGCCGTGTCGCTCGGCGCCGTATTCGACGAACGCCGCTTCCAGCGAGGGTTCGAGCCGGGTGATACGGCCCTTGTAGATATTGGACTTTTTCTGTTCCTTGGCCGGCTGTTCGATATCGATGTCGTACAGGGATTGGCCATCGACGATGGCAACGCGCAGTTCTTCGGCCTGCGTCGCATTGATCAACATTCGTTTCATTGTGCGTTCCTCGCGCGCTTCTGCACGCGGAACGCCGTGGACGTTTCGCCTCTGGATGTCACCAGACACTTCGTCGCGACAAGCGCGCCTTAGCCGTCTTGCTTTTCCAGCGCTTCAACACCACGGCATGCCGCGGGAGCGCTTGTTCATGTTTTTTTACTTAAGGCCGGCGATGCGCTTGGCAAATAAATGCCGTGCGGATCGCGCGGGACATGTTCAGCTCCAGTGTCTGACGCACCGGGCGATGTCCGGATTTGCCGATCAGCCGCGCTAACATGATCTGCCCCGAGGGCAGTGGTCGCGCACTTGAACCGGGAATCGCGGAAGACGGGCTTTCGGCCCGGGTAACTTCCAACGAAATCAAACCCTTATCTCGCTTCGCGAGTGTAACAGACCAAGAGTGCAGATGCCCGACCCAGACGTCCCATCCCGTGCTGCGGGTTCCGCCCATACCGTGTGTATCGATGAAGATCGCGACGGCCAGCGGATCGACAATTTCCTGCTGGGCTACCTGAAAGGCGCGCCCCGCAGCCTGATCTACAAGCTGTTGCGCTCGGGGCAGGTCCGGGTCAACGGTGGGCGGGTCAAGGCCGAGCGGCGGCTGGAAGGCGGCGACCAGGTCCGCATTCCCCCGATCCAGGTCGATGAGCCGGGCGACAAGGGCACGCCTCCGCAGGGGTTCATGGACGCGCTGGACGCGGCCATCGTGTTCGAGGACGTCCGTTTGCTGGCGCTGAACAAGCCGTCCGGCGTCGCCAGTCATGGTGGCAGCGGGATCAGCTTCGGAGCGATCGAGACCATGCGGGCCCTGCGGCCGAAGGAATCGCTGGAACTGGTGCACCGGCTGGATCGGGACACCTCCGGGTTGCTGGTCATCGCCAAGAAGCGCTCGGCGCTGACCGAACTGCAGGCATTGATGCGCGAGGAAGGCGGCATCGCCAAGCGCTATCTGGCGCTGCTGGTCGGACGGATGCCGGACGGGACAATGTCGGTGGATGCGCCCCTGCACGTTGGATTGAGGCAGGGCGGCGAGCGGCATGTGCAGGTCGTGTCACAACTGAACAGCAGCGCCGGCAAACCGTCGTTGAGCCATTTCCGCGTGCTGGAACGCAAAGGCGGGCACAGCTATTGCGAAGTCCGCATCGAAACCGGCCGCACGCACCAGATCCGCGTGCACGCGCAGCACATCGGCCATGCGGTCGCTGGCGACGACAAATACGGGGATGCTGCGGTCAACAAGCGTTTGCGCGAACAACTCGGATTGAAGCGGATGTTCCTGCACGCTGCGTCGCTGGAGTTCGCGCTGGATGGCGGCAAGGTTCCCTATTTATTGAATGCGCCGTTGGCGCCAGAGTTGGTTGATGTTCTCGATCGATTGGCGTAAGTCATGAAGGCGAATCGGGATGATCACGAAATTCACTTGTTCGATTCCAGCACGGCAACCAGCGCCGGAATGTCCACGGGCTTGACCAGATGGGTGTCGAATCCGGCCTCGCTGCTGGTCAGGCGATCACGCTCCTGGCCCCAGCCGGTGATCGCGACGATCGTGATGTCGGTGCCACCGGGCAGCTGGCGAATGGCCCTGCATGCTTCATAGCCGTTGCGTCCCGGCAGCCCGATATCCAGAAAGATCACGTCGGGTTTGAAGGCGCCAGCCAGCGTCACGGCCGCATCGCCGTCGTGGCCGATGGCGGTTTCATTTCCCATCACGCCGAGCAACATGGCCAGCGAACGCGCGGTGTCGACGTTGTCGTCCACCACCAGGATGCGACGACGGCCGGCCGCTACCCGCGGATCCTGCGGCGCGTCCGGAGGCGAGACGGCACTCTCGTCGAGCACAGGAAGCCGCAGCAGGAATTCACTGCCCTTGCCTTCACCCTCGCTCTGCACGGCGACCGAACCGCCATGCATGGCAACCAGCCGATGCACCAGCGCCAATCCGATCCCCAGCCCGCCATGCGAGCGTTCGAGGGTGTTGCCGACCTGGAAAAACATGTCGAAAACACGCGGCAGCATGGCGGGTGCGATGCCGCTCCCGTCGTCCCGCACCGTCACCAGCACCTCGGCGCCCTGGCGGACAGCGGTCAGCCACACGTTTCCGCCGCGATCGTTGTACTTGCACGCGTTGTTGAGCAGGTTGCTGAAGATCTGGGCGAGTCGCGCCGGATCGGCGTGTAGGTGGATCGGATCGTCCGGCAATCGAATGTGGAGTCGCACGTCCGCGCCATCGGCCAACGGGCGGATCGCCTCCACGGCGTGATTCACGACAGACGCAAGATCCACCTGTTCCATCCTGAGTTCGAGTTTGCTGCGCGTTATGCGGTTGATGTCGAGCAGATCGTCGATAAGCCGCGTCATCTGCCCCAGCTGGCGCTCCATGGTGGCCCGGCTTTCGGTCATCAGGTCTTCGCGACCGTCGGCTCGCTTCATCACTTCCAGCGCGGTGCGCATCGGCGCCAGCGGATTGCGCAGTTCGTGCGCGAGGCTCGCCAGGAACTCGTTTTTGCTGCGGTCGGCATCGCGCAGATCCGTGGTGAGGCGATTGAGTTGCTCTTCGCTGTGCTTGCGCGCGGTGATGTCGAACATGACGCCGACGAAGCGCACCGATTCGCCATCTGCATCATAGAAGAACCGCCCCGCAGCATTGACCCAGAGGATGTCGCCTGTGAGGGCATGCCGCATGCGGTGCTCCGACACGAACATGTCGTGTCCGACTTCCGCACGCGTCCACTCGCGCTGCAGGTTCGGCATGTCCTCGGGCAACACCATGTCCTGCCACATGGCGTGCGTGGCCTGCCGGTCCGGCGTGGGCGGATATCCGAGCATCGTGAAATGGCTGTCCGACCAGTGCACGGTCTTGTTGACGAGATCTGCGTCCCATGTCGCCGCGTCGGCGATCAACATCGCCAGCTGCAGACGCTCCTCGGAGGCGCGCAGGCGTTCGGCTGCCTGCCGGCGTTCGGTGATGTCCTGCGACAGGATCGAGAGACCGCCGTCAGGCGTGGGTGCCGCGCGAAAAGCGAACCAGCGCTGCCACGGCTCGAACCACGTTTCATAGGCCATTTCCGTGCGCTCGGACATCACGCGTTGCAGCGTGTGCCCGGCAGGTGTTGCCTCGAAGCCGGGAAATACCTCGGAAATCGTCCTCCCAAGCATCGCATCGGCATCCACACCACGCTCCGCGAAATCGCGCCGAAACGCCAGGTTGAAATAGGTATATCGCCAGTCGCGATCCACTACCTGGAAACCGTCGCCAATAGTCGCCAGCACGCCCTCGAGACGTTGCTGGCTGTTGAGCAACGAGCGTTCGTGCGAGGCGACCGACGCCGCCGTTCTCCATAGCACGATGGTCAGCAGGCCGATCAGGCCGAGCACCAGTACCGACGTGCCGAAAGCGGGATCGAACCATCCGAGCTTCTGTGCGCGCAGCATCAGCCAGCCCAGCAGCACTGGCAGCAGGATGATGGAAGGGAGAGTGCGTCGTACCAGCGTGGCCGCGGCCGTTTCTTCGCGCAGGAAGACGAGGACGCCGTTCCTGGCGCTGGCGATTATGCCCATCCCCAATGCGAGCACGATGATCGCTGTCTGCAGGGCGATCGTGGTCAGGCGCGGGAGTGAATACAGCGTATCGGCGAGGAACAGGTAACCAACGATCGAAAGCATGGCGATGGCACTGACCAGTACGCCTCCCAACACCGTGGAGCGTGCGCCATTTCGACGCTGCGCGGCCAGCAGCAAGGTTGCGCCGAGCACGGTGAACGACACTGATGCCGGGACACCGATCCGGCCCGGCGCATAGGTCGCGTTCTGGCCCCATTCCCGGTATAGCACCAAGCGGTCGATGTGCAGATCGATGCCTGTGACGTGCTCGAACAGCACGGCGGCGCCAATCAGCAGCACCGGGGCCGCGAATCCGGTAGCCATGCGACGGTGACCGAGCCCCAGCGCTACCAGCGCGGTTCCTGCCAGCAACGCCGCCAAGCCGGCCATGGGTAGCATGGAAATGCCTAGGCCGAACCAGTCGGTCAGCCGGCGGATCTCCAGCGCCCATCCCAGCAGCGTTACCAGCGCGCCAAACCCCGCAAAAACGCCAAGGACGACGGCCGTGGAAATGCCATGCGATCGAGGCCGAAGCAGTTGCGCGTTGGACAAGGCTTTCCCCTGAGAAGCAGCGCAGTTGCAAACCGATCGATGCACCTGCCGGTGCAGTCTAGCGAAGTCGCGGGTTTGCCCAGGAACTCGATGGTAAAGCGAGAGTGGCGTCGTTGACATATCGCACTCTCACCCAATTGAAATAGGCAGGCTGCAATCGACAAGTCGGTTGCGCGGTATCCGTCTCAATGGCGAGGCTAAAACGGGAAACCGGGCCTATCACTTCAGGGCGACATGTCACTGCTGAGTGATGTAGGGAATTCAAGAGGCGCTGGAGCAACTCATCGAGTCCTGCGTCCTCCACGTCTGCAGCGTCCATCAACTGAGGGTGCTTCAGGAAATGCTTTTGACAGAGGTGCATTTATCACGCCAACGCGTCAGCTTTCGCCGCACAAATAAAATCGTTCTCGCTGAGCCCGCCGACATCGTGGGTCGAATAGCGCACCACGCAGCGGTCGTAATGCACGCCGAGGTCGGGATGGTGGTCTTCGCGGTTGGCCATATGGGCGAGTGCGTTCACGAAGGACATCGTCCGGTAGTAATCCTTAAACTTGAAGGTCTTGCTCAAGGCATGACGGTCCTCGACCAGTTCCCAACCGGGCACTTCCGGCTGCAGTTCGCGGATACGCGCCTCGGTGAGCTTGAATTCGGAGCCCTTGCGAGCGATGCAGTGGGCGTTGGCGAGAGCGATCAGGTCGGACATTACAAACTCCTAACGAATGACAGATGTCTGTTCACGCCCCGGAAGGCTTTGCCCCGACGGTGTGACGGTACATCGCTAGAATACGCCCACCGTTGTTATTTCAGAATGCGCTCCGAAACTTAGTTTGCTGGCTGATCGAGCGCCATCGCCAAGAGTCCCATGATCAATATTTCCGAATCCGCACAGACGCATTTCCGCAAGCTGATCGAGCGCGAGGACATTCCCGGGCTGGGCGTGAAACTGGCTGCCGTGGGCGCGGGCACGCCGAAGGCCGACGTACGGCTGGAGTTCGCCGAGCAACGCGACTTGAAAGGCGACGAGTGGGCCATCGATTGCGAAGGCTTCACGCTGTGGCTGGATGCGGCCAGCGTGCAATATCTCGACAACGCGGAGATCGACTACGAGAACAAGGCCACCGGCGGCCAGTTGCAGATTCGCGCGCCGAAGATCAAGGGCGAGGTGCCGGCCGAATCCGCATCGCTGGTCGAACGCGTGCACTGGATCGTCGAGCACGAGATCAATCCGCAGCTTGCCCAGCACAAAGGCCATGTCTCGGTGCAGGAAGTCACCAGCGATGGCGTCGTCGTATTGCGTTTCGGCGGCGGTTGCCAAGGCTGTGGCATGGCCGATGTCACCTTGAAGCAGGGCATTGAAAAAACCCTCTTGACCAAGGTCGCTGGCGTGACCGCTGTGCGCGATGCCACCGATCACGACACCGGCACGGCACCGTACATCGCGCGCGACGCGGCCGCGTAAGGCGTCGTACGGCGCGTGTTTTCCGCGGCCGAACTCCTGCAGGCGCTGCTGGCCCGGCGCAAACTGCGGTCGATCCGCCCCGAAGCGCATAGCGTCGGCTTTCCGCCGAGTTGGGCCGCCTGGCTCGCGTCGCTGGGCGAACGCGTCGGCGCAGTCACCGGTGCAACCGCGGAATCGATCGTTGCGATCTTCGAGCAACGCGAACTTGCGTCGCCGCCGCGCCGTGCGATCGAACTCAACCGCTGGCAGGCGTTCGCCATGCTGTGGCGTCAGCAATGGCAACCACCGGTGCGCGAGGAGCGTTGGTTGCGCTGGTCCGCGCTGGTCTTCAGCCTGATCGTGCATGTGTTTTTCGCAGCGATGCTGCTGTACTTGATGTACCTGCGTTTCATGGTGGTTTCGCAGCCGGAAGGTGAGCAGGTGAGGGTGCAGCTGGTCGGCATCGGCACGCCGGAAGAAGAAGGTGGCGGGCCGCCATCCCCTGCACCCGATCCCGAGCCAACCCCGTCGGCAGCAGCGCCGGATGCCACTGCGCAGCCGCAACGCCCACAATTGACGCAGGAACAGGCCGAGGCGAGCGCGGTCGATGCGCCCACGGAAACGCAGCCGGAGCGCGAGGTCCCGAGCCTGGTCGAAATCCAGCCCACGCCACCTGCGCAGCAACCGTTGCAGGTGACCGAATCGCGGACGACACAGAGCACGTTCCGCTTGCCGCCACCGCGCGAACGCAGCGTCGCCGTGCCGCAGGCGCAAGTGGCGGTGCCGCAATTGCGTACGCAGATCGTCGAAATACCGACCCCGCGTCCTCTCGCGCCGGTGCGACCGATCCAAAGAGATCTGCCGCCGCGCGAAATCACGGTGCCGCAGATCGCGCAGCAGACCACCGATATTCCAACGCCGCGTCCATTGCCTGCCGTACGTGCGCGCGCGCTGCCGGAACGCGCTGCCGCCTCGCCGCAATTGCAGTCGCCATCGCCCAGTGCGGAACCTCGATCGCTACCGATCCCGGCCGAACGGCCGACGGCTGCGACAGCGACAGGAGCGACGCCGGCAGCCACTGCGACCAAGCCCGCAGGCACGCCTGCCGCGACCGCTGAGCAAGCACGAGGCACGCAACCCGCGGCGACGGCAGCAGGACCTGCCACCAGCCCGAAACCAGGATCAGCACCCACGACGACCAGGGCGGATGATTGGGGTGACGCCAAGCGCAACGTCGCCGGCCAGCCGACCGGCGGTGACAAACCGGGCGCGCGGCCCGGACTCTTCAATCAGGACGGAAGCCTGCGCATGCCGCCGGGGGCAGCATCGCCCGGCAACGCACCGCCGGGTTCGGTGGAAGAGCGCATCGCCAATCTCGATCGCGCAGGCAAGTGGCTTGAACGACCCGGACTTCCCTACAAGAAGAGTGCGTTCGAGAAGTACTGGATACCGCATGAAACCTTGCTGCAGGAGTGGGTACGCAAGGGCATCAAGAAACTGTCGATTCCAATTCCGGGCACATCCAAGCGCCTGGAATGCGTGGTCTCGATCTTGCAGGTGGGCGGGGGCTGCGGCATGACCGACTCGGAAAAACTATTCGAGCAACCCGCAATCGCGCGACCACCCCCGGATATTCCGTTCAAGCCGGAGTTGCATGAGGACCAGGGGGCATTGAAGAAGTAACAACGATGCAACTCTGGAACGCGAAGCCGGCCGGTCGCTCAAGCTTTCTATTCTTTAGAGCGGAGCTTGCTCCGCTGCTTTTTTGCTCGAGCTTACTGTAGAGCGAAGCTTGCTCCGCTGCTTTTGCTTGCATAACAAGATCAACAAGTTTGTTTGGATCTACCGGAGATCAAAAATCAAGGGCAGCGGAGCAAGCTCCGCTCTACAAGATCAAGATCAAGCCAGGAGCGGAGAGTAACCAACGCCAGCCGCGCCGCCCCACATGAAAACGGGGCCTTTCGGCCCCCGATTTTTTGGAAATGGCGCGAGCTGTCAATCCAGCCCGTGCAAATCGCTCAACTGGCTTGGACGCGAAGCGAAGTACGCGGCCAGGTCGGCGATTTCCTGGTCGGTCAGGTCCTTGGCCTGGCCTGACATCAGCGCATGCTCACGGCCGCCATTGCGATACATCTGTAGCGAATGCGCAATGTAGGAGTGGTACTGGCCGCCCAGCTTTGGATAGGCCGGATCGAGCGGCGCGTTGCCGTCCTTGCCGTGGCAATCGATGCAGGTCTGGCCTGTGGCGACGCTCTTGACCAGCGTGCGCTTGGCACCGGCGTCGATGCGGCCCGATGGCAAGCCTGCGGACGAAGAGGCGTGGGCCTCGCTGGCATCGCCCGCCGACGTCTCGGAACCGGAGCAACCGGTGACCAGCAACGCCGCGCACAAGGCGGCGACAAGGAAGGAGAAGCGAGTCTTGGTCATGCCGTGGCTCACTTCTGCTTCAACGTCGACAGGAACGCGGCGATGTCGGCGATGTCCTGGCCCGAGAAACTTTCGGACTGGGCCTGCATCGTCGGATGCTTGCGCGTGCCTAGCTTGTATTCGTTCAACGCGTTGACCAAGTATTCCTTCGACTGCCCACCGATGCGCGGCACGTGGTAGTTGGGATATGCGTTCTTGTAGCCTGTGATGCCGTGGCATCCCTGGCAGGTGTAGGTGAGCTGGTGCCCTTTCTTTGCATCACCGGCCGAGGTTGTAGCGGGGTCGGCGGCGAGGGCGGTGAAGGGCAGGGTGAGCGCGAGGCACGCGGCGATCGACAACGGTCGCATCAATGTCTTCTCGAAGGGCTAGCGTGGACGCGAATCCGACATGGAAACGCAATTGGCAAAGTATAACTTGCGACCGCGATGCAACGAAGCGGCCGTGTCCCGTATCGATGATCGTTCCAATCAGAGTCGCTGATGCGAGCGGCGCTGACAGTCACCATGACCTTCGGCGCATGGTCGTATCCAGGCTAGGTGATATATCTAGCTACCACACCTCTGAGAGCTCGTTCCGATGCCTGTTCCGACCGTTTTTTGTGGCCGTGCCCCGCGTACTGCAGCCCGCCCGCTGCTGATCGCCCTGCTACTCGGCAGCGTGCTGGTGTTGGGCGCCTGCAAGCGCGGTGGCGAAAGCGGCGCGCAAGCCAAGGGCAAGGACGGTGAGAACAAAGGACCCGAAGCGGTGCCGGTGGAAGTGGTCGCAGCCTCGCGCCGCGCCATCGCCGCCAGTTACACCGGAACGGCGCCGTTGGAAGCACGTGGCGAGTCGCAGGTGGTGGCGAAGACGTCGGGCGTCGCCTTGAGCGTCATGGCCGAGGAAGGCCAGCAGGTCCGCGCCGGACAGGTTCTGGTGCGGCTCGACTCGGCGCGCGCAGCGTTGCAGGCGGCGCAAAGCTCCGCGCAGATGCGCAAGCTCGAGGCCAACTACGCGCGCTCGCGGCAGCTGGCGTCACAAAAGCTCATCAGCGCCAATGACATCGACCAGGTCAAGTTCGATCTGGAGAACGCGCGGGCGGTCAATCGGCTTGCCAACCTCGAACTGTCCTATGCCAACGTGACCGCGCCGATTTCCGGCGTGATCGCGCAGCGCATGATCAAGCCGGGCAATTTCGTGCAGATCAACACGCCGATCTTCCGCATCGTCGACATCTCGCGGCTGGAAGCGGTGCTCAACGTGCCTGAGCGCGAACTGGAAACGCTCAAGGCCGGTTTGCCGGTGTTGCTGCAGGTCGATGCGCTGTCAGGCAAGACTTTCCAGGGCACGGTGGACCGCGTCGCCCCGGTCGTCGACTCGGGCAGCGGCACCTTCCGCGTGATCTGCGCGTTCGATGGCGGCGGCTTGTTGCAACCGGGCATGTTCGGGCGCATCAAGATCGATTACGACCAGCGCGCGAACGCGCTGGTGATACCGCGCATTGCATTGCTCGATGACGAAGAGAACCCGGCTGTGTACGTGGCCCGCAACGGCAAGGCAGTGCGGGTGCCGGTGAAGCTGGGTTTCATGGACGGCGAGTGGGCCGAAGTGCGCGAAGGCGTCAAGCAGGGCGAAACGGTAGTGACTGCCGGCAAAGTCGCGTTGCGCGATGGCAGCGCGGTGCAGGTCATCGGCCAGCCCCTCCAGCCTGGGGCGAAGAAGACGGTTGCCGCCAAGCCTGCTTCGGGTAGCAAGCAATGAGTTCGCAGGATCCTGCCGGCGCGCACAAGTCATCTGCATTCAAGGCTTCAACCGGGGGCATCGTAGAGTTCTCCACCCGGCGCCGCGTGACGGTGGCGATGGTCACGATTACCTTCCTGTTGTTCGGCTTCATCGCCTTGAACAATCTCAAGGTCAACCTGCTGCCGGACCTGAGCTATCCGACGCTGACCGTGCGTACCGAATACACGGGTGCTGCGCCGACCGAGATCGAGACGTTGATCTCCGAACCGGTCGAGGAAGCCGTCGGCGTGGTCAAGAACCTGCGCAAGCTCAAATCGGTGTCGCGCACCGGGCAGAGTGATGTGGTGATGGAGTTCGTCTGGGGCACCGACATGGACCAGGCCGCGCTGGAAGTGCGCGACAAGATGGAGGTGCTGCAGCTGCCGCTGGAAGCGAAAAAACCGGTGCTGCTGCGGTTCAATCCGTCGACGGAGCCGATCATGCGGCTGGTGCTGTCTTCGAAGGGCCTGTCGTCGAAGGGCGAGGCCGGCAGCGAGGTCGACGCCATCCGGCAACTGATCGAATTGCGCCGCTACGCCGACGACGACCTCAAGAAAAAACTCGAGCCGGTGTCAGGCGTGGCCGCAGTCAAGGTCGGCGGTGGCCTGGAAGACGAAATCCAGGTCGATATCGACCAGCAGAAGCTCGCCCAACTGGGCCTGCCGATCGATACCGTCATTACCCGCCTGCAGCAGGAAAACATCAACATTTCCGGCGGCCGCCTGGAGGAAGGTTCGCAGCGTTACCTGGTGCGTACCGTCAACCAGTTCGCCAACATCGACGAAATCCGCGAGATGCTGGTCACTACCCAGTCCGCGGGTGGCGGCGCGGCGCAAAGCGCGGCCGACCAGATGGCGCGCGTCGCGGCAGCCTCGGGTTCGGCAGATGCGATGGCGGCGGCCGCGTCGGTGCAGAGCGCATCTTCGGGTGACCAGAACACCGCAGCCGGTGGCATGCCTGTGCGTTTGAAGGACATCGCCGATGTCCGCCAGGGCTACAAGGAACGCGAGGCGATCATCCGCATCGCCGGCAAGGAAGCGGTCGAGCTTGCCTTGTACAAGGAAGGCGATGCGAACACGGTTGCCACCGCCGATGCGATCGAGAAAAAACTCGAGGACATCAAGGAACAGATTCCGCCGGACGTCGAACTGACGACCATCGACGACCAGTCGCAGTTCATTCGACATGCGATCAGCGATGTCAAACTCGATGCGGTCATTGGCGGCCTGCTGGCGATCCTGATCATCTTCCTGTTCCTGCGCGACGGGTGGAGCACGTTCGTCATCAGCCTGTCGCTGCCGGTGTCGATCATCGCCACCTTTTTCTTCATGGACCAGCTGGACCTGAGCCTCAACGTCATGTCGCTGGGCGGACTCGCGCTCGCCACCGGCCTCGTCGTCGACGATTCGATCGTGGTGCTGGAAAGCATCGCCAAGGCGCGCGAACGCGGGCTGGGTATCCTGGATGCGACGATTACCGGAACGCGCGAAGTCAGCATGGCGGTCGTCGCCTCGACCTTGACCACGGTCGCCGTGTTTTTGCCGCTGGTGTTCGTGGAAGGCATTGCCGGGCAGTTGTTTCGTGACCAGGCGTTGACGGTGGCGATCGCAATCGCGATTTCGCTGGTCGTTGCGATGACACTGATCCCGATGTTGAGTTCATTGAAAGGACGTCCGCCGCTGGCATTCGCCGATGAGGCGCCGCATCCGAAATGGCAACCGGAAAAACGCTGGCAGAAACCTATCGCCGGCACCGGACGCGGCATTGGCGTCGGGTTGCGTGGATTCTTCTTCGGCATCGCCTGGGTATTCGTCCGGATCTGGCGTGGTCTGGTCGCCGTGGTCGGACCGGTGATGCGCAAGGCCAGCGACCTGGAGATGTCGCCCTACGGCCGCGCCGAACGCGGTTACATCAAGCTCCTGCCAGCCGCGATAGGCAGGCCTGTGCTGGTGCTTGGACTTGCCGCAAGCGCATTCACGTTGACGATGCTCGCCATCCCGTTGCTCGGCGCCGACCTGATCCCGCAACTGGCGCAGGACCGCTTCGAGATGACGGTCAAGTTGCCGCCGGGCACGCCGTTGCGCGAGACCGATGCGGTGGTGCGCGAACTGCAACAGAAACATGCCAAGGATGAAGGGATCCGCGCGCTTTACGGCGTCAGCGGCAGCGGCACGCGACTGGATGCCAGCCCGACCGAAAGCGGCGAGAACATTGGCAAGCTGACCGTGGTCATGGCCGACGGCGGCAGCGAGGAACTCGAAGCCGCCGAAACCGAAGCGCTGCGCAAGACCATCGCCGGCAATGCGGGCGCACAGGTCGACTTCAGCCGTCCCGAACTCTTCAGTTTTTCGACGCCGCTGGAGATCGAATTGCGCGGTGAGGACCTCGACACCATCGAGGCTGCGGGCAAGAAGATGGCGGCGATGCTGCGCGCCAATCCGCATTACGCCGACGTCAAGTCGACGGTCGAGGAAGGCTTCCCCGAAATCCAGATCCGTTTCGACCAGGATCGCGCTGGTGCATTGGGCCTGACCACGCGGCAGATCGCGGACATCGTGGTCAAGAAAGTGCGCGGCGATGTCGCCACGCGTTACAGCTTTCGCGATCGCAAGATCGATGTGCTGGTGCGTTCGCGCGAAAGCGATCGCGCGTCGGTCGAAGGCATCCGTCGCCTGATCGTCAATCCGGGCAGCAGCCGTCCGGTGACGCTCGATGCCGTGGCCGATGTCGTTTCGACCACCGGCCCGAGCGAGATCCATCGCGCCGACCAGGTACGCGTGGCGATCGTGTCGGCCAACCTGCGCGACATCGATCTCGGCAGTGCCGTGAGCGAAGTGGAAGACATGGTGCGGGAGCAACCGCTTGGCGCCGCCGTCGGCATGCATATCGGCGGTCAGGGCGAGGAGCTGGCGGCATCGGTGCGCTCGCTGCTGTTCGCATTCGCGCTGGCGATCTTCATGGTGTATCTGGTGATGGCCTCGCAGTTCGAGTCGTTGCTGCATCCCTTCGTCATCCTGTTCACCATTCCGCTGGCGCTGGTGGGTGCTGTGCTGGCCTTGCTGCTGACGCGCTCGCCGGTGTCGGTGGTGGTGTTCATCGGCCTGATCCTGCTGGTCGGTCTGGTGGTGAAGAACGCGATCATCCTGATCGACAAGGTCAATCAGTTGCGCGAGGCCGGCATGCCCAAGCGCGAGGCTTTGGTTGAAGGCGCGCGTTCGCGGTTGCGCCCGATCGTCATGACCACGCTGTGCACGCTGTTCGGCTTCTTGCCGCTGGCGCTGGCTTTCGGTGAGGGCGCGGAAGTGCGTTCGCCGATGGCGATCACCGTGATTGGTGGCCTGCTGGTCTCGACGTTGTTGACGCTGGTGGTGATTCCGGTCGTTTACGACGTTCTGGATCGCCGGCCCGACGAACACTATCGCGAGCGCGCCCGTCGGGCGCGTCGCGATGCCGAAATCACGGCGACCACGATCGAAGGTGACCAGGACCAACTCGCATGAGCGTCGCGGAATTCAGCATCAAGCGGCCGGTCACGTCGATCATGTTCTTCGTGTCGATGCTGGTGATCGGCTTGATCGCCGCGGTGCGTTTGCCGCTGGAGGCGTTCCCGTCGATCTCGTTCCCGGTGATCTTCGTGCAGCTGCCGTACGAAGGATCGACCCCGTCGGAAGTCGAGCGCACGGTGCTGCGTCCGGTCGAGGAAGCACTGTCGACCATGACCGGCATCAAGCGCATGGAAGGCAGCGCCAACGCCAATGGCGCGAGCGTCTTCATCCAGTTTTCCGATTGGGATCGCGACGTGGCCATCGCGGCATCGGATGCGCGCGAACGTATCGACGCGATCCGCGACGAGCTGCCTGATGACTTGCAACGCTATGCGGTCATGAAGTTTTCCACGACCGACCAGCCGATCGTCGGCGTGCGCCTGGCCGGCAACATCGACATGACCACCGCGTACGACATGATCGATCGCGAGTTCAAGCACAAGCTGGAGCGCATTCCCGGTGTTGCCCGCGTCGATGTTTCAGGAGCGTCGCAGAACGAGGTGGAGATTGCGATCGCGCCGGATCGGCTCACTGCCCACAACGTCGGCATCAACGAGTTGGTCACGCGGTTGCAGGCGGTCAATTTTTCCGTATCCGCCGGCCAGATCGAGGACGGCGGCCGGCGACTGCGCGTGCAGCCCGTCGGCGAAATGACCGACCTGCAGCAACTTCGTGACCTGGTGGTCGGCAACAACGGTGTGCGGCTCGGCGACATCGCCGATATCCGTCTCAAACCCGCGCGGATGAACTACGGACGGCTGCTAGAGGGCAAGCCCGCCGTGGGGCTGGACGTGTTCAAAGAGCGCGACGCCAACCTGGTCGAGGTCTCGCAAAGTGTTCTCGACGAGGTTGATGCGATCCGCAAGCAGCCGGCGCTCAGCGATATCCAGGTCAAGGTCATCGACAACCAGGGCGAGGATGTCACCACGTCGCTGGTGACGCTGGCCGAGGCCGGCGCGATCGGCTTGCTGCTGTCGATGATGGTGTTGTTCTTCTTCCTGCGGCATTGGCCATCGACGTTGATGGTGACCCTGGCAATTCCAATTTGCTTCGTGATGACACTGGGCTTCATGTACTTCGCTGGCGTCACGCTCAACATCCTGTCGATGATGGGCCTGCTGCTGGCCATCGGCATGCTGGTGGATAACGCGGTGGTGGTGGTCGAGAGCATCTACCAGGAACGCGAAAAGATGCCGGACCAGCCGCGCCTGGCCTCAATCATGGGCACGCGCCATGTCGCCATCGCGTTGTCGGCGGGCACCTTGTGCCACTGCATCGTGTTCCTGCCCAACCTGTTCGGCGAGACCAACCAGATCAGCATCTTCATGACGCAGATCGCGATCACCATTTCGGTGTCGTTACTGTCGTCATGGTTGGTTGCGGTGAGCTTGATTCCGATGCTGTCGGCGCGCATGAAAACCCCGTCGGCCGTGCGCAGCCAAACAGGCCTGATTCCGCGCATGCAAAGACGCTATGCAAGTTTCCTGCGCTGGACGCTGGAGCATCGCGGCAAGAGCGTGCTGGGCATCGTGCTGATCATCGCGGTCAGCATCGTGCCGATGGTGCTGACCAAGAAGAACATGTTTGGCGGCGATGACGGCGACGAGGTGCGGCTCAATTACGATTGGCAGGGCAGCTATACCAAGGAGCAGATGCTGGTGGAGGCGACCAAGATGGAGGCCTTCCTCAATGCCAATCGGGATCGCTTCCACATCATCCAGCTGTACACCTGGTACAGCGAGGAGCAGGGCGGCAACACCCGCATCAAGTTCGATACCGACAAGCCCGGCGAAACCGCACCGCTACTGGAACTGATCCGCAAGGAGATGCCCAAGTCCGCGCGCGCCAAGATGACGCTCGGCAACCAGGAGGAGCAGGGCAGCGGCGGGATGGGCGAGAACGTGGAGTTTCAACTGGTCGGCGATTCGACCGATGCGCTGGCGGAACTCGCGGGCGAGGTCGTCCCGATCCTGGCCAAGCGCAAGGAATTGCGCGACGTGCGCATCAATGCGGGTGACGAAAACAGCGAGCTGACCGTGCGCGTGGATCGCGAGCGCGCCGCTGCGTTCGGCTTCAGTTCGCAGCAGGTCGCCAGCTTCATCGGGTTGGCCTTGCGTGGCTCGCCCTTGCGTGAATTCCGTCGCGGCGAAACCGAGGTGCCGGTGTGGGCGCGCTTCGCCGGCGCGGAAGACTTCCGCATGCAGGACATGGCGTCGTTGACCGTGCGCGCGCCTGATGGCCGCAGCGTGCCGTTGATGAGCATGGTCGATGTGTCGATCCAGCCGGCATCGACGCAGGTGTCGCGCACCAATCGCCAGACCACGCTGACCATCCAGGCCAATCTGGCCGACAAGGTGACGATGCCTGAAGCGCGCAAGGCGATGGAAGCGGCGCTGAAAGGCATCTCCTTCCCGACCGGCTACAGCTATTCGTTCGACGGCGGCGCCTTCCAGCAAGACGACGAAGCGATGCAGCAGATGCTGTTCAACCTCGCCATCGCGCTGGTGATGATCTACGTGGTGATGGCGGCCGTGTTCGAGTCGCTGCTGTTCCCGTCGGCGATCATGAGCGGCGTGCTGTTCTCGGTATTCGGCGTGTTCTGGCTGTTCTGGCTGACCGGCACGGAGTTCAACATCATGGCCTTCATCGGCATCCTGGTGCTGATGGGCGTGGTGGTGAACAACGGCATCGTGATGATCGAGCACATCAATAATTTGCGACGACGCGGACTGTCGCGCACTGATGCACTGGTGGAAGGCAGCCGAGAACGCCTGCGCCCGATCCTGATGACGATGGGCACCGCGATCCTGGCAATGGTGCCGATCGCGCTGTCGACCAAGACCGGTAGCGACATGCCACCGTATTACCCGATGGCGCGCGCGATCGCCGGTGGGCTGGCGTTCTCGACCATCGTCAGCCTGCTGTTCCTGCCGACGATCTACGCGATCCTGGACGACATGCGCAATGGCACCGCGCAACTGCTCAAGCGTGCGCGTGGCGCTCGCGATGGTGCATCGCCGGCGGTTACGGTCGCAGCGATCAAGGCGGAATAACGTGCTCTTGTAGAGCGGAGCTTGCTCCGCTGCACTTGGCTTGTTTTTTCGATCAACAGCAGCGGGGCAAGCTCCGCTTTGCAAGAGCGATCAAAAGCGTGCGAATCAATGACCGTCTGCGGCTGTTATAAAGTGCCTCGTACTACGTTTCTGCGGAGCGCCCGCGAGAATCAGGCGAACAACTTCCCCAGCATCCTCGCGCCACCCATCCACACACCGATCGCGGTGCCGAGGCTGGTCAGGAAAAAATTCAGCAGCACGCGCGCAACGCGGTTACGCCACCAGCCCCTCACTGTCTGCACGTCATCGCGCAGCGCCATGAAATCGGCATAGATAGGTTTGCGCACCCATGCCTCGACCAAGGCGCTGACGGTGCCCGACGCCAGCGCCGGATGCAGTGGTGTCAGCGGCGAAGCAATGAACGCAGCGACGATGCTCAAGGGATGCCCGCCTGCAACCAGGCAACCCAAGGCGCCGAGTCCGCCCGTCAACAGGACCCAATACAACATCAGGTCGGTGCCGACATCCACGCCGCCGCGCCAGAACCCCCAGGCGAACCCGCCAAGCACGAACGTCGTCAGCACGATGGTGAACCACGGCACCGATGATTTTTTTGGAGCGGTATCCAATTCCTCGCGGATCAGGTGTGGGGCGCGTGTCTCATCCCGTAGATGTTTCGCCAACCCTTGCAGGTGTCCCGCTCCGACGACCGCAAGCACTTCGCGGGCGGCGCCTGATGTTTCCCGCAATTTTGCCGCCATGTAGCGATCACGCTCGGCGATGATCGCTTCGTACAGCTCCGGCGTCTGCTCGGCGAACTCGCTGAAGCTGGCTTCCAGCATGTCGCCTTGCTTGAGTTTTTCGATATCCGCTTCGCCAACTTCGTCATCGGCAAACAGGCTGGCAAACAAGGCTGCGCTGAGCTTGGCGCGACCCCAGAAACCGAGGCTGTGCAGGGCGCGGCTGAAGGTCAATCCGACATCGCGATCAATCAGATGCACCGGCAGACCGCGCGCCTTCGCATCCAGCGCGGCGAGCTTCAATTCGGCGCCGGGTTCGATCCCCAACTGTTCGGCCAGGCGGCGCTGGTAGGCGGCCAAGCCAAGATTGACCGCGAACAGCGCGGTCTTGCCTTCGCGCAAGACCTTGACGAGGTCCAGCTTCGCCAGTGCATCCGGGTCGGTCAGTGCTTGTAGGCGTTGCGGATCGAGTTCAACCGCCACCGCGTCGAACGCTTCGCTGGCGATGGCCGCGCGCACGACATCCACGCTGGCCCTGGATACATGCGCGGTACCGAGCAACGTGTAGCGCACACTGTCACGTTCGACGATGGCATGCGGTTGGCCGCTGAAAGGAAATTGCGCATGTTCATCGCGCGCCGGCACAGCGGAATCTTCGATCATTCGGATGCTCTTGTTCTTTCTGCCGGGAGTCTATCGGCTAGACACGGCGACAGGTCAGTCGCGATAGCGTTTAAGCAGGTCGCCATAGGCATCAATCCTGCGGTCACGCAGGAACGGCCAGATACGGCGCACCTGTTCACTGCGTTGCAGGTCGATCTCGCACATCAGGATCTCGGGCGAATCGGTGCTGGCTTCGGCAAGAAATTCGCCCTGCGGGCCGAGAACATGCGTGCTGCCCCAAAAATCAATGCCCGATAGCCGCTCATCCTGAGCCTGTCGAAGGACAAACGGGGATTGTTCGTGACCGACGCGATTGCAACTCAGCACCGGCAACCCATTGGCGACCGCGTGGCCGCGGTGACTCAATATCCAGGCGCTGCGCTGACGATCTTTCTCGGCCTGATCGTCGTCCGGATCCCAGCCGATCGCAGTGGGATACAACAACAATTCCGCGCCCGCCAACGCCATCAAGCGCGCGGCCTCGGGATACCACTGATCCCAGCACACCAGTACGCCGAGGCGGCCAACGGATGTGTCGATCGGTGTGAAGCCCAGATCGCCCGGCGTGAAATAAAACTTTTCGTGGAAGCCAGGATCATCCGGAATATGCATCTTGCGGTACTTGCCGGCCATGCTGCCGTCCGCGTCGAACACCACCGCGGTGTTGTGGTACAGCCCGGCCGCGCGGCGCTCGAATAGCGAACCCACCAGCACCACGCCGTGTTGCCTGGCGAGTTTGCCGAGGCGTTCGGTACTGGGGCCGGGGATCGATTCGGCCAGGTCGAATTCGTCGACCGACTCGTGCTGGCAGAAGTACGCACCGTTGTGCAATTCCTGCAGCAATACCAATTTCGCACCGAGTTTCGCCGCCTCGGCAACGCGTTGTTCGATGACCGACAGATTGGCATCGGCGTCGCCGTGATTGCGTTCCTGGATCAGTGCGACGGGCAGGCTGGTTTTCTTCATGATCCATCAGCTTCGATTGGCTGAACGATTGTAGGGCAGGTCTTTACCCGCGGCTTTTGGCTAGATCTCGAACCGTCACCGGAGTCAACGGTTAGCTGGGTCCAACCCGCCATCGAGTCAACAGCTTGGCGGGTCGAGACCCGCCCTACACGAGTCCCTGCGGCAGTTGCATGGTGAGGCAATGCAGGCTGCCGTTTTGCCAGATCAGCGGACGGCACGGAACCGGCACGATGTCGCGGCCCGGGAATGCTTGTTCGACTACGGCGACTGCGGCGGCGTCAGCCTCATCGCCATAAGCCGGCACCAGCACCGCGCCATTGACGATCAGGAAATTGGCGTAACTCGCAGCAAGCCTGCGCCCGCCATCCACGATCGGTTTCGCCCATGGCAACGGAAACAATCGATATGGCTTGCCGTCCCGCGTGCGTAACGCAGCGATTTCGTCCGCCATCGCTTCCAGCTCGGCGTAATGCGAGTCTGCCGGATCGTCGCAAGCCTGGAACACGATGGCATTGCCGGGCGCGAAGCGGGCGAGGGTGTCGATGTGCGCGTCGGTGTCGTCGCCTTCGAGATAACCGTGGTTGAGCCACAGCACGCGATCCTGCGCCAGCCAGTCCGACAGTTTCGTGTCGAGTTCATGACGACTGGTTTGCGGATGACGTTCGTGCAGACATCGCCACGTGGTCAGCAACGTGCCGGCGCCATCGGTTTCGATTGCGCCGCCTTCCAGCGCAAAGTCGATCTGTCGGGAAGATGCATCGTGGAAAAATTGCCGCGATTCCAGCGACTGGATCAACCGGTCATCGCGACTTGCCTCGAACTTGCCGCCCCAGCCTGTGAAGCGGAAATCAAGCAACCGGAAACCTTCCGCTGCCTGCAACGTGATCGGCCCCGAATCGCGCAGCCAGGTGTCGTCGTAGTCCACTTCGACAAACTGCACGCGCAAAAGATCGATGCGTGCCGAACGCAGGCGCGCCTCGGCATAAATCTGAAGATCGGCATCGGCCACGCAGATCACCACGCGCTGGTAGCGCGTGATCCCGGCAACCAGGGCGATGTAGGTCTCTTCGACCTCGCCGAGCCGGTCGGCCCAGTCGGTCTTGGCGTGCGGCCACGCGATCAAGACCGCGGACTGGGGCTCCCACTCCGCGGGGAAACGCAACGCAGAAGCGGTCATCGCGTCAGCGGATGGCTGGCTTGGGGCCGATTTCGTTGGCGTCGGACTTGTTGGCAACGACATCGATCACCTTGCTTCTCTCGAAGTACACGGTGAAGTTTGGGTATACCCAGCGATTGATCGTCGGCCACTGCCGTTTCTGGCCACCGCGCGGATCCAGGCGGCTGGTCGGCGCGCCGTAGCGGGCTTGGACCTGGCCCATGTTCATGCCACGCGTGGGCATGACAGCACTCGGTTCGTCCTGCACGCGTTCGATCAGAAGGGTTTCGGCCGATGCGGCGCCCGCAAAGGCGAGCAGGGCCAGGATGGGGACTGCACGTAAGCGACGGACCATGACGAGACTCCTCGAATGAACGGTCGATTGTAAGCAGAACAGGTGAAGCGCAGGCGAGAACAACGCTACAAAACCAATGGCTGCAAAAGACGAAGGCCGCACATGGCGGCCTCCGTTATTGTGTCTAGCAAGCTTGCGCTCAGCGCTGGCGAGCCTTGAAACGCGGGTTGCTCTTGCAGATCACGAAGACCTTGCCACGACGGCGAACCACCTTGCAGTCGCGGTGACGGGCCTTCGCCGACTTCAGGGAGGACAGGACCTTCATGACACACCTCTAGCGAATAAAGTCGGCCATTTTAACGGGACTTTCCCCGGCGATTCAAGTGGTTGCATCGGAAAAGTCGTGGAACTGTCAGAATGCGCCGAACCCCCGGAGCTACGTCCGATGCGAAATATGCCCGCTCCTGTACTGACGATAGACGGACCGTCCGGCTCGGGCAAGGGCACGATCAGTCGCCATGTCGCCAACCGGCTGGGATGGCATTACCTCGATTCGGGCGCGTTGTATCGGGCAGTGGGACTGGCGGCGGCCTGGTCGCAGGTTGACCTTAGCGATGCGGACGACGTGGCTGCTTGCGCCGAGCGGACCGAGATCCATTTTGAAACCGGCGAGGGGTCTGCGGAGCCACGGGTCATCGTCAATGGCAAGGACGCGACCCACCAATTACGGATGGAAACCGCCGGCGCGGCCGCTTCGGCGATTGCAGCGATGCCGCCGGTCCGGGCTGCCCTGGTCCAGAAACAACACGACTTTCGCCGCGTGCCTGGCCTGGTGGCCGATGGCCGGGACATGGGCACCGTCATCTTCCCGGACGCCGTGTTCAAGGTGTTCCTCACCGCCAGTGCCGAGGAACGCGCCCAAAGACGCTATAAGCAGTTGAAAGACAAAGGGGTTTCCGTTACTTTGGCGGGTCTGCTGGGCGAAATTCTCGCCCGTGACGCCCGCGATGCCAATCGCGAGGTGGCGCCCCTGCGGCCGGCCGAAGACGCCGTCCGCATCGACACCACCGGTCTTGGTATTGATGCCGTCGTCGAACGCGTGCTGGCGTTGATGCCTTCACGCTGATTCGTCGGCACTGATCGGACTCGCTTCAAGCCCGGCAGACAGGCCTCATCGCAATCCTGCGATGGGTTTCTTCCATCACAACACACGGCCCCTTTTTTTTGGGAACTAGCCGTAAGGGCGAGTCGCCGATGCGTTCCGCAGACGCCGACTCATGTGTTCAACCTGAGTAATTTTCCAATGACTGAATCTTTTGCCGAACTGTTCGAACAAAGCCAGACCAACCTGGCAAAGCTAAAGCCGGGCTCCATCGTGATCGGTACCGTCATCGAAGTTCGCAGCGATGTCGTGGTGATCAACGCCGGTTTGAAGTCCGAAGGCATTGTGCCGATCGAACAGTTCCGGAACGACGCCGGTGAACTCGACGTGGCAGTTGGCGACCAGGTCAAGGTCGCACTCGACTCCCTCGAGAATGGTTTTGGCGAGACCGTGCTGTCGCGCGAGAAAGCCAAGCGCTCGATGGTGTGGGATGAGCTGGAGGAAGCGCTGGAAGCCAACGCCACCATCACCGGTCGCATCAGCGGCAAGGTCAAGGGTGGTTTCACCGTAGATATCAAGGACGTTCGCGCGTTCCTGCCCGGTTCGCTGGTCGATGTGCGCCCCGTGCGCGATCCCGTGTATCTGGAAGGCAAGGAACTCGAGTTCAAGCTCATCAAGCTGGACCGCAAGCGCAACAACGTGGTGGTTTCGCGCCGTGCGGTGGTCGAGAGCGAACATTCGGAAGAGCGTGAGCAGCTGCTCGAGAAGCTGGTCGAAGGCGCGATCCTCAAGGGTGTGGTCAAGAACCTCACCGATTACGGCGCGTTCGTCGACCTCGGCGGCATCGATGGCCTGCTGCACATTACCGACATGGCGTGGAAGCGCGTGCGGCATCCGTCCGAAGTGGTCGAAGTCGGCCAGGAGATGGATGTGCGCGTGCTCAAGTACGACAAGGAACGCAACCGCGTCAGCCTTGGCCTCAAGCAGCTGGGCGAGGATCCGTGGGACAACATCGCGCGGCGTTATCCAACCGATACCCGCGTGTTCGGCAAGGTCAGCAACGTCACCGATTACGGCGCGTTCGTCGAGATCGAGCCAGGCGTCGAAGGCCTGGTGCACGTCTCGGAAATGGATTGGACCAACAAGAACGTCAACCCGGGCAAGGTCGTGCAGGTTGGCGACGACGTGCAGGTGATGGTGCTAGACGTGGACGAAGAGCGTCGCCGCATTTCGCTCGGCATGAAGCAGGTGTCGTCGAATCCGTGGGAAACCTTTGCCGCGATCCACAAGAAGGGCGACAAGGTGTCTGGCCAGATCAAGTCGATCACCGACTTTGGCGTCTTCATCGGCCTGGACGGCGGCATCGATGGCCTCATCCACTTGTCGGACATCAGCTGGAACTCCACCGGCGAAGACGTCGCGCGCAACTTCAAGAAGGGCGACACGCTGGAAGCCGTGGTGCTGGCAGTGGATCCAGAACGCGAGCGCATCAGCCTCGGCGTCAAGCAGATGGAACAGGATCCCTTCGGCCAGTACATGGCGTCCAATACCAAGGGCAGCATGGTCAAGGGCACGGTCAAGGAAGTCGATGCCAAGGGCGCCACGATCGACCTGGGCGAAGGTGTCGAGGGTTATCTCGCTGCACGCGACATCTCCAAGGAGCGCGTCGACGACGCTACCCAGCACCTCAAGGTCGGCGACGAAGTCGAAGCGCGTTTCATTGGCATGGATCGCAAGGGCCGCACCATGCAGCTCTCGATCAAGGCCAAGGACGAAGCCGAAATGCGGGAAACACTGGAGGACTACCAGAGTGCTTCCAGCACCAGTAGCTCCACCAGCGGCATGACGCAATTGGGTGCGTTGCTCCGTGAGCAGTTGGACAACAAGTCCGAGTAAGGGATTGAACGAACGGCCCGGCAACCCGGGCCGTTCGTTATCCTCATCGAGTTCCCCTCGTGTCCATGACCAAGTCCGAATTGATTGACATCCTCAACCTGCGTCAGGGGCACCTGAAAGCGGATGATGTCGACCTGGCCGTCAAGTCACTGCTGGAAATGATGGGTGGATCACTGGCGCACGGTGGACGTATCGAAATTCGCGGTTTTGGCAGTTTTTCGCTGCATTACCGCCCGCCGAGGACGGGACGCAATCCCAAGACCGGCGATGCCGTTGCATTACCCGGCAAGCACGTGCCGCACTTCAAGCCGGGCAAGGAGTTGCGCGAACGCGTCAGTAGTGTCGTGCCGTTGCCGACCGAAGACTGATTTTCATAAGACGCTCATTTGCGCAAAAGCTGAACGCAGCGCGCGTGTCCGCTAAGCTACCGACTCCTGCTGGAGCCGTTTGATGCGTCTGTTACGACTTCTTGTTGCACTGGCCTGTCTCAGCATTGGTGGTGCCGTGGGCGCACTCAACCCGCAGCCGATCGTGCTCGATCTGGGTGCCACCGCACTGCATACCACACTGGGCGTCGCTATCCTCATATCGCTGTTGATTGGCGTCGTGGTGGGCGGATTGGTGATGACCGCCAGCGTGGTATTGCCGCTCCGCCAGCGCTTGCGCCGGGCGGAAGCAGATTCAAGCAAATCACGCGTCACATCGCCTCCCGAAGGCCTCTGAGCGATGGCGTTCGTCAACGAATGGTTTTGGTTTTTCCTGCTGATTCCGGTCGCTGCGGTGAGCGGATGGGTGGTCGGCCGTCGCGGCGGCGAACGTCACAGCGATAGCCAGGTCAGCAAACTCTCGACGACCTACTTCCGCGGTTTGAACTATTTGCTCAACGAACAGCCCGACAAGGCGATCGAGCTTTTTCTGCACATTGCCGAATTGGACAAGGAAACATTTGAAACGCAAGTCGCGCTGGGGCATTTGTTTCGCCGGCGCGGCGAAGTGGATCGCGCCATCCGTCTGCATCAGGCACTGGTTTCTCGCCCCGACCTCAACGATCAGCAAAAAGTCCAGGCCTTGCTTGCCCTCGGCGAGGATTACATGCGTTCGGGTTTGCTGGATCGCGCGGAAACCGTGTTCACCGAGCTTGCGCAAATCGACCAGCGTGCCCCGCAGGCACTGAAGCACCTGATCGGCATCTACCAGGCCGAACGCGACTGGGACAAGGCGATCGAGAACGCCACGCGTTTCGAGGCGGCAACCGGCGAGCCGATGGGCAAACTGATCGCACAGTTTGAATGCGAACTTGCCGATCGCCAGCGTGCGTCCGGTGATATCGACGCTGCGCGCGCCGCGATCGCCAGGGCGTATGCCGTGGACTCGAACTCCGTGCGCGCCGGCATGCTGGAGGGACGGATCGAAGCGGAGTTGCAGAACGATGCGGCCGCGATTCGCGCCTTCGAGCGCGCCGCGCGACACGATCCCGATTACTTGCCGGAACTCTTGCCAACGTTATTGGCAAGCTATGAGCGCTCAGGTGATACAACCGGCGCGCGCGCGTTCCTTTCCGAAATGAGCGAACACTATCGAGGCGTTGCGCCGGTGCTTGCGCTGACACGGCTGGTTGAGGCCGAGGACGGTGTCCCGGCCGCACGCGCCTATCTTGCACGGCAGTTGAAAGACCGCCCGTCGGTACGCGGTGAAGCGGCATTGATCGATCTCGCCCTGGCCGAGGGCGTCGATCCCGAAGCCACGTTGCACGACCTCAAGCACATCACCGATCAGCTGCTGGTGCGCAATCCGAGTTATCGCTGCAGCCGTTGCGGTTTCGGTGCGCGGACCCATCACTGGCAATGTCCAAGTTGCAAGGAGTGGGGCTCGATCAAGCCTCTCCTCAACTATGCGGTCGTGTGATCCCGCGAATGGCACTTTGGCTCTCGTTCCATCTCGTCATCGGATTGTTAGGAACCTGGTGGGCGCGTCGCTATGCATTGAATGCGAATTTGCTGGATCACCCCGGTGAGCGGCGCAGCCATGATGCGGCGATACCGCGCGGTGGCGGCATTGCCATCGTCGCGTCGCTGCTGATCGCAGCACTATGGCTGGCAATCCAATCCCCCGATCGCCAGATCTGGCTATCGTGTTTCGCGACCGGTCTTGCTGTAGTCGCGGGAGTGGGCTGGGTGGATGATCACCGTCCACTGTCAGCATCGGCTCGTCTTGCCGCGCACGTGATTGCGGCGGCCGTGCTTGCGTGGGGGTTGCAGCTGACTTACGGCAATCCATTCTTGTCCTTGGGCACCTTTGTATTGGCTGTCGGCCTGACCAATACATGGAATTTCATGGACGGGATTGATGGTCTGGCCGCCAGCCAAGCGGGCCTGATCGCGGCAACCATCGCACTCGCGTTGCCAGGCCCTGAACAATGGCTTGCCGCAGCCTTGGCTGCCGCGTGCGGCGGATTCCTTCCTTTCAATTTCCCCAAGGCAAAGGTTTTTCTGGGTGATGTCGGCAGTGGTGCGATTGGATTTGCCATCGCTGCGCTTGTATCAAGCGTGGTCGCAGGGCAGCAGACATCGAGTGGGCTTCTGATCCTGCTACCACTCGCGGCATTTTTGGTCGATGCCAGTCTGACGCTCGCAACCCGCATGCTGCGCGGCGAGCAATGGTGGCGCGCGCATGCGGATCACAGTTATCAGATGTGGGCAAGGAAGCTGCGTGCCCATCGGCCGGTGACACTGGCTTATGCCGTATGGACCACCATGGCATGCGTATTCTGGTTGACGTTCCGCAAAAATGAATTCGCTTTCATTACACTTTCGCTGTTGGCGTGGTATATGGCCACAACGCTGTTATGGCTTTACTTGCGCCGTCTCAGTACCGACGCGCCTTCTGGGATTAGGGGATGATTTCCAAGAATGACCGCTGGAACCTGGCGCTACCTCGCCTCGCTGTTGTCGCCCATGACCTGGCGATGGTCTGGATCTGTTGGACCGGCCTGAACTGGTTGCGCTATACGCTGGTATCAGACCCTCCGGTGCTGCCGCTATGGTCGCTGGAAATTGCCATCGTGCTGGCCGCCCAAGGTCTGGTCTTCTGGCAAGTTGGCCTGTACCGGGGGCTGTGGCGGTTTGCCAGCGTTCCCGATATCTGGAACATCGTCAAAGCCAGCGTTTTCGGGCTCCTCGCGCTCGCGCTCGGTTTGTTTCTGTACAACCGCGTCGAGGGGGTGCCACGCGCCGTCCTGTTCCTGTATCCGTTTGTCCTGGTTGGGCTATTGGGAACGCCACGCCTGTTGTATCGGGCCTGGAAAGACGGTCGCAGCGAACACACCGACAAGGCCGCTGTGCGCGTGCTCATCCTTGGTGCTGGCGCAGCGGGCGAAGCGCTGGTGCGCGATCTGCGTCGCACAGGGGCCTATGCACCGGTCGGCTTTCTTGATGACGCGGCGAAGTTGCGGGGAAGCAAACTGCAAGGCGTATCGGTATTAGGAAAGGTCGCGAACGTCGCCGAAATCGCGCGCGAGACGGCGGCGAAGTTGATTGTGATCGCCATGCCTTCGATCGATGCCAGTGCGATGCAGCAGGTCGTTGCCGCGTGCGAGCGCTCCGGGTTGCCATTCCGCACCGTCCCGCGATTGCAGGATGTCTTGACCGGACGGTCACTGCCGGGTGAGCTCAAGGAAGTCGCCATCGAGGATCTGCTGGGTCGCAAACCGGTGTTACCCGACTGGAAAGCGATCCGGGGCTGGCTGGGCGGACGTTCGGTCATGGTCACCGGGGCAGGGGGCTCGATCGGTTCGGAGTTGTGCAGGCAGTGCGCCCGACATGGCGCACTGCGCATCGGCATGATTGAGATCGACGAGCTTTCGTTGATGACCATGCAGGCCGAACTGCAGCGCGATTTTCCCAATCTGGAATGTGTGGCGGTGCTTGGGGACTGCGGCGATCCTGCGGTCATTCGTCACGCGCTTTCGCTGGCTGAGCCGGATGCCTTGTTCCATGCGGCCGCATACAAGCAGGTGCCGCTGCTCGAAACACAATTGCGTGAGGCGGTTCGCAACAACGTACTGGCCACCGAAACCGTTGCCGAGGCATGTCGCACGGCCAATGTCGGGACATTTGTCCTGATCTCGACCGACAAGGCGGTGGATCCGGTCAACGTGCTTGGCGCAAGCAAGCGCCTGGCCGAAATGGTGTGCCAGGCCTACGCGGCCAAACGCGCAACGCACTACGTGACCGTGCGCTTTGGCAACGTGCTGGATTCGGCGGGTAGTGTCGTCCCCCTGTTCCGTGAACAAATTCGCTTGGGCGGCCCGGTGACGGTCACTGATACGGAAGTCACGCGTTACTTCATGACGATTCCAGAAGCCTGCCAATTAATCTTGCAGGCAGCCGCGATCGGCTCGCACGAAGCAATCTATACGCTGGACATGGGCGAGCCCGTGCCAATCCGCCTGCTTGCCGAACAAATGATCCGTTTGGCTGGGAAGCAGCCTGGGCGCGATATCGCCATCGTTTACACGGGCCTGCGCGCGGGCGAAAAATTGCACGAAACGCTGTTCCATGCCGACGAGCGCTATCGGCCCACTGCGCACCCCAAGATCCTCCAGGCTGAGGCGCGCGGTGTTGCTGCAGAGGCGATTGCTGGATCCATCGAAAAAATGCGCGACGCCATTGCACGTTACGACGAGACCGCGCTTGGCCTGCTCTTGCGCGCTGCGGTTCCCGAGTTCTCGCCTGCCGCTGAACTGACTGAAGCGCATCGGGCCACAGTCGTTCCGTTTCCCGCGCGCAGCTCGCGAAAGATCTAGGGCATGGCGCAACGTATTCGCAAAGCGGTGTTCCCGGTGGCAGGGCTGGGCACGCGCTTTTTACCGGCGACCAAGACCGTCCCGAAGGAAATGTTGCCGATCATCGATCGGCCATTGATCCAGTATGCGGTCGACGAAGCCATCGAAGCCGGCTGCGAAACCCTCATCTTCGTCACCAACCGCTACAAGCATGCGGTAGCGGACTATTTCGACAAGGCCTACGAGCTCGAACAGAAGCTCGAGAAAGCGGGCAAGCTGGAACAACTGGCCCTGGTGCGGGAAATCCTGCCGCCGCATGTGCGGGCCGTGTTCGTCACCCAAGCCGAGGCGCTGGGGTTGGGCCACGCGGTGCTATGCGCCAAGCCGGTCGTGGGCGACGAACCTTTCGCGGTGTTGTTGCCCGATGACCTGATCTGGAATCGCGGCCCGGGCGCATTGAAACAAATGGCCGATCACGCGGAAGCCGAGGATGTTGGCGTGGTTGCGGTGCAGGACGTGCCCCGCGCGCTGACGGGCAGTTACGGGATCGTCTCCGCGCCCGATTTCAACCAGCGTCACGGTCTCATCCAGGCCATCGTCGAAAAGCCCGATCCGACCGATGCCCCCAGCACGTTGGCCGTGGTTGGTCGGTATGTACTGCCTCCAGGGATCTTCCATTACCTGGAAACGGCTGCCCCAGGCGCAGGTGGTGAGATCCAGCTGACCGATGCCATCGCTCGCCTGATCACGGATACACGGGTCGATGCATACCGTTTCAAGGGAACGCGATTCGATTGCGGAACCCATATGGGTCTTATCGAGGCAACCATCCGCTTTGCGCTCGACCACGAGACCTTGAGCGAAGGTGCCCGCGCGACGATGCAAGCGGCGCTGGACGAGTTGGGAGTTCGCATCGTCGAATAATCGTTGATGATCCATGACACTCGCCTCAAGAGCGCCGACACATGTAGGCGCTTTTTTCGTTTCAGGAGAGATGTCGACGTGCTGTTGCGTCGTACTCCCAACCGTGACGCGCGGCATCAAACCGATTCAAAAATACCCGCCGCGCCCATGCCGGTACCGATGCACATGGTCACCATGCCGTACTTCTGTTGCAGGCGACGCATGCCATGAACGAGGGTTGCCGTGCGGACCGCGCCCGTTGCGCCGAGTGGATGGCCCAATGCGATGGCGCCGCCGAGCGGATTGACCTTGCCGGGATCCAGTCCGCAATCGCGTATCACCGCGAGTGCCTGTGCGGCGAAAGCCTCGTTGAGTTCGATCCAGTCCAGTTGGTCCTTGGTCAGCCCCGCCTGTTTCAGGGCTTTTGGAATCGCTGCGATCGGGCCGATGCCCATCACTTCGGGCCGCACGCCGGCGACGGCGAAACTGACGAAGCGGGCGAGGGGAGTGAGGCCGTAATCCTTGATCGCTTGTTCGGACGCAAGCAACACGCCGGCCGCACCATCGGACATCTGCGATGAATTTCCGGCGGTGACGCTGCCTCCGTTGCGGAACACGGGGCGCAGTTTCGCCAGTCCTTCCAGTGATGTATCCACGCGTGGGCCTTCATCGGTATCGATCAACGCACGCTTCAATCGCACGGCATTGCCAGCTACGTCGGGAATGCGTGCAGTGACTTCATAGGGCGTGATCTCGGACGCGAACTCGCCATTGGCGATGGCGTTCAGCGCCTTCTGGTGCGAGGCCACGGCGAATGCATCCTGGTCCTCGCGCGATACCTTCCATTCCTCGGCCACCTTTTCCGCGGTGATGCCCATGCCGTAGGCGATGGCGAGGTTGTCGTCCTGGAAGACCTGTGGGCTCATCGCGACCTTGTTGCCCATCATCGGCACCATCGACATCGACTCGACGCCGCCAGCCAGGACCAGATCCGCTTCACCTAACCGGATGCGGTCCGCTGCCAATGCAACGGCCTGCAATCCTGACGAACAAAAACGATTGATGGTTTGTGCCGCGACGGTGTCCGGCAGGCCTGCCAGCAGCACGCCAATGCGTGCGACGTTCATGCCTTGCTCGCCTTCGGGCATGGCGCAGCCAATAATGGCGTCATCGATGCGATCGAGGTCGATGCCCGGCACCTGCGCGACCACGCTGCGCAACACATGCGCAAGCATCTCGTCGGGACGGGTGTTGCGGAAAACGCCGCGGGGTGCCTTGCCGACTGGCGTGCGGGTGGCAGCGACGATGTAGGCGTCCTGGATTTGGCGTGTCATTTTTTGTGCCTCCAAGGGCGGGAGTAGGGGGGGGTTAGAAAGTGGAGAGCGGGAGAGTAAAAAGAGAGAGTTCACGCCTTCCGATTTCCTACTCCCCACTTCCCACTTCCACTCCCATTTGTCAGTTCCTCAACGGCTTACCCGTTTTCAGCATGTGCGCGATGCGCTCCTGCGTCTTCGGCATCTGCGCGAGCGCCACGAAATGCTCGCGTTCCAGTCGCAGCAGCCAGTCTTCGTCGACCAGTGCACCGCGATCGACTTCGCCACCGCACAAGACCGTTGCGACACGCGTTCCGATTTCGTAATCGTGTTCGGAGATGAAGTGGCCCTCGAGCATGTTGACCAGGATCATCTTGAAGGTCGCGATACCGACATCGCCGGCGACGATGATGCGTCGTGCGGGCAGCGGCGGCCGGTAGCCGCTTTCGGCGAGCGCCAGCGCTTGTTGCTTGGCGATATGCAGCAACTCGTGGGCATTGAATGCGACCACGTCGTTGCTGCGCAGCAATCCCAGTTCTTTTGCTTCGATCGCGGATGTGGACACTTTCACCATCGCCACGGCTTCAAACGACGGCTTCAATTGCGCGAAGACATCGCCACCCGGCCCCGCAGCTTGCGAGGCCCGCAGCGCAAGTTCCTTCAAGCCGCCGCCCGCGGGCAGCAAGCCAACGCCGGCTTCGACCAAGCCGATGTAGCTCTCCAGTCCGGCCACCGTCCGCGCGCTGTGCATCTGGAACTCGCAGCCGCCGCCCAACGCCAACCCGCGGACCGCCGCCACGACCGGCACCAGCGAATACTTGATCCGTTGGCTGGTGGCCTGGAAATTGGCCACCATCGCATCGAAGCCCTTGATGTCCCCCGCCTGCAGCGCACCCATGGCGCCTGACAGATCAGCGCCTGCGGAAAACGGCTCTTTTGGCTGCCAGATCACCATGCCGCGGAACTGGCGCTCGGCGATCGCGATGGCTTCCTGCAGCCCCGCCAGCACGTGGTCCGACACGGTGTGCATCTTGGTCTTGAATGAAGCAACGGCGATGTCGTCGCCGTCGTGCCACAGGCGGATGCCGTCGTTTTCAAAGACGGTTTCGCCGAGCGTGAAAACTTCGCCCAGCAACGGATCCGGGAATCGTTGGCGACGATAGACCGGCAGCGCTGAGCGCGGCAGTTTGGCGTTCCTGCCGGGGCTGTAGCTGCCTTCCGCCGCATGGACAACATCGCGGCCGTCGAACACCCAGTCGGGTAAGGGCGCCGAACTCATCGCCTTGCCGGCGACGATATCTGCGGCGATCCACTCCGCGACCTGCTTCCAGCCCGCGGCTTGCCAGGTTTCAAACGGCCCCAGCGACCACCCGTAACCCCAGCGGATGGCGAGATCGACATCGCGCGCGGTCTCGGCGATATCACTAAGGTGATAGGCGCTGTAGTGGAAGAGATCGCGGAACACGGCCCACAGGAATTTCGCTTGCGGATGCGCACTCTCGCGCAGCTGGGCGAATTTCTCGGAAGGATTCCTGATCTTCAGGATCTCGATCACTTCCGGCGCGGCCTCATGCGTACTCGGGCGGTAGCCCTGCGCCTTGAGGTCCAGCACCTGGATGTCCTTGCCGACCTTGCGGAAGATGCCGGCCCCGGTTTTTTGTCCCAGCGCGCCCTTGGCGATCATCGCGTCCAGCCAACTCGGCGACTTGAAGTACTCGTGCCAGGGATCGTCGGGCAGGGTGTCGGCCATGGTCTTGATCACATGCGCCATGGTGTCCAGTCCGACCACATCAGACGTGCGGTACGTGGCCGATTTCGGGCGGCCGATTAACGGGCCGGTGACGGCATCCACCTCGTCGAAACCGAGATTGTGTGCGGCGGTGTGGTGGATGGTCGCCAGGATCGAGAACACGCCGATGCGGTTACCGATGAAGTTGGGCGTGTCCTTGGCGTAGACCACGCCTTTGCCGAGGGTGGTGACGAGGAAGGCTTCCAGACCTTCCAGGATCGCGGGATCGGTGGTCCGGGCCGGGATCAGTTCAGCTAGGTGCATGTAGCGCGGCGGGTTGAAGAAATGCACGCCGCAGAAACGATGGCGGAGTTGCTCGGGCAACACATCGGCGAGCGCGTTGATGCCGAGGCCGGAGGTGTTGCTGGCCAGTACGGCGTGCCCGGCAACGAACGGTGCGATCTTCTTGTACAGGTCCTGTTTCCAGTCCATCCGCTCGGCGATGGCCTCGATGATCAGGTCACAACCGCGCAGCAATTCAAGACCAGTGTCGTAATTGGCCGGGACGATGGCCTCCGCCAATGATTTGCTGGCGAGCGGGGCGGGCGAAAGCTTGCCGAGATTGCCGATGGCCTTCTGCGCGATGCTGTTTGGATCGCCTTCCTTGGCCGGCAGGTCGAACAACACGGTATCGACGCCGGCGTTGGTGAGATGTGCAGCGATCTGCGCCCCCATCACACCAGCGCCCAGAACGGCGACCCGCCGCACAAGTAATTTCTCAGACATGGTTTACATCCATTTGATTTTGTTATTTAATTTCTTAAGTGATCAGGCTTGGCTTGCAGGCCGGAGGCGGCAAACCGCACCAGCTCCTGCGCGGCGCGTTTGCAATGGGCCTGCTCATTGACTGCGGCCATCCGCTTGTTGTGGCCGAAATCCGCCATGGCGTACGTCAACGCTCCGGCGACGAAATCCAGGCGCCAGCCCATCGATTCGCGCGACACATCTGGCAGGCAAGCCGAGATCGCCTTCGAGAATTCGCGCATGACATGGCCGTAGTGTTCGGAGACGAACTGGCGCAGGCGCTCATCTTTTTCGGCATAGGCGCGGGCCAGTACACGGACGAAAGCCGTGCCGCCGTGGCGATCCAGGCTCAAGGCCAGCGCTGGTTCGATGAAGGCAGCAAGGATCCATTCGAGATCGCCAGGATGCTGCTCCCGCGCGACCTGTAGTGCGCCAAGACGCCGCTCCGAGAGCTCATCCAGGCGACGGCGGAACACCTCGTTGATCAAGTTTTCCTTGCTGCCGAAGTGGTAGTTGACGGCAGCGATGTTGACGTCGGCGCGGCTCGTGACTTCGCGCAGGGAGGTGCCGGCGAATCCCTGCTGGGCGAACAGTGATTCGGCTGCGCCCAGGATGCGGTCCTTGGTGTTGAATTGCGTTCCGGCCATGAGAGAGGCGACTCCGCTTCAAATAGGCGATTCAAACGATTGCTTGAATTATGCCGGATTCGACGGTGTCAGGTCAACTGAAAAACATCCGTAACCGGGTGCACGCAAGGTGACGCATACGTTAAAATTCCCTTCGGAAGTTGTCCTAACCCCGCGTTCCCACGCGGATTTTCATGTAACCTCGGGCCGCTTACAGGTGTCTGCTGCACCTGATGGTCCCCGCACACTGGAGCAATCCCCATGGCGCTGGAGCGCACCTTATCAATAGTCAAACCCGATGCCGTTGCAAAGAACGTCATCGGCCAGATTTATTCACGTTTTGAAAAGGCCGGATTGAAAATCGTGGCCGCCCGCATGACCCATCTGTCGCGCAAGGAAGCCGAAGGTTTTTACGCAGTGCATCGCGAGCGTCCGTTCTTCAACTCGCTTGTCGAATTCATGAGTTCCGGTCCGGTCATCGTGCAAGTGCTGGAAGGCGACAATGCCGTTGCCAAGCATCGCGACCTGATGGGCGCAACCAATCCCAAGGAAGCGGCAGCGGGAACGATTCGCGCAGACTTCGCCGACAGTATCGATGCCAATGCGGTACATGGTTCCGATGCGGCCGAAACAGCGGCCGTCGAAATCGCTTACTTCTTTCCCGCCACGGATCTGTATTCGCGTTGATTGACTCATGACCGAGGTCAGCACAAAACAGAACCTGCTGGACCTCGATCGCGAGGGCCTTGAGCGCTTTTTCGCCGAGATCCTCGGCGAAAAGCGTTATCGCGCCCACCAAGTAATGAAGTGGATCCACCACCGCCATGTCACCGATTTCGATGACATGACCGATCTGGGCAAGCCGTTGCGTGCGAAATTACACACGCATGCAGAAGTGATCGTGCCCAACATCCTGCTCGACAAGCCGTCTGTCGACGGGACGCACAAGTGGTTGCTGGGCATGGATGGCGGCAACGCGATCGAAGCAGTGTTCATCCCGGACAAGGGCCGCGGCACGCTGTGCGTGTCGTCGCAAGTGGGCTGCGGGCTTGCCTGCACCTTCTGCTCCACGGGCACTCAAGGCTTCAACCGCAATCTCAGCACCGCCGAAATCGTCGGCCAGGTCTGGGTCGCGGCGCGTCACCTGGGCAACGTGCCGCATCGCCAGCGCAAGCTCACCAACGTGGTGATGATGGGCATGGGCGAGCCGTTGCTGAACTTCGACAACGTCGTCCGTGCGATGAGCGTGATGCGCGACGACCTCGGTTTCGGCCTCGCCAACAAGCGCGTGACCCTGTCCACCGCCGGCATGGTGCCGATGATCGACCGGCTTGCCGTCGAAAGCGATGTTTCGCTGGCGGTATCGCTGCACGCGGCAAACGACGAGCTTCGCAGTGAGCTGGTGCCGCTCAACAAGAAATATCCGATCGCTGAATTGATGGCCGCGTGCCAGCGTTACGTGCAGCGCAAGCCGCGCGCATCGATCACGTTCGAATACACCTTGATGAAAGGCGTCAACGACCAGCCCGAGCACGCCCGGCAACTGGCCCGCTTGATGCGTCAGTTCGATAACGCCGTACAGATGAAGGATGCGGGCAAGGTCAATCTGATCCCGTTCAATCCGTTTCCAGGCACGCGTTATGAACGCAGCGCGGAAGACGATATCCGCTCGTTCCAGAAGCTGTTGCTGGATTCGCATGTGTTGACCATGGTGCGGCGCACGCGCGGCGACGACATCGACGCCGCCTGCGGCCAACTCAAGGGGCAGGTGATGGATCGCACCCGTCGCCAGGCTGAGTTCAAGAAAAAACTCGAAGCCCAAGGCATTCCTGCTAACGGAGCTGGCGATGCAGCTGCATAAGGCACTGCTGCTGGCGGCCGTTTCGATGTTGCTGGCAACAGCATGCAGCCGATTGACCTTCATCAAGCCCGATTTGAGTCGCAAGGGTTCCGAGAACGAGGTAGCGCGTCCGGTCGAACTCCGACCCGATCGATCCGACCGTCGCAGCAGCCAGTTGGCCAACGCGCGTAATCACCTGAGCGCATCGCAGAAATTCCTCCAGGCTGGCGATGACTCCAGTGCGGAACGGGAAGCCAGGGAAGCACTCCGGGCTGATTCCAAATCGTCCGATGCGCATACCTTGCTGGCGGTGATCGAGGGACGGCGCGGGAAAAGTGCAAAATCAGGCGACCATTACCGCCGCGCCGCGGAACTGGCGCCGGCGAACGGGTCGGTTTTGAACAACTACGGCGCTTGGCTCTGCGGCAGCGGCCGAGCGGCGGAATCATTGGGCTGGTTCGATCGCGCGCTTCAGGACCCCGGTTATGCGTCGCCGGCATCGGCGCTGGCCAATGGCGGTTCCTGTGCGTTGAAATCCGGGCAGGGTGTGCGGGCGGAACGAGATTCGCGTGCGGCCTTGCAACTCGATCCCGGGAATCCGGTTGCACTGGTGACCATGGCGGAAAGCGCTTTCCGCGCCAATCGCTTCTTCGAGGCGCGCGCGTTTTCCGAGCGCCGTCTGGCGGCATCACCACCGGACGCCAGCGCGCTGCAACTCGCGTCACAAATCGAAATGAAACTCGGCGACAGGGTTGCGGCCGATCGTTATGTTCGGAGATTACGGGCGGAGTTCCCGGATGCCAGCGCTGCCTATCCCCCGGGGAGTGAAACACGATGACCAGCGTCGAAATCCAGACCACCTTGCGTGCGGATGGTTGTGGCGCGCGTTTGCGCGAGGCGCGCGAAGCGGCGGGGCTCAGCCTCGAACAGGTGAGTACGCGTTTGAAGATGCCGGTCCGCGTGCTGCAATCGCTGGAGGACGAACATTGGGACCGCCTTGGCGCCGCGGTATTCGTGCGTGGGCAACTGCGTAGTTATGCGCGCCTGCTGGGAGTCAATATCGATTCAATGATGGAGGCCGCCGGTGTTGGCTCCGTTGAGCCATCCAGGCTGGTCAGCCATGTCCATACGCCGCCGTTGCAACGCCTGGTCGAGCAGGCCGGGCGTCGACTGGTTTATGTGGTGATGACCGCCGTGATCGTGGTGCCGGTGTGGATGATGGCCACGCGAGGCCCCATCAGCCTGCCGTCGCCGCAGGACACCACGCCCCTGGATGTGCCCTCGGCCGACAGCACCGTGACACCGCCGCCAGCCGCATCGGCAGAGCGTGCGACGGTCGCTGCTTCGATGGCACCCATGCCTTCGCGGCCGGCGTCCGCGGCGGCATTGTCGATCCATTTCAAGGGTGACAGCTGGGTCGAAGTGGTCGGCGCAGATGGCACAATGATTGAAAAGGGCTTGGCTGCAATGGGCACGCAACGCAGCTATGCCAATGGCCAGGTTGCGAAGATCGTGCTGGGCAATGCGTCCGCCGTCGAAGTGCTGCTCGCCGGGCAACCGGTGAGTCTTGCGCCGTTCCAACGAGCGAACGTCGTTCGCTTTGCGGTATCCTCCGACGGGTCGCTCGTGCCGCTTGCCGACTGACCCAGCTGCGCGGCTCAGAGCCAATCCTCCCCAAACTTATTGAAGACCGCGTTGACGCGTGGCGAGAAACCCCATGGCGATGGACGACCTGCTCAACGAGCATGAACAAAGTGAACGTGTGCGCACCTGGTTGCAGAAGAATGCCGCAGGTCTGATCGGTGGGGTCGTGCTCGGACTGGGTCTGGTCGGCGGCTGGCAGTGGTGGCAAAAGCAGCAGCTGGCAGGGCGGGTCGAAGCCTCACAACAGTACGACAAAGCCATCAAGGCAATCGCCGCCAACCCGGCTGACGCAGCGAAACAAGTTGCCGCACTGAAAGACCAGGGGCCATATGCCGCGCTCGCCGGCTTGCAACTGGCCAAGGCGCAAGTCGAGGCGAACCAGCGCGATGCAGCGATTAGCACCCTGCGCAACATCAAGAATCACGATGCAGGCTTGGCTGAGGTCATCAACCAGCGCCTGGCACGTTTGCTGATCGATGCAGGCAAACCCTCGGACGCGATCAAGCTGCTGGACAATGCCGACAGCGCCGGGATGCTCGAAGTGCGCGGCGACGCGCTCCACGCGCTCGGACAGCGCGATGCTGCGCGCGATGTTTACGGCAAGGCCCTGTCGAAGATCGACATGGGTTCTCCACAGCGCCGTTTGCTTGAACTCAAGCTGACCGATGTCGGCGGTCTCCCCGCCAAGCCGGCCAACAAGACCTGAGACACTGCGACACTGTCCGCCGACGACAAGCGTCGGCGTCCGACTCGAGGAAGTTCAACCCCATGACCCAAGTTTCAATGCTGAAACGTGCCGCCGTTGTTGCCGTATGCGTATTCGCCTTGGGCGGTTGCACCACCGTCAAGAACTTGTTCGGCGGCAGGAGCAAGGACAAGGCGCTGGAGCCGGCCAAACTGGTGGAGTTCACGCCCACCGCCACGGTCTCCAAACTTTGGTCCGTGTCGGCAGGCAAGGGCGAGGATCGTCTTGGCGTGCTGCAAAAACCGGCGATTGCCGATGGCCGCGTCTATGCGGCAGCGGTCGAAGGCGGCGTTCGGGCGTTCGATCTTCAAAACGGCCAGTCGGTCTGGCGCTACGAATCCGATGCGCGCCTCAGCGGTGGCCCGGGCGCGGGTGAAGGCCTGGTCGTGGTCGGGAGCCTCGACGGCGACGTGATTGCGCTCGACGCCGCAACCGGCGCCGAAAAATGGAAGGCCAAGGTCAGCAACGAAGTCATCGCTGCGCCTTCGATCGGCAACGGCATGGTATTCGTGCGCTCCAACGACGGTCGAATCACGGCATTCGACGCGACATCAGGCGAACGTCGCTGGTTCTCCAGCCGTGAGTTGCCCGCACTCACCGTGCGCGGCAACGGCGCGCCGACGTTGGGCCCGGGCTACGTCTTCGTCGGCAACGATGACGGCAGAGTCGTCGCATTGTCGATGACTGATGGTAGTCAGTTGTGGGACATCCCGGTTGCGCAGCCAGAAGGTCGCAGCGAACTCGAGCGCATTTCCGATGTGGATGGCAGCCCCGTCCTCGTCGATACCACGCTCTACGCCAGCAGCTACAAGATGCAGACGATCGCCATCGACGCACCGAGCGGGCGTCCGTTGTGGGTCAAGGACAGTGGCGGGGTCGGCGGCGTCGGAGTCGGCAGTGATCGTCTGGCCGTTGCCGATTCCGCAGGCACCGTGTGGGCCCTGGATCGCGCAACCGGCAGTGCGCTTTGGTCGCAGCCCATTCTGGCGCGACGCCTGTTGACTGCACCGGCGGTGCAAGGCAGCTATGCGGTCGTCGGCGATTACGACGGCTACCTGCACTGGCTCAAACTCGACAACGGTGAAGTTGCGGCGCGCGCACGCATGGGTGGCAAGGCCATCAAGGCGCAGCCTGTGGTCGTCGACGGCATCCTGGTCGCACAGAACACCAATGGCGAGTTGTCCGCCTTCCGTCTAGGTCAGTAATGCCATGTTGCCGCTGGTCGCTCTGGTCGGTCGGCCCAATGTCGGCAAATCCACTTTATTCAATGCGCTGACACGCAGTCGCGACGCGCTGGTCCATGACCAGCCCGGCGTCACTCGCGACCGAAACTACGGCGTCTGTCGTTTGGACGAAGAGCGGCCGTTCGCTGTCGTGGACACCGGCGGCATTGCCGGCATCGACGAGGGCCTCGCTGGCGCGACCGCAAAACAGGCGCGTGCTGCGGCCGAAGAAGCTGATCTGGTGCTATTCATCGTCGATGGCCGCGAAGGGCCTTCGACACTCGACGACGACATCCTGCGCTGGCTGCGCAAGGCGGCCCGGCCGACAGTGCTGATCGTCAACAAGATCGACGGCCTCGATGCACAAGCGGCAACGACCGAATTCGCGCGCTACGGATTCAGCGAGATCATCCCGATTGCGGCGGCGCATCGGCAAGGCATCGATGACGTTCTCGAATATGCCCTGGAGCGTTTGCCGAAAGACGGCGACACCGAAATCCTCGACGACGATCCCGAACGCGTCCGCATCGCATTCGTCGGCCGCCCGAACGTCGGCAAGTCCACGCTGGTCAATCGCATCCTCGGTGAGGAGCGGATGATCGCGTCCGAAGTGCCGGGAACCACGCGCGATTCGATCTCGGTTGATCTGGAGCGCGACGGTCGCAAATACCGGTTGATCGATACCGCGGGATTGCGTCGCAGGGCACGCGTCGAGGAAGCCGTCGAAAAGTTTTCCGTGTTCAAGACGCTGCAGGCCATCGAACAATGCCAGGTCGCGGTGATCATGCTGGACGCGACCGAAGGCGTGACCGACCAGGATGCGACTGTTCTCGGCGCGGTGCTGGATGCAGGCCGCGCCTTGGTTATCGCCGTCAACAAATGGGACGGCCAGACCGACTACACGCGGCAGCAGACCGAATCATTGTTGTCGCGCAAACTCAGCTTTGTCGAATGGGCCGAAACCGTACGCATTTCCGCGTTGCATGGCTCGGGTTTGCGCGAACTGTTCAAGGCCATCCATCGCGCCCATGCTTCGGCAACGCATCAGTTCAGCACGGCCGATGTCACCAAGGCCGTTGAAATCGCTTACGAAACCAATCCGCCGCCGGTTGTGCGCGGTCATATCCCGAAGCTGCGCTACGCGCATCCGGGTGGCGCCAACCCGCCGACCTTCATCGTCCACGGCACGCGTTTGAAGGCATTGTCTGAAACGTATCGGCGCTATCTGGAAAACTTCTTCCGCAAGCGTTTCAAGCTGGTGGGCACGCCAATCCGCTTCGTTTTCAGGGAAGGCGAGAACCCGTACAAGGACAAGAAGAATGTCCTGACCGATCGGCAAGTCGCCAAGAAGCGTCGCCTGATCCGGCATGTCAAACGCGGCAAATAAGACCTTGGCCCGCGCATAGCGCGGCGCTGCCAGAATGTCATCCCGTGCTCAACGACCAGTGCTTTCTGTTCCTCCGCAGCCTTTGCGCCGAAGCGCCTTGGTCGGTATGAGCACATGAGAGGTTCGCGCAAAGAACCCGCAAACTTTCCCAACTGCACCCTCGGCATCCTCGCAGGCGGCCAAGCCACGCGTCTTGGTGGCATCGACAAGGCATGGTTGCAGCGTGACTGTGTCCCGCAGGTGCTTCGTCTACACGATATGTTCGTCTCACAGATCAGGACCACTCTGGTCAGCACAAATCGCAATTTACCGCGCTACGTAGAGCATGGGTTGCAAACGGTGGCCGACCGCATCGTAGATGCAGGCCCACTCGCTGGAATCGATGCCCTCGTTGCGGCATGCCGTACCGAATGGCTGATGACGCTTCCGGTCGATGTGGTGGCAGTCCCGCCTGACTTTCTGGCACGCTTTGCCGCGAATGGACAAGGCACATTCGCCGAAGACGGTGATGGTTCGCAACCATTGATAGCGTTATGGCCGGTCGCGAAAACGAGAGATGCCGTCGCATCCTCGCTGGCAGCCAATGCACTGGCTGTACATGAACTTCAATCCCGACTCGACATGTTGCCGACGCGATTTGGACATTTTCGTTTCGGCAACCTCAACACACCCGACGATCTTGACGGCGCTGGCGTTACGATAGGGACAATCTGATCAATCTTTCCGTTATTCCGGCAAGCCGGAACCCAACCTTCAGATAACTGGGAGTTGGGTCCCGGCTTGACCAGCTACGCTGTTGAAAGCCGCCGGGATGACGAGTTTTCAGAGTGTCCCTAATGCCATGACCAATTTTCCAAGCAGACTTCTTTTTGACGATGCGCTGACCATTGTCAAAGAGATCGCAAATACACATCGCTTGCCATCAGAAAGCATCGCGCTTTCGCGCGCGCATGGGCGCATCCTCGCGGAGGGCGTGATCGCATCCATGCCTTTGCCGCCTTTCGACAACAGTGCCATGGACGGATTTGCTTTTCGTCATGCAGACCTTGGTTTAGGTGAAACAGGATTGCGCCTGAGTGGCGAACAATTCGCTGGTCGCGCGCTCGATTTGCAATGCGGCCAAGGCGAATGCCTGCGCATCACCACTGGCGCGCCGATGCCAGCGTCCGCCGACACCGTCGTCATGAAGGAACGGGTTCGCCTCGAAGGCGATCGTATTTTCGTTACCGATGACATCAAATCGGGTGCGCATGTCCGTCGCGCAGGCGAGGATGTTGGCGAGGGCGACGAAGTTCTGAAAGCCGGCGCCGCACTGACGCCCGCACGCATCGCGATGGCCGCATCGCTCGGCGCTGCCTCGCTTGCGGTTTCGCAACGTCCCACGGTTGCGGTTTTCACCACCGGCGACGAACTTGTGGAGCCGGGCATGCCGTTGCGGCCCGGCGAAATCTACAATTCCAATCGTGAATTGCTGATGGGCCTGCTGCGTGTGGATGGCTTGGAGCCGACTGCGTGGCCAACCTTGCCCGATGACCCTGCGCGCGTTGCATCGATGCTGGGTGACGCGGCGGGTGCATTCGATGTCGTCATCACCTGCGGCGCAGTGTCGGCTGGCGAGAAGGACCACATTCCGGAATTGCTGATCCGCGACGGCTGCGTGCATTTCTGGAAAGTGATGATGAGGCCGGGCATGCCATTGCTGTTTGGACAACTCGACCGCGCGCAATTCCTCGGATTGCCCGGCAATCCCGTGTCTGTTTTCGCTACGTACCTTACCCTCGGCCGGGCCTTGCTTGACGGCATGCAGGGCAGGGCGGAACTGCGTCCAGCGGGTTTCGCAAAGCTCGCAACACCGTGGCGTAAAACCCACGAACGCCGCGAATTCCTGCGTGGCCGGCTTGATTGGCAAACGGATGGCACGCTGTCGGTACACCCCAATCCCGCCGATGGCTCGCATCGGATGCGCGCGGCGGCCGATAGCGATGCCCTGATCGTGTTTCGCGAAGGTGTCCGCGAGTACACGGCGGGCAGCGTTGTCGAAGTGATGCCTTACTAAGGCGGATACTACCGACATGAGCACCCGTGAAATCAGTCCGCGCGAGGCCCACCAGCGACAGGCTCGAGGCGTCGCGCTGATTGACGTGCGCGAAGAGCATGAATGGGCGCTTGGCATGGTAGAAGGTGCGCTCGGCGTGACCAAGGCCGAACTCGAAGCGCACCCTGCGATCCACGCACGCGATCCCGACGCGGAGCTCGTGCTGATCTGCCAGGCCGGCGGGCGGTCGATGCTTGCAGCGGAACGGCTACAGCGCAGTGGCTACACAAACGTCGTGTCGGTGCGTGGCGGCACCAGTCGCTGGATCGCGGAAGGTTTGCCGATCACCAAGCTGGAAGTCGAGATCGACCATGATTTCCACGAACGCTACTCGCGTCATTTGCGTCTGCCGGAAGTGGGCGTCGTTGGTCAACGACGACTCGAAGCGTCACGCATATTGCTGATCGGCGCCGGCGGCCTGGGCTCGCCCGCCGCGTTCTATCTCGCTGCGGCAGGCGTCGGCACGATGCGCATCGCCGATGACGACATCGTCGATCGCAGCAACCTGCAGCGCCAGATCCTGCATACCGATGCGGACATCGGCATGCCGAAAGTCGAATCCGCTGCGACGACATTGTCGGCACTGAACCCGCGCACTACGATCGAAGCGGTTGCCGAACGGGTCACGTCGGAGAACATTGAGCGGCTGCTCGATGATGTCGATGTGGTGATCGATGGCGCCGACAACTTCGCGGCGCGTTACCTGCTCAACGATGCCTGCGTGCACCTCGCCAAGCCGCTGGTTTACGGCGCGGTGCATCGGTTCGAGGGACAGGTCAGCGTGTTCGATGCCGGCCGCAATCGCGGCGTTGCGCCGTGCTATCGCTGCCTGTTCCCGGAACCGCCGCCGCCAGAAGCCGCGCCCAATTGCGCCGAAGCCGGTGTGCTCGGGGTGTTGCCTGGTGTGATCGGTCTGTTGCAGGCAACCGAAACGATCAAGTTGTTGTTGGGTATCGGCCAACCCTTGAACGGACGCTTGCTGCATTTCGATGCGTTGGCGATGCGTTTTCGCGAGACTCGGCTGTCGCCGGATCCTGACTGCGCCGTGTGCGCGCCCGGCAAGCCATTTCAGGGATATATCGATTACGCTGCATTCTGCGCAGGCAGGTAGGGCGGGTCTCGACCCGCCGCCTTCACCAACGGGTTGCGCATCGGTCACCAACGTTCGGGGGAGCGTACGTGGGAGTCACGCCAATGTACCGACTGATCTTCGCCGGCTTGTCGTTGCTCGGCTCTGCGACCGCAACGGCTGCAGACGTCTGCCCCACGATGCGACAGCAACAATTTTCCGCGGACACCGCCACGCGCATCGCTGCCATTGCCTGCAATGAGCATCACCTCTGGTACCGCCCCTTCATCGATACCAGCGGACGGATCGCCAGCAGTACCGTGTGGGAAGGCGAGGCGAGCCGGCTCGACGACGGCGCCACCGAAGCCTGGCGCCGTGTTGCGATCTACTGGCTGGAGAGCGGGTTGCTGAGGCAGATGTCCGGCTTTGCGGGCGCATCCGACTGCGGTTATGCCACCGCTGGTGGCGGCTACCTGACGTCATCCTGCCGCGCCTTCGTCATCGACAATCCGTGGTCTGCAGCGTTCGTGTCCTACGTGTTGAAGAAGGCCAATCTGCCGGGGTTTCGCGCGTCGGCAAGCCATTTCGATTACATCCGCGACGCTTTCCTGCATCCTGACGAAAGCGCCTATCAGTTCCTCGACCCGGCGACGGCAACACCGGCGACCGGCGATCTGCTCTGCTATGTGCGGATCCAATCGCGCGCATACGGCTACCAAGGCCTGAAGACAGCCATCGACAGTGGGGTCAGCGGACTCAACACGCATTGCGATGTCGTCGTGGCCGCCAATCCCGGCAACGACGGCAAGGCGTACGTGATCGGCGGCAACGTCCAGCAAGGCGTCACCATGCGCCTGCTGCCGGTGAATCGCAGCGGCCTGTTGTGGGCGTTGCCGCAACGTGTCGGCGTGGATCCCGAGTGTTCTCCGGACACGGTGGCGTCCTGTAATTTCAATCGGCAGGACTGGTCGGTACTGCTGAAACTGAAATCGTCCGCTGCGCTGGCCCGGTTAGCGCCTGCCATGCAGGACAAGCAGTCTTCGCCAAGTGCGATGCCGCTTTCGGTTCCTTCTACAGCTTGTTGTGTGAACTGCGTTGTCGGCGCCGATCCACCGGTGCCGCGCTGCCCCGACCCACAATCACGCTAATTCCTGGAGTCCGTGCTGCCTGGCTCAGGGCGGCCCTTGCGCGGCGACGAATGCGGTCAACGCCTTGCGGTAGGTCGGATCTGCATCAATCGAATTGTGGTCCGCGTCGGGAAGATCGACCACTTGGGGCGGTCTCGCCATGGAAGCGATCAGGCGTTCGGTGCTGGCGGCTGGAACGATCTCGTCCCTGCCGGCACGCACCACCAGAACCGGCCCGGTGTATTTCGACAGGTATCGAGTCGTTTCGTAACGGTCCTTCATCAGCAAGCGCATCGGCAGCCACGGGTAATGTGACTGTGCAACGCTGGCCATGCTGTCGAAAGGCGTGATCAGTGCCAGTCGTGCCACCGGACGTTGCGACGCGACGTAGCTGGCGACCCCGCTGCCAAGACTCCTTCCGATGACGACAATGGACGCGCCTTGTTGCCGCGCCTGGACTTGGTCGAACACCGCCAATGCATCCGAGAACAGGGCCTCTTCAGTCGGCGCGCCTTCGCTTGCACCGTAACCGCGATAGGGAACGAGATAGATACTGCTTTGCGGAAACCACTTCGCAAACTCATCGCGCATGTTTTCGATGCGTTCGGCGTTACCGCCGAAATAGATGATTGCCCCGGGCTGGCCGATATTGACCAGCCATCCGTTGAGCATCACCCCGTTGCGGGCAATGCCGAAGTCCGTGTCCTTGGCATCGGCTTTCGTCGCCTGCGGGAAGTACATCAATTCACGCTGTTGCCAGTACATCCAGGCTGATATGCCGGCGTAAGCCAGGCCGGCCAGCGCCAGCGCCGTGAGGATCATTTTGCGTGTACCCATGTCAGCCCTGGTGTTGTTGCGCTGCTGCAAATGCCGCCAATTGCTCGGGCGTCGCTTCGTCCTGGTGTTTCGTTTTCCATTGCGCAAAGGGCTCGCCGTAGATCGCCTCGCGTGCTTCGTCCCTGGTCATCGTGATGCCGCGTGATTCGGCAGCCTCGCGATACCAGTCAGACAGGCAGTTGCGGCAGAAGCCTGCGAGGATCATCAGGTCGATGTTCTGCACGTCCGGACGTTGTTGCATCAAGTGCTGCAGCAGGCGGCGGAACGTAGCGGCTTCGAGGGAGGTGGTTTCGGAATCGATCATGCGTAAACCTGCTTTTTGTAGGAGCGCACCTGGGCGCGATGAGGCCTTACCGGTAAAGCCTGTCGCGCCCAGATGCACTCCTACAGAATCTGGCTGCTTTCGCGGAGCGCGGAATCGGGGACAATGCGCGTCCGATGACTCTAGCGCCATCCCACGCATGACCGCAAAGATTCTCGACGGCAAACGCATCGCTGAAGACCTGCTTGACAGCCTCAAGGCGCAGGTCGACGTACGCGTGGCCGAAGGCAAGTCGCGGCCCGGATTGGCGGTGGTGCTGGTCGGCAGCGACCCCGCATCGCAATCCTACGTGCGCAACAAGCGCCGTGCCGCCGACAAGGTCGGCATCCACGCGTTCGACCACGACCTGCCGGCGGGAACCACCGAAGCCGAATTGCTGGCGCTGATCGACCGCCTCAACGCCGATCCCGCAGTCCACGGCATCCTCGTGCAGCTGCCGTTGCCCGGTATTCCCGACGCGACACGGCTGATCCATCGCATCGATCCACGCAAGGATGTCGACGGCTTTCATCCTGAAAATGTCGGCCATCTCGCATTGCGCCAGTTCGGCCTGCGACCCTGCACGCCGCGTGGCATCACCACGCTGCTGGGCTATACAGACCGTCCGGTGCGCGGGCAAAACGCCACCATCGTCGGCGTCAGCAACCACGTCGGCCGCCCGATGCTGCTGGAATTGCTGATCGCTGGCTGCACCGTGACCAGCTGCCACAAATTCACGCCGCCAGAGGTGCTGGAGCAATCGATCCGCAATGCCGACATTTTGGTGGTCGCAGTGGGACGACCGGGTCTGATTCCGGGCGAGTGGGTCAAGCCCGGTGCCGTGGTGATCGATGTAGGCATCAATCGGCTCGACGACGGCCGGTTGGTGGGGGATGTCGGCTTCGCCGAAGCCGCGCAGCGTGCCAGCTGGATCACGCCGGTGCCGGGTGGCGTGGGGCCGATGACCGTGGCGACGTTGATGCAGAACACGCTGGAAGCGGCGGAGGCTGCTTTGTAGGAGCGCAGGCAAAACCGCTACAATGACGCGCTTCATCCCCACTGGCCCGCCCATGCTGCGCATCCAGGCTGAAGCGCTTACCTACGACGATGTTTCCCTCGTCCCCGCGCATTCGACCGTCCTGCCGAAGGACGTTTCGCTTGCGACGCGCCTGACGCGCGATCTCCACCTCAATCTCCCGATCATCGCCGCGGCGATGGACACCGTCACCGAAGCCCGACTCGCCATCGCGATGGCGCAACTCGGCGGCATCGGCATCGTCCACAAGAACCTGTCGCCGGAACGCCAGGCCGCGCAGGTCGCGATGGTCAAGAAGTTCGAGGCCGGCGTGATCCGCGAGCCGTTCACCGTCGGGCCGGAAACCACCATCGGCGAAGTGCTCAAGCTAACGCGGGCGCGCAACATTTCCGGCGTGCCGGTGGTCGACGAGGATGGGCAGCTGGTCGGCATCGTCACCGGCCGCGACATGCGCTTCGAAAAGAAGCTCGACGATCCGGTGCGCCACATCATGACCAAGAAGGATCGCCTGGTGACGGTGCGCGAAGGCGCGTCGGACGACGAGGTGATCGGGCTGCTGCACAAGCACCGGATCGAGAAGGTGCTGGTGGTCAACGATGACTTCGCGTTGCGCGGCCTGATCACGGTCAAGGACATCCAGAAGGCGCACGACAATCCGAATGCGGCCAAAGATTCATCCGAGCGTTTGCTCGTGGGCGCAGCGGTTGGTGTCGGCGGTGATACCGAGCAGCGCATCGAAGCGCTCGCTGCCGCAGGCGTGGACGTGATCATCGTCGATACCGCGCACGGCCATGCGCAGGGCGTCATCGATCGCGTCGCATGGGCGAAGAAGCGGTTCCCGCAATTGCAGGTGATCGGCGGCAATATCGTTACCGGCGATGCGGCGCTGATGTTGATGGATGCCGGCGCGGATGCGGTGAAGGTCGGCGTCGGTCCGGGTTCGATCTGCACCACGCGCATCGTCGCGGGCGTCGGCGTGCCGCAGATCACCGCGGTATCGATGGTTGCCGAGGCCTTGCAGGACCGGATTCCGTTGATCGCCGATGGCGGTATTCGTTTTTCGGGCGACATTGGCAAAGCGATCGCCGCGGGCGCGTCGACGGTGATGGTCGGCGGCCTGTTCGCCGGCACCGAGGAAGCACCAGGCGAAATCGAACTGTTCCAGGGCCGCAGTTACAAGAGTTATCGCGGTATGGGCTCGCTGGGCGCAATGGAGAAGGGATCGAAGGATCGTTATTTCCAGGACACGTCCGATGCCGACAAGCTGGTACCGGAAGGCATCGAAGGCCGCGTCCCGTATCGCGGGCCGCTGAGCGGCGTGGTGCATCAGTTGGCGGGTGGCTTGCGCGCGACGATGGGGTATGTCGGCTGCGCGACGATCGAGGACATGCGCACGAAGCCGTCGTTCGTGAAAGTGACAGGCGCCGGGCAGCGCGAGAGTCATGTGCATGATGTGCAGATCACGAAAGAGCCGCCGAATTATCGGATGGGCTGAACAGCAGAGGTAGTGGGAAGTAGGCAGTAGGCAGTGGGACATTGCACCTCCTCCGCTATCCACTCCCCATTCCCTACTCCCCACTTCCGCTCTTTATGACCGACCTCCACAGCGACAAAATCCTCATCCTCGACTTCGGCGCGCAATACACGCAGCTGATCGCTCGCCGCATCCGTGAGATCGGGGTGTACTGCGAGATCTGGGCGTGGGACCACGACCCCGCCGAGATCGCAACGTTCGGCGCAAAAGGCATCATCCTGTCGGGCGGCCCGGAATCAACGACGGAAACCGATTCACCCTGCGCCCCGCAACAGGTCTACGACGCCGGCATTCCATTGCTTGGCATCTGCTACGGCATGCAGACCATGGCGATGCAGCTCGGCGGCAATGTCGAGGGCAATCATCATCGCGAATTCGGCTATGCCGAAGTCGAGATCATCGCCGAATCGTCATTGCTCGACGGTTTGAAGGACAAGCCCGGCTACCCGCCGAAACTCGATGTCTGGATGAGCCACGGCGACCGCGTCACCGCCATCCCGGATGGCTTCACGGTTACTGCGCGCACCGAAGGCGTGCCGATCATCGCGATGGGCGATGAAGCGCGGCGCTGGTACGGCGTGCAGTTCCATCCAGAAGTCACGCATACGCTCAGCGGCGAAATGATGCTGCGTCGTTTCGTCGTCGATATTTGCGGTTGCCAGGCCTTGTGGACTGCCGCCAACATCATCGATGACCAGATCGCGCGCGTGCGCGAACAGGTCGGTGGTGACGAAGTCATCCTGGGTTTGTCCGGCGGTGTCGATTCCTCCGTCGTTGCAGCGCTGCTGCACAAGGCGATCGGTGACCAGCTGACCTGCGTGTTCGTCGACACCGGCCTGCTGCGCTGGAACGAGGGCGATCAGGTCATGGCGATGTTCGCCACCGAAGCCAAGAACGGCGGCATGGGCATCAAGGTCCTGCGCATCGACGCGCACGAGCGCTATTTCAAGGCGCTCGAAGGTGTCAGCGATCCCGAAGCCAAGCGCAAGATCATCGGCAACCTGTTCATCGACATCTTCGATGAGCAATCACACAAACTCGCCAACGCCAAGTGGCTGGCGCAGGGCACCATCTATCCCGACGTGATCGAGTCCGCCGGCAGCAAGACCGGCAAGGCGCACGTCATCAAGAGCCACCACAACGTCGGTGGCCTGCCCGAGGATATGAAGCTCGGCCTGGTCGAACCCTTGCGCGAGTTGTTCAAGGACGAAGTGCGTCGCCTCGGCGTCGAACTCGGCCTGCCGCGCGAAATGGTCCATCGCCATCCGTTCCCGGGTCCCGGGCTTGGCGTGCGTATCCTGGGTGAAGTGAAACGCGAGTACGCCGAGTTGCTGGCGCAGGCCGATGCGATCTTCATCGAGGAACTGCGCAAGGCCGACCTCTACGACAAGACCAGCCAGGCCTTCGCGGTGTTCCTGCCGGTGAAGTCGGTGGGTGTGGTGGGTGATGCGCGTGCCTACGAATGGGTGATCGCATTGCGCGCGGTGGAGACCGTCGACTTCATGACCGCGCATTGGGCGCATTTGCCGTATGACTTCCTGGGCACCGTTTCAAACCGGATCATCAATGAGTTGCGCGGAATTTCGCGGGTTGTCTATGACATCAGCGGCAAGCCGCCAGCAACGATCGAGTGGGAATGATTGACTCGTCGTCGGATGAGGCCTTGATGCAGCGTGCGTTGGCGCTGGCCGAACACGCTGAGCACCAAGACGACGAGATCCCGGTTGGCGCGCTGCTGGTCGATGTCGCTGGCGACATCATCGGCCAAGGATGGAACCGCAACATCACCGAGCACGATCCGACCGCGCATGCCGAGATCATCGCGATGCGGCAGGCAGGAAAACACCTCGGCAATCACCGCCTGATCGGCTGCACCTTGTACGTCACGCTGGAGCCATGCGCGATGTGCGCGATGGCGATGGTGCATGCGCGGATCGCGCGCGTCGTGTTCGGTGCCCGCGACCCCAAGACCGGTGCCGCCGGCAGCGTGTTCGATCTGCTTGCCGATCCCCGGCATAACCATCGCGTGGAAGTGCAGGGTGGGGTGCTGGCGGAGGAGGCCGGCACGCGGTTGACCGGTTATTTCCGTCGCAAACGCGGCATGACGCTGCAAGGAAAGGTCTGACTTTTTTGATCGTCATTCCAGCGCAAGCTGGAACTTATTTTGATTTTGCTTCTTCGCCCTAAAAAGACAGATCAAAATGGATCCCAGCTTGCGCCGGGATGACGAGGGGTTGAGCAGACTCCCCTTAGTTTGAATCAGTTTCCCGCGGTGGCTCCGCACGCTTGCGCATCCGCGCGATCGCGTGGCGGTGATCCATCTCCTCGTTCACGGCCGCGACCGCCAGTGTCGCCTCCCGCGCCAGGAACAGGCTGGCGGCGAACATGGCAAGCACGCCCAGCACCGCAAGCACCGTCGGCGCAGCGCCGAAGCGATAACCCACGAACGCGTCCCCGGCGACCGTGAGGCTGGTGCCGACGAAGCAACTGATTGCGACGTAGAGCAACTGGCTGCCGCGCAGGATCAGCAGACTGCGACGGCGCTGGATCAGGATGCGTTTTTCCAGCACTGCCCGGTATTCGGAATCCACCGTCTCTTCGAGTTCCATCAGCACGACGCGCAGGCGATCGATGATGCGCGACAGCCGGTTGTTCGCGGACATCAGCAACGACGCCGTCGCCGTCAGAAAAAATGCCGGCGCAAGCATCGCGGTCAATACGGCGTAATGGGCAAAGGCAGGGTTGGTCGGCATGGGAAGAGGGCAATGAGAATGCTGCGATATGATGCGCCGACCCGACAACGATCGCGAGCGCATGGCAGCAAACCTCAACCACCAAGGCCGCAGTGACGAAGGCAGGCTGATCTGGATCGATCTGGAAATGACCGGGCTCGATACCGATAACGATTCGATCATCGAAATCGCCACCATCGTCACCGATTCGCTACTCAACGTGCTGGCCGAAGGTCCGGAAATTGCAATCGCGCATCCGCTCGCCGCACTCGAGGCGATGGACGACTGGAATCGCAACCAGCACACCAAATCCGGCCTGTGGCAGCGTGTCATCGACAGCGCGGTTGGCTTGGCCGATGCGGAAGCGCGAACGCTGGCGTTTCTCAAGCAATGGGTGCCGGGCAACACCTCGCCGATGTGCGGCAATTCGATCTGCCAGGATCGCCGCTTCCTGCACCGCTTGATGCCGGCGCTGGAAAAGCACTTCCACTATCGCAATCTGGATGTCAGCACGCTCAAGGAGCTGGCGCGTCGCTGGGCGCCCCAAGTATTGGCCGGCGTGACAAAGGAATCCGCCCATACCGCGTTGAGTGATGTACGCGATTCGATCGATGAGCTGCGCCATTACCGTCGGCACTTTGCGGCGCTGGCGGCTGCTGATTGAAGAGCGGTTTTTTGCCGCGGATCAAAGCGAAACGAGCGGATACAGCATATGAAAACATTGGCACCCGCGGCACACCGCCTACCTGAGTAATCCTCAACTTGCTCTATCCGCGTTTATTGGCTCTTATCCGCGGCAAAGCACTTATGCATTTGCCTTCGACTTTGCCAATCGCAACCAGGTGTCGACCACGGTATCCGGATTGAGCGAAATAGACTCGATGCCTTGCTCCATCAGCCAGATCGCAAGATCGGGGTGATCGGACGGGCCCTGTCCGCAGATGCCGATGTATTTGCCCTTGGCGCGTGCGGCGCTGATTGCCATCGACAGCAGTTTCTTGACCGCCGGATCGCGCTCGTCGAACAGATGCGCGACGATCGCCGAATCCCGGTCCAGTCCGAGCGTGAGCTGGGTCAGGTCGTTGGAGCCGATCGAGAAGCCGTCGAAGATGTCGAGGAATTCGTCGGCCAGCAGCGCGTTCGACGGCACCTCGCACATCATGATGATCTTCAGGTCGCCTTCGCCTTTTTTGATGCCGTTTTCGGCGAGTACCTGCAGCACGGCCCGGCCTTCGTCCGGCGTGCGCACGAACGGGATCATGATCCAGCAGTTGGTCAGGCCCATCTCGTCGCGGACCTTGCGCACCGCGCGGCACTCCAGCGCGAACGCATCCTTGAACGAAGCATCGACATAACGGCTCGCACCGCGGAAACCGATCATCGGATTCTCTTCATGCGGCTCGTATCGCGCGCCGCCGATCAGGTTGGCGTACTCGTTCGACTTGAAATCCGACAGCCGCACGATGACCGGATGCGGCGCGACGGACGCGGTGATCGTGGCGATTCCTTCGGCTAGGCGATCAACGTAGAAATCGATCGGGCTCGCATAACCAGCCATCCGTTCATCGATCTTCTTTTTCGTGTCCGCATCCTGCTGGTCGTATTCCAGCAACGCCTTCGGATGCACGCCGATGTGGCTGGCAATGATCATTTCCAGCCGCGCCAGGCCGATGCCGGCATTCGGCAACATCGCGAAATCGAACGCGCGCTCCGGGTTGGCGACATTCATCATGATCTTGAGCGGCGCCAGCGGCATGTTCTGCAGGTCGGTGGTGATGCGTTCGAACGGTAGGCGGCCGGCATAGATGAAACCAGTGTCGCCCTCGGAGCAACTGATGGTGACATCGTCGCCATCAACGATGGTGTCGAGCGCGTTGCCGGTACCGACCACCGCGGGCACGCCCAACTCACGCGCGATGATCGCTGCGTGGCAGGTGCGCCCGCCGCGATTGGTGACGATCGCCGCGGCGCGCTTCATGACCGGTTCCCAATCGGGATCGGTCATGTCGGCGACCAGTACGTCGCCGGGTTGCACGCGCGCCATGTCGGCCAGCGAGCGCACGACGCGCGCGGTGCCGCTGCCGATCTTATGGCCGATGGCGCGGCCTTCAGCGATCACGGGGCCGCGTTGCTGCAAGTGGAACCGTTCGATCTGCGTCGCCTTGCCGCGCGACTTCACCGTTTCCGGACGCGCCTGCACGATGAAGAGCTTGCCGCTGACGCCGTCCTTGGCCCATTCGATGTCCATCGGCCGTTCATAGTGCTTTTCGATGATCAATGCCTGGCGTGCGAGTTCATGCACGTCGGCGTCGGAAATCGAGAACTGCTGGCGCAACTCCGTGGGCGTGTCTTCGTTGCGCACGCGCTCGCCGGGCGCATCCGAATACACCATGCGGATCTGCTTGCTGCCCAGCGAGCGGCGCAGGATCGCCGGTTTGCCCTGCATCAATGTCGGTTTGTAAACGTAGAACTCGTCCGGATTGACTGCGCCCTGCACGACGTTCTCGCCAAGGCCATAGCTCGACGTGATGAACACCACTTCGCGGAAACCAGATTCGGTGTCCAGCGTGAACAGCACGCCAGAACTGCCCACGTCTGACCGCACCATCAATTGCACGCCGGACGACAGGAACACATCTTCGTGCTTGAAGCCGTGGTGCACGCGATAGGCGATGGCGCGATCGTTGTACAGCGACGCGAACACTTCCTTGACCTTGCGCACGACGTCGTCCTCGCCGGTCACATTGAGGAAGGTTTCCTGCTGGCCGGCGAAACTGGCGTCGGGGAGATCCTCGGCGGTGGCGGAGGAACGCACTGCAACGGCGATATCGCCGCCGCCGTTTTCATTGGCGAGCTGGTGGTACGCGGTGCGGATGTCGGCATCCAGGTCGGGCTGCAGCGGTGCGTCGATCACCCAGCTGCGGATCTCGCCGCCGGCCACGGCCAATGCTGCCACGTCTTCGACATCAAGCGTCGCCAGCTTGTCGAAAATGCGCTGGTGCAGGTTGTTGTGCGCGATGAAGGCCTTGAAGGCGTCGGCGGTGGTCGCGAAACCGCCCGGGACCGAGACGCCGAGTTTGGCGAGGTTGCCGATCATCTCGCCGAGCGAGGAATTCTTGCCGCCGACCTGGGCGAGATCGGTCAGGCGCAGGTCGTGCAGCCACAGGATGTTGGCGCTCAAAGGACGGGCACTCCAGGGGTTTTCGGCGGAACTTCCGGGAAATATTCGGTGTCGCGACGGAGGAAGACCGGACAGGGCCGATCCGAACCCGTATTTTAGCAACCCAGTCTGCCGCCGCGCTCGCGGCATCCGCATGGAGTCCGTCGAATGTCCGTTTCGCGCCCGGTGTTCTACCTGTCCGACGGCACCGGCATCACCGCCGAGACCATCGGCCACAGCCTGCTGACCCAGTTCACCGACCATCATTTCGTCACCGACCGGATTTCGTTCGTCGACACGCCCGACAAGGCTGCCGAAGCTGCCAACAAGATCAGGGCCGCCGGCGAGCGCCACGGAGTGCGTCCGGTGGTCGTGAACTCGTGCGTGGATCCGACGTTGAGCGCGATCGTCGCCGAAAGCGGCGCGCTGATGCTGGACGTGTTCGCGCCCTTCATCGAGCCGATGGAGCGCGAGCTGGGTACGCAACGCCAGTCGCGTGTGGGTCTGGCGCACGGCATTGCCGATTTCGATACCTACCATCGGCGCATCAATGCGATCAATTTCGCGTTGACCCACGACGATGGCATGAGCATCGACTACAACGAGGCCGACCTGATCCTGGTGGCGGTGTCGCGCGCAGGCAAGACGCCCACCTGTGTGTACCTGGCGCTGCATTACGGCGTGCGCGCTGCGAACTATCCGTTGACCGAGGAAGACCTGGAACACGATCGATTGCCGCCGCGGTTGAAGGCGCATCGCACGAAGTTGTTCGGATTGACGATCGAGCCCACGCGCTTGCAGCAGATCCGCCAGGAGCGGCGGCCGAATTCGCGCTATGCGCAACTGGAGACCTGCAAACGTGAAGTTGCTGCGGCCGAGGCGCTGTTCCGCGCCGAGCGCATTCCGACGCTCAGCACCACGCACACGTCGATCGAGGAGATCGCCAGCAAGGTGCTGACGACGCTGGGGATTCACCGGGAGATGTTCTGATCGCGCAGCCCATCGCGACTTGCGGATGGGCTTGCGGATGAGCTTGTGGAGAACAGTTACGTTAGGCGCGTTATGCGGTTTCGTCAATGCTGCCGGAAAGGTTTTTTCGCGTGTAGCATCGGGCCATGTCCGCCGCCATCACCCGCGTTGCCCGTATCCCCCGGCTCAGCCGTTTTGGCTGGCTGATGGGCCTATACGCGGAGAATTTCGCGAAGCTGACGCGGCTGTTCGAGCCCGGTGATCTCGCCGTCGGCACCTATCTTTCCAGCAACGGCGACGGCCTCGATGTTAGGCTCGACATCCTCCAACAACATCGGTTCACGACCGAAATGCGCCTTACTTATTCAGTTCGCGATCCGGTGACCGGCGAGCCCGATCCTTCCGCATTCATCCGGCTGTACCGCGACGCACGCCAGGCCGAAGCCACGCACTGCTACGTCGGTCGCCGCTGGCAGGACGCGATCGGGATGTACCCGCCACCCGAGGCGCTGATCAGTCATCGGTTCCGGATGAATACGTTTCTCGGCAAATGGCTCGATTACCTGGCTGAGGGTGGGCATGGGGTGGCGAGGTTGCGGTTGGCAGACGTTGTTGACGAAGTCGAGTTGGTCGGAGATGACGCTGAGGCGCGTTACCAAGGGCAGCCAGCGTAGCCCGGGTGGAGCGTAGCGATACCAGGGGCTCTTCAATGATCGTCTCGATAAAGCCCCGGGTATCGCAACGCTCCACCCAGGCTAAGGAGCTTGGTCTCTTGAAGTGAACTGGAAGATCGGCGCGCATGTCATGTCGCGTCTTCGGCGCGACACCGTTGTTGTGACAGCTGCTGAATATCGTGAGTCTGCGCCGACATTCCGGCCGCGCTCATTACAATAGCCGCATGGCCCGGCCCACTTCCGCAACCATCCACACCGACGCGCTGCGGCACAACCTCGGCGTTATCCGCGCGCGCGCTTCCGGCAGCCGCGTCATGGCGGTGGTCAAGGCGGATGGTTACGGACACGGACTCGAACGCGTGGCGCGCGCGCTGGAAGGCGCTGATGCCTTCGGCGTGGCCGCCTTGTCTGATGCCGAGCGCCTGCGGGCGGCGGGGCTGTCGCAACCCATCGTGCTGCTGTCCGGTTTCGACGAAGCCGACGACCTGCCACAACTGCGACGCCTCAACGTCGAAACCGTCGTCCACCACGCCGCACAGTTGGCGATGCTGGAGCAGGCCGGAGACGGCGATCCGATCCGTTGCTGGCTCAAGATCGATACTGGCATGCATCGTCTTGGCTTTGCGCCTGACGACGTGCGCGATGCACACGGACGGTTGTCGGCATTGGCCGGCGTCGCCGACGACATCGTGCTGATGAGCCATTTCGCCAGTTCCGACGAATTCGACAAGCCACAAACCCGCGAACAGCTGCGTGTGTTCGCCGAAGCGACGAATGGCCTTTCCGGCGCACGTTCGCTGGCCAACTCCGCCGCAGTATTCGGCTGGCCCGGTTCGCATGGCGACTGGGTGCGCCCGGGCGGCGCGCTGTATGGCGTTTCGGCCGTGGACGGCAAGCCCGGCCCGGAGTTCGGCCTGCAACCGGCGATGACGCTCGCGACCAGACTGCTTGCGGTCAACCGCATCCGCAAGGGCGAACGCATCGGCTACGGCGCGACCTGGCAATGTCCCGAGGACATGCCGGTCGGCGTGGCGGCAATCGGTTATGGCGACGGCTATCCGCGCCATGCGCCTGCGGGAACGCCGGTCATGGTCAACGGCCTGCGCGCAAATATCATCGGCCGCGTGTCGATGGATCTGATGACGATCGACCTGCGCGAGCAGCCCGAGGCCAAGGCCGGCGATCCGGTGATGTTGTGGGGTGCGGGGTTGCCGGTCGAGACCGTGGGCGCGGCTGCGGGGACTATTGGCTACGAATTGATTTGTTCGATCACGCGACGGGTGCGCGTCGTCGAAGATTAGTGAGTCGCGCACGTGCTGACCCTTCAGAAAAATTTCGAATGCGAGGAACGCCTGCTGTTCTTCTCCCGTGGGAGAAGATGTCGCGACAGCGACAGACGCCGCGCAGCAAGTACCCTTGGGGTATGAGGGCCGGAGAGTGATGGCTTAGGAAACGTCCCGCGGTGACCTGAAAGTCTGCGCCCTCATCCGGCGCTGCGCGCCACCTTCTCCCGACGGGAGAAGGGAATAAGCAACAGCACACATTCACCAAGGCTGTACGTCCATCCAGTAGCGTGTCCCCATGCTGACTGCCATCCTCTGGTTCCGCGACGACCTGCGCCTCGCCGATAATCCGGCAT
>JAJAYW010000074.1 GCA_026786005.1 Lysobacter sp. | reverse complement strand
GGGCCTTACTGGTAAAGCCCATCGCGCCCAGGTGCGCTCCTACACAAGCAACTAGAAGATGTCGAAGGCCTCTTCCTGCACGGGCGCCGTTCCCTCATCGCCGTAATCGACGTAACTCTCCATCTTGTCGAGATCTTCGGCCTTGACGTATTCGACGATCCCGCCCGAACCATCGGGCAGCAACTGGCCACCTGCGCCCACGCTGACCTTGACCATGCCGTCCGGTGGCACCAGTTCGGCGATCGGCACGTCCTTCAGCGCCACGCGCATGTAGTCGATCCAGATCGGTAGTGCTGCCTTGCCGCCGTATTCGCGATAGCCAAGCGAGACGTTGTTGTCGCGGCCCACCCAGACCGTCGTTACCAGGTTGCCACCGGTGCCGGAGAACCAGGCATCGCGGTGATCGTTGGTCGAACCGGTCTTGCCGCCGATATCCTCGCGGCCCAGCACCTTGGCGGCCGTGCCCGTACCGCGCTGGACCACGTCGCGCATCATCGAGACGATCTGGTAGGCGACGCGTTCGTCGATGGCGCGCGGCGCGATCACGGTGTCGGCGGGGAGCGCGGCAGGCGTCGGCCTGGGTTTGACTTCAGCCTTCGCGCCCTTGGGGTCCTTCATCGGCGCAGCGGGGGGTGCGGTCGGGCTCAGATCGAAACCATCGACCGTGCCCGATGCCACCTGCGTGTTGCCCACCCGCTGTCCGCAGCCGCGGCAGGCAGTCGGCGGCTTCTCCTTGAAGATCAGCTTGCCGTTGCGATCCTTGACCTCGTCGATGAACCACGGCGTGATGCGAAAGCCGCCGTTGGCGAACACCGCATAACCGCGCGCCATGTCGATCGGCGCCAGCGACGGCGTACCCAGAGAGATCGACAGGTTGGGGGGCAATTGCGCTTCGTCGAAACCGAAATGACTGATGTAGCGGCGCGCGTAATCGACGCCGATGGCATCGAGCAGGCGCACCGATACGAGGTTGCGCGATTGCACGAGCGCTTCCCGCAGGCGGATCGGCCCAACGAAACTGCCGCTGTCGTTCTGCGGCCGCCAGACGTGGTTGCGGCGGTCGCGGAACACCACCGGCGCATCCAGCACGATCGACGCAGGATTGAAGCCACGCTCGAACGCCGCAGCGTAGATGAAGGGCTTGAAGCTGGAACCCGGCTGACGGCGGGCCTGGGTCGCACGATTGAATTTCTGGCCGGCGAAGCTGAAACCACCGACCAGCGCACGCAACGCGCCGTTGTCCGGTTCCAGCGACACCAGGGTGGACTGGCCGCGCGGCAACTGGTCGATCAGCCACTCCCCGTCCTTCTCGCCGCGGCGGATGCGTGCCACATCGCCTCGTTTGTACAGCGACGCAGGACTACGCCCGGTCCAGCGAGCGGAGGCTACGGGCAAGGTGATTTCGGTCGAGTCGGCCAGCAGCACGACGACGCTGCCGTTCTTGCTGGTCGACGTCACGATCGCGGGCACCAGGCCCGCCTGCGCCGGCGTGGTCTTCAATCGGGCCGCGATCGCGGCCGTGTCTTCGTCGGCGGCAAGATCAAAGTGCTGCTCGACCTTGCTCCAGCCGTGGCGGTGATCGTAGGTGCGCAAACCATCGCGCACCGCTTGGTCGGCGGCCGCTTGCAACACGGGATCGATGGTAGTGGTGACGTGATAGCCCTTGGTCAGCACGTCGCCGCCGAAGCGCGCGATCATTTCCTGGCGCACCATCTCGGCCACGTAAGGCGCGTACACCTCGACCGGCCGCTCATGCGGGACGGCGTGCATGGACTCTGCCTTGGCCTGGTTGGCCTCGGCCACCGAAATGTAGCCCAGCTCCGCCATCCGCTCGACGATGTAGTCGCGACGGATGCGGTTGCGGTCGGGATTGCTGATCGGGTTGCCGCTGGACGGGAATTTCGGCGTGCCTGCCAGCGTCGCGATCTCGCCCAACGTCAGTTGATTCAGGGCTTTGCCATAGTAGTACTCCGCCGCCGCGCCAATACCGTAGGTGCGATTTCCGAAGAAACTCTTGTTGAGATACAGCTCGAAGATCACGTCCTTGGACAGCTCGCGCTCCATCTTCAAGGCCAGCAGCATCTCGGCCAATTTGCGCGTGTAGCTGTATTCCGAGCTCAAGAAGAACTGGCGCGCGACCTGCTGGGTGATGGTGGACCCACCCGGTACGCGCTTGTCGTCCGTGGTCGCCAGCAACCAGATCGCCCGGCCGACACCCTTGTAATCGACGCCGTGGTGCTCGTAGAAGCGCGCATCCTCGATCGAGATGAAGGCTTGCTTGACCGGGTCTGGTACCTGCGAAATCTTGATCGGGTAACGTCGGCTTTCACCAAACAGGGCCATCAGGCGGCCGTCGTTGGCATAGACATACAGCGGCTCCTGCAACTCGACCTTTCGCAGCGACTGGACCTCCGGCAGCTTGGAGGAAACCACGAAATAGAGCGTGGCCGCAGACAGCAAACCAAGCAGGATCAACCCGGTGGACAGGATCAGTCCCCAGCGGAGAAAGCGTGGAAAACGGGGCATTGAGGCGAGAATTCCGTTTGCAGGTGTCGTGGTCGCGGAGTATAGAGGGACGGGGGAAAGGCCCGCTGACCGTCCCAAGGGGTTTTGGACGTCAACGAGGCGATATCGGTCACAGGTCGAGCAATCCGCAGGAGGGGGGGATTGCCAGACTGTGAAAAGTCCGTTATTTAATGTACGTACGCACCATGTGCTCGTAACCGCCCGTGGGAAGGGGAGAAACCGTGGGTCTAGTCACAAAAACTCAGCCGCCGTTGATCGGCGTGGATATCAGCTCCACCGCCGTCAAGCTCATACAGCTGTCGCGCGCCGGGGATCGTTACCGCGTGGAGCACTACGCGGTCGAACCGCTGCCACCCAATGCGGTGGTCGAAAAGAACCTGGTCGAAGTGGAAGCGGTGGCCGAAGCCATCCGCCGGGCGGTCAGCCGCTCCGGGACCAAGGCCAAGCACGCCTCTGCCGCCGTGGCGGGATCGTCTGTGATCACCAAGATCATCCCGATGCCGGCAGGGCTGGACGACGACGACCTGGAGGCGCAGATCGAGCTGGAAGCGGTCAACTACATCCCGTATCCGATCGAGGAAGTGAACCTTGATTTCGAGGTGCTCGGTCCGATGCCCAACAGCCCCGACATGGTGCAGGTGCTGCTGGTGGCGTCGCGATCGGAAAACGTCGAAACACGGCAATCAGCGCTGGAACTCGGCGGCTTGTCCGCGCGGGTGATGGATGTGGAGGCTTTCGCCATCGAAAATGCCTTCGCCCTGATGGCCATGCATCTCAATACGCCACGCGATGGCATCGTCGCGCTGGTGGACATCGGCGCCACCATGACCACGTTGAACGTGCTGCGCAACGGTCGCAGCCTGTACACACGTGAGCAGGTCTTCGGCGGCAAGCAGCTCACCGACGAGGTGATGCGGCGCTACGGTCTGAGTTACGAAGAGGCGGGCCTGGCCAAGCGCCAGGGCGGGTTGCCCGAAAGCTACGAAGTCGAAGTGCTCGAGCCGTTCAAGGAAGCGATGGTGCAGCAGGTCAGCCGCCTGCTGCAGTTCTTCTATGCGGGCAGCGAATACAACCGCGTCGACCAGATCGTGCTTGCGGGTGGTTGCGCCTCGATCTCCGGCGTGTCCGAACTACTGGAAGAGCAGCTCGGCGTGCCCTCGATCGTGGCTAATCCGTTGGCACACATGACCTTGGGGCCGCGCGTGCAGGCGCACGCACTGGCCCAGGATGCGCCGGCATTGATGATTGCCTGCGGACTGGCCTTGAGGAGCTTCGACTGATGGCCAGAATCAATCTGCTGCCGTGGCGCGTAGAACGTCGTAAACAGCGGCAGCAAGAGTTCTACATGATGCTGGGGCTGTCCGCGCTTGCGGCGGCATTGTTCTCGTTCTTCATCATCGCGTACTTCAGCGGCCAGATCAGCGGCCAGAACGATCGCAATGCCTATCTCCAAGGCGAGATCGACAAGGTTCAAAAGCAAATCGACGAGATCAAGCTGCTCGACGAGAAAAAAGCGAAATTACTCGCCCGCAAGGCAGTCATCGAGAAGCTGCAGGTCAATCGCTACCAGATGGTGCATCTGTTTGATTCGTTGGTGCGGACCATCCCTGACGGTGTCGTGCTGACCTCGATCAAGCAGGAAGGCGAATTGCTGACACTCGCAGGGCGCTCGCAGTCGAACACGCGCGTTGCAACCTACTTGCGCAACCTGGAGGGGTCGGGCTGGATGACCAATCCGGATGTCACCGTGATCGAAGCCAAGAGTGCGGCCGATGACAAGACGCCAGCCGCCGCCGCTCTAGTCACCGCCGGCAACACCTTGCCTTATGTGTTCACGCTGCAAGTCAAGCTGGCCAACCCCAATGCACCGAAGGAAGGCGAAACGGTTGTGCCCGGAGTGACACCGACACCCGCTGTCGTCCCCGCGCCCGCGACACCCGCCGCTGCGCCGGTACCGGGAGGAGCCACATCGTGAGCCAGAAAAAGATCTCATTGAAGGAACTCGATTTCAACAACATGGGCTCCTGGCCGCAGCAGGCCAAGCTCGGGTTCTGCGTCATTGTGGCGGTGTTGATCATCTTCCTTTCCTACTGGTTCTTTGTACGCGGCAAACGCGAAGAACTGGCAGGGCTTGAAAGAACCGAAACCGACTTGCGCGCCACGTTCGAGGAAAAACAGGGACAGGCTGCGAATCTCGAGCCGTTGAAGCTGCAGCTCGCGCAAATGGAACAGGCTCTGCAACAAATGCTGCGACAGTTGCCGAGCAAGACCGAGATGCCCGACCTGATTGTCGATATTTCGCAAACTGCGCTTGCAACCGGCATCCAGAACGAGTTGTTCCAGCCCGGTCCGGAGACGCCGCAAGAGTTCTATGCGGAGAAACCAATCGAGTTGGCCATGGTCGGCACATACCACCAGTTCGGCGCATTCGTCAGCGGCGTGGCCTCTTTGCCGCGCGTGGTGATCATGACGATGCACGACATTTCACTGGAACCCAAAGACAAAAGCGCGACGATCACGCCGGACAGCAGTCTGGAACTGAAAGGTACGGTCAAGACTTATCGTTATCTTGATGAGAGCGACATGCCAGCCGTGCCGGCTGACGGTACGGCGACCCCCCCGGCTACGCCTGCGCCAGCAGCGGGAGGTAAATGATGCGCCAGCATCCAAATCGGCTTCAGCTGATGAAGCCCATCATGGTCGCTGCAGCCGTCATCGCCATCAGCGGTTGTGGCCGCAGCATCACCAGTACGCCAGGTGAAGCACCGAACCTTGAGAAGTGGGTGGCGGAGGTCAAGAGCCGCGCGGCGCCGCCAATCGAAGTCATTCCGCTGATGCAGCAATTCGAGAGCTTCGAATACGCGGCGCAGAGTCTTCGTGATCCTTTCAGCGATGCGTTCACCACGGACAGTGGTGGCAGTGGTCCGCGGCCTGATTCCGACCGCCGGCGGCAACCATTGGAACAGTTCCCGCTGGACAGTCTGGATATGGTGGGGACATTGGGCCGCGGCGGCAGCTTGGTCGGCTTGGTGATGTCGCCGGACAAGGTGACTCACCGGGTTCGTCCAGGGGTGTATTTGGGGCAAAGCGACGGTCGCGTGACTGCGGTTTACGAGGACCGAATCGAGATCGTCGAACTGGTGCCGGACGGTGCGGGGGGCTGGCTGGAACGGCCGGCTACCGTGGCGCTGGAAAATCAATAAGTAGGGGAACACTAATGACCTTGTTCAACGCTGACCGTCGACACATTGCACGACGTCCCAATGCGCGGCTTGCAGCCTTTGCGGGCCTTGCCTGCGGGCTGTTCGCGGCTGCCGCGAGTGTCCAGGCCAGCGGACCGGCTACGATCTCGTTGCTGCCTTTGGTCGCGCAATCGACGGGTGCTTACGCTACGGATCCCGCCAAACGACCGCCGTCTGCCGTTACGGTCTCAAACATCGACTTCAAGCGAGGCGAGGGCGGTTCGGGCCGGCTGATCGTGCGGTTCAGCGGCGATGGCGCGATGCCCGACCTGCGCAACGAAGGCTCCAATGTCGTAGTCGATGTCGGCAACGCACAGCTTCCGGCGTCGCTGCAAAAGCCGCTGAACGTGACCGATTTTGCAACACCTGTGCAGCGCATCGATGCAACTGGTAACGGCAGCGGTACGCGACTGGTGCTAAGCACCAACGGCGCATTTGAAACACTCGCCTATCAAACCGGTCGCGATTACATCGTCGAGATCGTGCCGCGTGCGAACGCCACCGTTGCGCGTGGCGGCGTCCAGTCGGCAATCGCCGCGGGGCAGGCTGCGCCAGTCCGGGCGTACCGCGGCAAGCCGGTGAATTTCAACTTCCAGGACGTGCCTGCGCGGACCGTACTGCAGCTGATTGCCGAAGAATCCAACCTCAATATCGTCGTTTCAGACACAGTCCAGGGCAACGTGACCTTGCGTCTGGTCAACGTGCCATGGGACCAGGCACTGGACATCGTCCTGCGTGCCCGTGGCCTCGAAAAACGCCGCGATGGCAACGTGGTCTGGGTCGCACCGCAGGCGGAAATCGCCAAGTACGAACAGGACAAGGAAGATGCACGCATCGCGATCGAGAATCGCGCGGAGATGGTCACCGAATATATCCCGGTGAACTACGGCAACGCCGAAGACATCGCCAAGCTGCTGACCGAGGAAAGCAAGAGTGGGACCGGTGGTGGTGGTGGCGGTGCTGGCGGTACCCAGCAAAGCCGCGGCTTCCTTTCACCGCGCGGCAGCATCAGTTTCGACCGGCGCACCAATACACTGCTGATCATCGATATCCCGCAGAAGGTGACCGAAATCCGCCGCTTGGTCTCGCTGCTCGACAAGCCGGTCGATCAAGTCATCATCGAGGCACGCATTGTCATCGCGAACGAGAGCTTTGCACGCGAACTGGGAGCGAAGTTCGGCCTCAGCGGTAGCAGTGGAAATGTCAACTTCAGCGGTAATCTTGGAGCGAATGCCGCGAATCAAAACTCCAGGGTGAACACTGACATCGCCAACCAGCAAGCGATCGATGCAGCCAGGGGCACAGGAATTGCACCCATATTGCGAGGATCGACCATTACCAGCGGCCTGAACGTCAATCTGCCATCCACGCTGGCAGGCGCTGGTTCCTTGGCGCTCTCAATCTTGAACGCCGGTTATGCCCTTGACATCGAACTGTCCGCATTGCAGACCGAAGGCCGCGGCGAAGTGATCTCCAATCCCCGCATCGTCACCAGCAACCAGAAGGAAGCGGTGATCCGTCAAGGCGAGGAAGTCGGTTACCTGACACTGACCGGCGCGGGCGCCGGCGGTGGCGTGCAGGTGCCACAGGTCCAGTTCAAGGACGTGTTGCTGGAACTGAAAGTCACGCCAACCATCACCAACGACGGTCGCGTCTTCCTGGCGATGAACGTCAAGAAGGACGAGGTCATCGGCTTCGTCGATACCGGCGTCGGCCAGGTGCCGCGGATCAACAAGCGCGAGGTCAACACTGCGGTGCTGATCGATGATGGACAAACCGTGGTGATCGGCGGCGTCTACGAGTTCCGCGATCGCAGCGATCTGTCCAAGGTCCCGTTCCTTGCGGATCTGCCGGTCATCGGCAATCTGTTCAAGCGGAAAGGTCGCACGAAAGAAAAGGCGGAATTGCTGATCTTCGTCACGCCCAAGGTCCTGCCGGTCGCGCAACGCAACTGAGCCTTGCTTTCAGCTTCATCTCCAACGGAGCCTCATGGCTCCGTTGTTTTTTGTCGGCTCGGGGGCCGGCCAGATGGCTGAACGCCCCGCGCTTCCCGTCGAACCATTGCGACAAGGATCGGTCAAACTTCGTCCGACACCCTGCTGGATCGCACCCTACCGATGGACAGCCGCAGCGACGACGTACCGCGCCTGCACGATGCCTTTCGCGCCTTGCGCGAATCACTTTCAGAAACGATCGTGGGCCAGGCCGCACTGGTCGAACGGCTGCTGATCGCGCTGTTGGCCGACGGCCACCTGCTGGTCGAGGGCGCGCCGGGTCTGGCCAAGACCACCGCGATCCGCGCGCTTGCGGCCCGCCTGGATGCTGATTTTGCCCGCGTCCAGTTCACGCCCGACCTGTTGCCGGCTGACCTGACCGGCACCGAAGTCTGGCGGCCACAGGACGGGCGTTTTGAATTCCAGCCAGGGCCGATTTTCCATTCGGTGTTGCTGGCCGATGAAATCAATCGTGCGCCGGCGAAGGTGCAATCGGCGCTGCTTGAAGCAATGGGCGAGCGGCAAGTCACTGTCGGCCGGCAGACCTATCCGTTGCCGGCCCTGTTCCTGGTGATGGCGACGCAAAATCCGATCGAGCAGGAAGGCACATTCCCGCTGCCCGAAGCGCAGCTCGACCGCTTCCTGATGTACGTGCGGATCGGCTATCCCGATGCATCGGCAGAAACGGAAATCCTGCGGCTGGCGCGCGAACGTGCGCGCGAAAACCTGCAGATCACGGCTGCCACGATCACCAAGATGCCCATCGAGGATGTCTTCGCGGCACGCGCCGCAGTGCTCGATTTGCATGTCGCGCCGCAGCTGGAACGCTATCTGATTGAACTGGTGCTCGCCTCGCGCGATGCCAAGCGTTACGACGCCGATCTCGCCCGTCGGATTGCCTGGGGTGCGAGCCCCCGCGGCTCGATCGCACTGGAGCGGTGTGCGCGCGCACGCGCATGGCTGGCGGGACGCGATTTCGTCACGCCTGACGACGTGCGTGCAATCGCCCCCGATGTGTTGCGCCATCGCGTCCTGCCCAGCTACGAAGCCACGGCCGAGGGCTGGGATGGCGAGCGGCTGGTGGCTGCGTTGCTGGACAAGGTTCCGCTGCCCTGAGCGATCGCCATGAACACCAAAGCCATAGTCCGCAAGGGACGCGAAAGACGCGGAGGAATGCTTTCGATCGACTTTTTTTCTTCGCGAGCTTTGCGTCCTTTGCCGACAACCGCCCCAGTTTTTGACGAACGGCCTTATTGCAGGCTCGCGCCACGCGCTGCGTTGACAGTCCTCGCACCAGGGTCTTTCGCATGAGCGATGACGGCATCGTGCCCACCCTGGCCGAACTCGTCGCGCTTCGCGGCGCAGCGCAAGGCCGGCGGTCGCCCAAGCTCGGCCGGCATGGCGTCAGCGGACACGCGCTGTCGCCGATGCGTGGGCGCGGCATGGAGTACGCCGAGTCGCGCGAGTATGCGATCGGGGATGACGCACGCCACATCGACTGGCGACTGACCGCGCGCAGCGGAAAACCGCACACCAAACTATTTCAGGCCGAGCGTGAACGCCTGACACTGATCGTCGCCGACACCGCCAGGCCGCTGTACTTCGGCACTCGCGTGCGTTTCAAGTCGGTGCAGGCCGCGCGTGCCGGCGCCGTCGCTGCCTGGGCCGCGATTCGCGATGGCGATCGCGTGGCGGCGTTGCGCGGCAGCGCCAGGGAGCCACCTGTTCCCCCCGCTGGCGGGCCGCGCGGCGCACTGCGCGTGCTCGATGCGCTGGTGCGCTGGTACACACGGCCGCCTGAAGACGATGCCGGGCTCGTGGTCGCACTCGATCACGCGGCACGCCTGTTGCGTCCCGGCTCGCGCCTGGTGATCCTTGCCGATCCCAGCAGCATTCCCTCGATTGCCGAATCACGCTGGCCGGCGCTGGCGTTGCACCATGAAGTGTTCGTGCTGCTGTTGACCGATCCGCTGGAGCGCCATCCTCCGAAAGGCGTGCTGCCCTTCGCCAGCGGCGACCATCGTGTCGAGCTGGATCTGGGCAATGCCTCACAACGTCAGCGCTGGCGAAAACAATTCGTTGCGCCGATCGAGACAGCGCTCGACACGCTGCCATCGCGCGGCGTACGCGTGTATGACTTGTCATCGGCAGCAGCAAGCGAAGCGTGGTTGCCGCTGCTCGGTCGCGCGCAACCAAAGGTCGCCTGACATGTCGCCCGACGCATTGGTGCTGCGCGATATCCATCAGCCTGTGTCACCGCCCTGGTGGCCGCCCGCGCCGGGTTGGTGGGCGGTTTTCGCGTTGATCGTGCTGGTCGTCGCCGTCGCAACCTGGTTCGCCGCACGACGGCGCAAGCGGCAGCGCGAGATCGTCGCACTGTTCGATCAAGCCCTGATGATGTCGCCATCGCCTGCCGCGCAAGTGGCCGCGATGTCGGAACTGCTGCGGCGCGCCGCGCGTCGGCGCAATGCGCACGCTGACCTGCTGCAGGGAGACGACTGGTTGCGCTTCCTCGATGGCGATGCGACACGCACGCCATTCTCGCAAGGCGACGGGCGCGTGTTGCTGGAAGGCGGTTTCCAACGCGATCTCGACAGTGCCCAGGCCGATGCACTCAAGCCATTGGCGCGCAGTCGCTATCTCCAGTTGATGGCGGCGAATTGATGGCGACCCAGCCATGACCTTGCCTGTCGAACTGCAAGCATTGTTCGCCGACTTTGCATGGCCGTGGCTGTTGTTCGCGTTGCCGCTGCCTTGGCTGGCGCGCAGGCTGTTACCGGCACGCAAGAGCGCATCGGCGGCATTGAAGGTGCCGTATGGCAATCGACTCGATGCCATCGCAGGCACGGGCGGCAGCGCACGCGGATCCGGGGCCGGATGGCTGTTGTGGATTGCATGGATCTTGTTATGCGTGGCCGCGGCGCGTCCGCAACAACTTGGCGCGCCGGTCGCGCCGCCGCAAGCCGGCCGCGACCTGATGCTCGCCGTCGACCTGTCGGGCAGCATGGCTGAGGAAGACATGCAGCTCGGCGGCAACATCGTCGATCGCTTGACCGCGGCCAAGGCCGTAATCGCTGACTTCCTCGATCGCCGCGCCGGTGATCGGGTCGGACTGCTGGTGTTTGGGCAACGCGCGTACACGCTGACGCCGCTCACACTCGATCGCGATACGGTCCGCGAGCAACTGGCCGATAGCGTGATTGGCCTGGCCGGCCGCGAAACCGCCATCGGCGATGCGATCGGCCTGGCGGTGAAACGCCTGCGCACGCAACCGGCGGACCAGCGCGTGTTGATCCTGTTGACCGATGGTGTCAACACCGCCGGCGTGCTCGATCCACGCAAGGCGGCGGAACTGGCGAAGAGTGAGCGCGTGCGCGTGCATACCATCGCCTTCGGCGGCGAAGGCGGCGGGGTGTCGGTGTTCGGTTTCCGCTTGCCGATGCCCGGTGCGCAGGACGACATCGATGAAACCACGCTGCAGGCGATTGCAAACGACACCGGCGGCCGTTTCTTCCGTGCGCGCGATACCGAATCGCTGGCTGGCATCTATGCCGAAATCGATCGACTGGAACCGATCCAGCGTCCCGGCGAACAGATCCGGCCGCGCATCGAAAGCTACCCGTGGCCGCTCGGCGCGGCGCTCGCCTTTGGATTGCTCGCCTTTGCTGCGCCAATGCGGAGACTGACGTGATCGAAGGGCTGACCACGTTGCATTTCCTGCGCCCGCTTTGGCTGTGGGCGTTGCTGGCGCTGCCGCTGTTGGCCCTGTGGTGGCGCGTGCGGCGCAAGCGCGAAAGCGTCTGGCGCGACGTGGTCGATCCGCATCTGTTGCCGCATCTCCTGCAAGGCGTCTCGAGTCGCGGTGCGTGGACAGGATTGTGGGCAAGCCTGCTGGCGCTGGCCGTGGCGATCCTCGCGCTGGCGGGACCGGCATGGCGGCTCACCGAGCAGCCGTTGTGGCAGACCGAGGCGCCGCTGGTGATCGCGCTGGACCTGTCGAGCGCGATCACTACGCCCGACCTGCCGCCATCACGCCTGCTGCAGGCCCGCGCCAAGATCACGACACTGCTGCGCGAGCGTGCCGGCGGACAAGTCGGCTTGGTCGCATTCGCGGGCGATGCGTTCACCGTTGCGCCACTGACCGATGATGTGGCCAATGTCGCCTTGTTCCTCGATGCGCTGGCGCCGGACGTGATGCCGGTGGACGGCAGCCGCGCCGATCGCGCCATCGAAATTTCCACGATGCTGTTGCGGCAGGCGGGCTTCGATCACGGCGATATCCTGGTGTTGAGCGACCACGCCGATGCGGACGCGCGCAGTGCGGCGACCAAGGCATCCGGCGCGGGCTATCGCGTGTCCGCGCTTGGACTCGGCACCGCGGCGGGTGCGGCCTATCGCAAGCCGGATGGGTCGATCGCGCAGGCGCGGCTGGAAGCATCCTCGTTGCAGGCGCTGGCCGCGGCTGGTGGCGGCGCATACGCGGCACTGACGGCGAACAACAGTGATCTGGCCGCGCTCGGCATCCTCGATCCACAACACACCGACGCGGCCGCCGCGCGCGGCGAGAAAGGCAAGACATGGCAGGACGAAGGCTATTGGTTGCTGCTGCCGCTGATGCTGCTGGCGTTGTTCGCATTCCGCCGTGGTGGTAGTGCGGTGGCGGCTTCGTTATTGCTGTTGGTGGTGTTGCCGATGGCGCCCGCGCATGCACAACAGACAAACCTGTGGCAGCGTCCGGATCAGCAACAACACGCGCGCATGCAACAGGGCACGCAGGCGTATCGCAAAGGCGATTTCGTCAGCGCTGAAAAATCGTTCACCGGGATCGACAAACCCGACGCGCATTACAACCGGGGCAATGCCCTGGCCAAAGCGGGACGCTATGAAGAAGCGATCGCCGCCTACGATGCCGCTCTGGGGAAACAGCCGGGCATGCAGGATGCGATTGCCAACAAGCGTGCGGTTGAGGCGGCCATGAAACGCAAACCACCGAAGGGGCCAAAGCATGACAACCGTGGCCGTCAGGACCAACAGCAGAACGGTCAGCAACAACCAGGCGGACAGCCGTCGCCATCGCAAGACAAGCCGGGACAGCAGGACAGCGAGCAGACGCAACAGAAACCTCCGCAAGGCAGTCCGCAAGACGGCAATGACAATCCGCGTGAGACCAAGCCGCAGAATGCGGCCGTCAAACCGGAGGATGGCCAAGCGCAACGCAATGCCGACGCCGCCCAGCGCCAATCCATGCAGCGCGCGCTGGAACGTGGCGGCAAACAAACGGATCAGGGCCGCGACGTGGAAGGCAAACCCGATCGCGCCGAAAGCGCCGCAGAACGCGAACAGCGGCAGATGGTCGAAGCGTGGTTGAAGCGGGTGCCGGATGATCCGGGTGGATTGTTGCGTCGCAAGTTCGCGCTGGAATACGAGCGGCGGCTGATGCAGGGAGAGGAGTGATGGCCATGTATGTAATCCCGTTCTGCTTCAGTCGTCATTCCCGCGAAGGCGGGAACCCAGCGACTTTGATTTTAAGAGCCCTCAAGTCGCTGGATGACCAGCTTGCGCTGTTGAAAAGCTCCTCCCGCCTTCGCGGGGACGACGATTCGACTTTTCAAAGTTCATGGGTTTGCTGATGCCGCGGAAGTTCGTAATGTCGTTGATGACGTCTGTGCTGACGCTGCTGATGCTATGCGGCGTCGCGCAGGCGCAAACACGCGCCTGGCTCGACCGCGATCGCATCGCGATGGGCGAGACCGCGACACTCAACATCGAAACCGACCAGTTCGGCGCTGCGCCCGACTATTCGGCGTTGCAACGCGACTTCATCGTCAGCGGCAACACCAGCAGCCGCCAAGTGCAGACCATCAACGGGCGCAGCAGTGCGCGCACGCTGTTTGCGGTCGCACTGCAGCCGCGCCGCGATGGCGTCGTCGGCATTCCCGCGTTGTCAGTGGGTGGCGAAATGACGCAGCCACTGAGCCTGACCGTGACGCCATCGGCAGCCTCCATGCCCAATCGCGCGGGGCAGATGGTCTTCATCGAAACCGAAGCCGACGACCAGGATCCGTACGTGCAGCAGGCGGTCGGCGTGGTGCTGCGATTGTTTTATGCGGTGCCATTGATTTCCGGCGAACTCGATCTGGATCAACCCGAAGGCGCTTCGCTGCAGAAAGTCGGCGATGACCTGCAATTCACCCGCGAGATCGGCGGGCGCCGCTACAACGTCGTTGAACGGCGTTACCTGATGGTGCCCGAGCGTAGTGGAACCTTGACCATTCCCGGCGCGCGTTTCCAGGGCCAGGGCGCGGGCGGGTTCTTCGACGAGATCTTTGGCGATGGCAGGCGCGCCCTGCAGGCACGCGGTGCGCCGCGCGTCCTCAACGTACGCAGTGCGCCGACGAATGCGCCGCAACCGTGGCTGCCGCTGCGCGATCTGCAATTGCGCTACGTCGCCACGCCGCAGAATGCACGCGCGGGCGAGGCGGTCACGGTGGTGGTCGAAGCCACCGCGGATGGCGCCACCGCCGCGCAGATGCCGGAGCTGCAACTGGCCGGCGCGGACGGCGCGCAAGTATTTGCCGAGCCCGCGCAAAACGACGAGTCGTTCGCCAACGGCCGCCCGCAGGTAAAAGTCACGCGGCGTTTTTCGATCGTCCCCGCACGCGCGGGGGTGCTGCGATTGGCAGGCCCGAAGCTCGACTGGTGGGATGTGCGTGCCGATGCGACGCGCAGCGCATCGCTGCCCGAATTGAACCTGCAGGTCGCGCCTGGCGTCGGCGGATTTTCAGCGCCTGCGGTTGCGGATGCACCGGCGCAACCGGCGGAGTCGCCGCAGCGCTGGATCCGCATTCCGGGGATCCAGGATGCGGTGGGCCCGTGGGCATTGGCGACGGTGATCTTCGCCTTGCTGTGGCTGGCCACGTTGACGTGGGGATTGCATCGTCGTCCGACGGCACATGTGGCTGCAATGACGTCGCCAGTCCATCCGGAGACGCCACCACGAAAGTCGTTCGCAGACCTCAAGCGCGCACTAGATACCGGCGATCTCGACGATGTCGGTGATGTATTGCGTGCGATGGCGACGCCTCCGGCTGGGGATCTGGATGCCGTGATCGAGCGTCTCGACGACGCTGCGCAACGCGATGCCGTGCAGACCTTGCTCCGCGCGCAATGGGGTGACGGCGATGGCGTTGCGGCGCGCAACGCATTGCGCGATGCGTTCAAGCAGGGGCCACGCTGGCGCAAGACCGTCGCGGTTGCGGACGAACCGCTGCCACCGCTGTATCCGCGCGGCTGATGCATTCCTGTAGGGCGGGTCTTGACCCGCCG
>JAJAYW010000073.1 GCA_026786005.1 Lysobacter sp. | reverse complement strand
GATCTGCCACGACAGGCCCCACTTGTCCTTGCACCAGCCGCATGCGCTTTCTTCTCCACCGTTGTCGACGATCGCGTTCCAAAGGCGGTCGGTTTCCGCTTGGTCGTCGGTCGCGACCTGGAACGAGAAGGCCTCGCTGTGCTTGAACTGCGGCCCGCCGTTGAGGCCGAGGCACGGGATTCCCAGCACGGTGAATTCGACCGTCAGGACATCACCCTGCTTGCCCGAAGGAAAGTCGCTTGGCGCGCAATGGACCGCACCCACCGTACTGTCCCGGAAGGTCGCGGCATAGAACGTCGCGGCATCAAGCGCCGTGCCGTCGTACCAGAGGCAGAGCGTGTTCTTGTTGATCGTCTTACTCATGACAAATCTCCTGAGGGTTCGGATTTCAAGCCGCTGATTGCGTGCCCTTGCCCAAGCGACGAATCACGGGCGCGGGAATCGACAGACCAGCCATATTGTTTCGTGCTCCGACCTCTTTTATTTTTCTGATACGTTGCCGCCATGGCCAAGACCACTACCAACATTCGCTTCAAGGCGAAGCTGCTGCGGCCCGAGAATCCGAAGGGTGCCGCGTGGACCTTCCTCGTGCTGCCGGCAGACGCCAGCGCAAAGCTGCCGACGCGGAGCATGACGACAGTGGACGGCACGATCGATGGCCATCGTTTCCAGGCCACGCTCGAACCCGATGGCCATGGCAGCCATTGGTTGAAGGTGGGCAGGGCGCTGCGGGAAGCTGCCGGCGTCGTCGTGGGCGACACCGTCGCGCTTGAGATCACACCGGTGGCGGTGGAACCGGAGCCCCGTGTTCCCGTCGATCTGCGAAAAGCGCTCGCCGCCGCCCCCGCCGCACAGACGCAGTGGTCCAGCCTCTCGCCCGTCGCGCGCAGGGACTGGATCCACTGGATTACTTCCGGGAAGAAGGCGGAGACTCGCGAGCGGCGCATCAACACTGCCTGCGACATGCTCGCGTCCGGCAAACGCCGTGCCTGTTGTTTTGACCGGTCCGGGATCTACAGCAAGGGACTGGCCGCGCCAACGTCGGCGGAGTAATCCGCTTCGGGCGCAATTACCCAAGGGAACTTCCTACCGTGCGGATATCCGGCGCATCGCAAAGCCGCTCCCCGGCTGATTTCGTTCGGCGAAGATGGATGGATAGCGTTCGCAAATGGTGCGATCGAGGTCTGGGCACATGGAAGGGTTTTCTGTTCGAGAAGGAAAATATCACGGGCATAGGGCCCAATAACCGGACGCACGCACCCGCACCGAGTTCCTGCGCTTCCATGGCAGAAGTTGATCACGACCCGCGTACGCATCCTTCACAGTCGCTCCGCTTCACTATGGCCTCCGCAGCGGAGGCCACCATGGCGAAGAGCGATCCGACCCGGGCGCAGCTTCAACCGCGCACCGGTCAACCCGATCCCAGGCTGACCCGCGCCGAGTTTGACGCACGCTTTCGCCTGCGTTTCCACGACCCCGCGTTCGCGCCGCTGGAAACTGAGATCGCCCGTCTCGCCGCGGTCGCCTGGGATGCCTACGACGAAGGCCGGAAGTCCCCGCACACGCATCCGGCCGGCACAGGCTTCGCCGATCCGGACTACGACCTGTCCGACGAGTGGCGCGCCACCCACGACGCGTTGGAGCAGGCCGAACGCCGCCAACGCGATCCCGCCACGCCGTCGCGCATCTTGCTGGTCTGCGCTTCGCCGCGCAGCGAGCACACCTGCCCAGGCGAGATGTCCAAGAGTTACCGCCTGGTCGAAACCGTGCGTGCCGTCATCACCGGCAGCGGCGTCGAATGCGATGTACTCGAACTCAACCGCCTGACCTCCGAATACGGCCGCACGATCCATCCGTGCAAGGGTTGCGTGTCGACCGCGATGCCGCTTTGCCACTGGCCGTGTTCGTGTTACCCGAACCACAGCCTCGGCCAGGCGCCGGACTGGATGGGAGAAATATACGAGCGCTGGACCGCCGCGCACGGGGTGATGATCGTGACGCCGGTGCACTGGAACCAGGCGCCATCGGTGCTCAAGCTGATGATGGACCGGCTGGTCTGCGCAGACGGCGGAAACCCCGATCCGACCACGACCCACGGCAAGGATCCGACACGCGCCAAGCGCATCGAACTCGACGACTGGAACTACCCGCAACACTTGGCCGGCCGCGCGTTCGGACTGGTCGTGCACGGCGACAGCGAAGGCGTGCAGTCACTGCGCCACGCATTGGCGGACTGGTTGCGCGGCATGGGCCTGGTCGACGCCGGTGCGCCGTCGCAACTCGACCGCTATATCGGTTACTACGCGCCGTACGCGACCAGCCATGTGGCGCTGGACGACGATGAAGCGGTGGTCGAGGAAACCCGCAACGCGGCGCGTGCGCTGGTCGAGCGGGTCGCGCAATTGCGTGGCGGCATCGACGAAGCCGGAGCGGAGTTGCATTCGCCGCGGCAGAAGTGATGGCGCGCCGGAGTGCTGCATGCGGGGGAAGAGCAAATCTGCCCCGACCCCTCTTTGCCAAAGCGAGCGGTGACGTCAAACAGAAACGGAAATCCCACGTTTGCGCTCTTGGCTCGCCTCTTGTCAGGAAGGGCTGGGGAGAGTTGCGTTTGATCTCGATCGCCAGACGCAACGCATGCAGTGCCCTGTAGAGCGCACGCGTCACCTCGTCGTCACCTAGCCATCGTCGTGCGTCGGTATCCTGCAACGATGTCGTTGACGCCCGCCACGTCGATTCCCGCACCGCTCCGCGCCGATGCACCGCACTCCCCGGTGGCGCTGGGCTTGCGCTACCAGCAAGTGCGTGCGCGCAGCCTTGCGCTGGCCGCGCCGCTGTCGCCCGATGATGCGATGGTGCAGAGCATGGATGACACCAGTCCGGCGAAATGGCACCTCGCGCACACCACATGGTTCTTCGAACGCTTCGTGCTCGGATGCGATGCCGGTTATCGCGCGGTCAATCCAGACTGGGATTACTTGTTCAACAGTTACTACCAGAGTGCCGGGCCGATGCACGCGCGCCCGCACCGCGGACTGCTGTCGCGGCCAACGCTGGCCGAGGTGCTGGACTACCGCGACACCATCGATGCACGCATGGCCGAGGGTTTCCAAGCCGGCGACTTTGACGACACCGCGCTGGATACCCTCTTGCTCGGAACCCATCACGAGCAACAGCACCAGGAGCTGCTGCTCACCGACATCAAGCATGCGTTCGCGTGCAACCCGCTCAAGCCGGCGTACCGCGACGATCTGTTCGAACATCGCAGCGACGACACTTATCGGGATCAGCGCGGCCTGCAATGGATCACCCAGAACGAGCGCATCGTCGAGATCGGCGCGCCGGCATGGCCGGGATCGTCAGATTCGTTCGCCTTCGACAGCGAATCCCCGCGCCACCGCGTACTGGTGCACGCACATGCGCTCGCGCAGCGGCCGGTCAGCAACGCCGACTACCGCGCCTTCATCGACGACGGCGGCTACAGCAACCCGGCGCTGTGGATGAGCGAGGGTTGGGCGAAGGTCAACAGCGAACCCTGGTCGCGTCCACTGTACTGGGACGAAGACCTGCAACGCGTGTTTACCCTCGGCGGCCTGCGCGAGATCGACCCGCACGCGCCGGTGTGCCACCTGAGCTACTTCGAAGCCGACGCGTTCGCGCGCTGGGCCGGTGCGCGTCTGCCGACCGAGGCCGAGTGGGAAGCGGCCGCGGCGACACAAGCGATCACCGGTCATTTCGTCGAAGACGACGCCCTGCACCCGCAGCCGTCGCGCAGCGGACACACCGGTCTGCAGCGCGCCGGCCGGCAGCAGGTCGGACTGCAACAACTGTTCGGCGACATCTGGGAATGGACCTCCACCGCGTACACGCCTTACCCCGGTTTCCGCACGTTGCCCGGCGCGCTGGGCGAATACAACGGCAAGTTCATGTGCGGCCAGTGGATCCTGCGCGGCGGCAGCTGCGTCACTCCGCGCGACCACATCCGCGCCAGCTACCGCAATTTTTTCTATCCCCGCGATCGTTGGCAGTTCTCCGGCCTGCGGCTCGCCAAGGACCTGCCATGAACGCTGTCCTCGCCCGCACCGAAGCCTCGCTCACCGACCTGCGCCCGACCCCGGGCGACATCACCCGGGACGCGCTCGCCGGACTGGCGATGTCACCCAAGCAGCTGCCGTCGAAGTATTTCTACGACGAACGTGGGTCGCAGCTGTTCGAGACGATCACCCGCCAGCCCGAGTACTACCTGACCCGCGTCGAGATGGCGTTGCTGGAGTCGCGCATGGCCGACATCGCCTACGCGATCGGCCCGCAGGCGCACGTGGTCGAATACGGCAGCGGCAGCGGCCGCAAGACCGAGCAATTGCTGGAATGCCTGCACGATCCGGTCGCCTACACTCCGATCGAGATCTCGCGCAGCACCGTGCTCGCCAGCACCGCGCGACTGGCGCAATTGTTCCCGAAGATCGAGATGCTGCCGGTGTGCGCCGACTTCACCCGGCCGGTCGAACTGCCGGAACCCGCGCGCGAACCGCGCCATATCCAGATGTTCTTCCCCGGCTCGACCTTGGGCAATTTCACCCACCACGAATCGGTCGTGCTGCTGCGCGCGATGCACGCGACGATGGGCCGGCGCGGCCAGGCGTTGATCGGCATCGACCTGGACAAGGACACCGCCACGCTGGAGGCCGCATACAACGACAACGCGGGCGTCACAGCGCAGTTCACCCTCAACCTGCTGGCACGACTCAACCGCGAGATCGGCAGTGACTTCGATCTCGACGGCTTCCGCCACCGTGCGGTGTTTGCGCGCGAGCGTGGCCGCATCGAGACGTTCCTGGTGAGCCAGCGCGCGCAGGAGGTCACCGTCGCCGGCCAGCGTTTCCACTTCGCCGCCGCCGAGGCGATGCTGGTGGAATACAGTCACAAGTACACCGATGCCGGCTTCGAGCAGCTGGTGGCCAGCGCCGACCTCAAAGTGGTCGATGGCTGGAACGACCCGCGCGACTGGTTCGGCTTGCGCATGCTGGAACCGCGGTGATGGTGCAGTGGCCATGACGGGCAAGGCACCATCGGCCTCTGGATCGCCATCGCCGCCACGGCCGCCGGCGCGCTACGACGACCTGCGCGCTCTGTTCCTCAACTGCACGCTCAAGCGCAGCGGCGAGGGCAAGCACAGCGAACCCTCGCACACCGAACGCCTGATCCATGTCGCCGCCGAAGTCATGCGCGCCAACCAGGTGCATGTCGACATGGTGCGTCCGGTCGACCTCGACCTCGCGCCCGGCGTGCAGCCCGACATGACCGAGCATGGTTTCGATCGCGACGACTGGCCGCAGCTGTGCAAGCAGGTGATGGGCGCCGACATCCTGGTGCTGTGCACGCCGATCTGGCTCGGCGAGGAAAGTTCGGTGTGCCGACGGGTGATCGAGCGGCTGTACGCCGAATCCGGCAAGACCAACGACGCCGGCCAGTACGTGTATTACGGCCGCGTGGGTGGCGCGCTGGTGACAGGCAACGAGGATGGCCTCAAGCACTGCTCGATGAGCCTGCTGTACGCGCTGCAGCACATCGGCTACACGATCCCGCCGCAGGCCGACACCGGCTGGATCGGTGAAGCCGGGCCGGGCCCCTCGTACGGCGACGACGGCATCGGTTACGACAACGACTTCACCCAGCGCAACACCACGTTCATGGCGTGGAACCTGATGCACCTGGCGCGTTTGCTCAAGGACGCCGGTGGCATCCCTGCGCACGGCAACCAACGCACCGCCTGGGATGCGGGTTGCCGCTTCGACCATCCCAATCCCGAATACCGTTGAAGTGTCGCCGCCCCGGAAGCTGCCGCATGCATGCGTCGGACGAACGTCTCGACTGCATGTTGATCGGTGCCGGCCGGACGGGCTGACCGTCGCAACGTATCTGACCCCCTTCCATCGCCGCAAAAAAAGTGAGGTTCATTTATCAGGCTTTCGATAAATCAACTTGGCCCTTTATTCGGCTTGCGAGTATCGAATCGAGCATCTGCGCGATGGTGCGTTGCATGGCCATTGGCGGCGCGTAAATATGACGTCAAGGGGTCCCGGAAAATTAAACTGGGCTACCCCCGATTTCTGCCATTTCCATCGCAATCGCGGCCGACGCGAACTGCGGCGCGAGTGATCGCAGCATGGCCAGGTCGCTGGTGCGTGGCTGGCAGGGATTGAGATCGTAATGGCATAGCGAGCCGAACGGCTGGCCTGCAGCATCGACCAGCACCACGCCGCAATAGGACACGACCGGCGTGAGGTGCGAGCGCGCCACCGATGGCGGATGGCTGCGCGGATCATCGAACTCGAGTGTTCGAGCATCGCTGTCCTGCAACAGCGCGCAGTACGAGTGCTGCATGGGGATGTCACCGCCACGCCGCAGATGCGGGTCGTGCACGTCAAACAGGATGACGTTGCGCAACATGTCGCCGTCGTAGCGATAGATACCGGTGAAGCGGTGCGGCGCGCGCTCGTTCAGCAGGCGAAGTGCAGCGTGCACGCCATCCTTTTCCAGCGTGGCAAGGATGCGGCTTGCAGGATCGTCGGCATGGCGTGCAGGGGAGGCGGACATGGTCTGGCAGGCATCGAATGCGAGCGCATGATCTCACTTAACCGCGAAAGGCGGGCTTGCGCCCGCCCATGTGGTGAGCTTTAGGCCGCCTTCCGGTACACCAGATCAAAGCGATCCAGCTCCATCACCTTGCTCCACGCAGCGATGAAGTCCTGCACGAAGTACGGCTCGCCGTCGCTGGCCGCATACACCTCGGATAGTGCACGCAACTGCGCATTGGAGCCGAAGACGAGGTCGGCGATCGTCGCCGTCCACCGGAGCTCGTCGGTCTTGCGGTCGCGTCCTTCGAACAAGCCCGGTGTCGATTCGGAGCGCTTCCATGCGGTGCGCATGTCGAGCAGGTTGACGAAGAAGTCCGGCGACAGCGTGCCTGGGCGCTTGGTGAATACGCCGTGCGGCGTGTGTCCCGTGTTGGCGTCTAGCGCGCGCAGGCCGCCGATGAGCACCGCCATCTCGGGCGCGGTCAGCGTGAGCAGGCTGGCCCGGTCCACGAGCGCGGCGACCGTGGTGTCTTCGCCGCCTGCGTGGACGTAGTTGCGGAACGCGTCGGCGGCAGGCTCCAGGACGAGAAAGGAGTCGACGTCGGTTTGCTCCAGCGACGCGTCCATGCGGCCCGGCGTGAATGGCACGGTGACGTCATGACCGGCTTGGCGGGCTGCCGCTTCCACCGCCGCGCAACCGCCCAGCACGATCAGGTCGGCGAGCGAAACCTTCCTGCCGCCCGACTGCGCACCGTTGAAGTCTTTCTGGATGGCCTCGAGCTGCGCCAGCACCTGCGCGAGCTCGGCCGGATCGTTGGCTTCCCATTCCTTCTGCGGCGCGAGGCGGAGGCGCGCGCCGTTGGCGCCGCCGCGCATGTCGCTGCCGCGGAACGTGGAGGCCGAGGCCCACGCGGTCTTGACCAGCTGCCGGGTTGCGAGGCCGGAGTCGAGCAGCTTCGCCTTGAGCGCGGCGATGTCCGCGTCGTTGACGAGCGCATGGTCGACCGCGGGGATCGGGTCCTGCCAGATCAGGTCTTCCTTCGGCACCAGCGGGCCGAGATAGCGAACCTTCGGTCCCATATCGCGGTGCGTGAGCTTGAACCACGCGCGCGCGAACGCGTCGGCGAATGCCTGCGGGTTCTCCATGAAGCGGCGCGAGATCTTTTCGTAGATCGGGTCGGCGCGCATGGCGATGTCGGCGGTGGTCATCATCGGCGCGTTGCGCTTGCCGGGGATGTGCGCGTCTGGCACGGCGTCGGCAGCGGCGCCGTCCTTCGGCTTCCACTGGTTGGCGCCGGCGGGGCTTTTGGTCAACTCCCACTCGTGGCCGAACAGCGTTTCGAAGTAGCCGTTGTCCCACTGGATCGGGTTCGGCGTCCATGCGCCTTCCAGGCCGCTGGTGATCGCGTGCGCGCCGATGCCGCTTTCGAAGGTGCTCTTCCAGCCAAAGCCGAGCTCCTCGATGTTGGAACCTTCCGGTTCGGCGCTGACGTGGTGCGTTTCGCCTGCGCCGTGGCACTTGCCGAAGGTGTGGCCGCCGGCGACCAGCGCGACGGTCTCCTCGTCGTCCATCGCCATGCGCGCGAAGGTATCGCGGATGTCGCGCGCCGACCCGACAGGGTCGGGGTTGCCGTTCGGGCCTTCCGGGTTAACGTAGATCAGTCCCATCTGCACCGCGGCCAGCGGTCGTGCCAGCTCGCGCTCGCCGCTGTAGCGCTCGTCGCCGAGCCACGTCGACTCCGGGCCCCAGTCGATCGGCTGCGGCTCCCAGATGTCTTCGCGGCCGCCGCCGAAGCCGAACGTCTTGAAGCCCATCGACTCCAGTGCAACGTTGCCGGCGAGGATCATGAGGTCGGCCCACGACAGCTTGCGGCCGTATTTCTGTTTGACGGGCCACAGCAGCCGGCGCGCCTTGTCGAGGTTGCCGTTGTCGGGCCAGCTGTTGAGCGGCGCGAAGCGCTGCTCGCCGGAGCGCGCGCCGCCGCGACCATCGAAGATGCGATACGTGCCGGCGGCGTGCCACGCCATGCGGATGAAGAAGGGACCGTAATGGCCCCAATCGGCCGGCCACCAGTCCTGCGAATCGGTCATCAGCGCGTGCAGGTCGGCGACCACCGCATCGAGGTCGACATTCTGGAACTCGGCGGTGTAGTCGAAGTCCTCGACCATCGGATCGGAGAGCTCGGAATGCGGATGCAGCATGCCGAGGTTGACCTGGTCGGGCCACCAATGTGCATTGGTGCGGGTCTGCTTCGACTTGTGCGCGACGGGGCACTGCGATTCGGCATTCATGCTGCTGCTCTCCTTCAACGGTAGGCGTTGGGCGTGAGGGGTGGGGCCCTGCACGTGTCAATGCGATGGTACGCATGGCGGTGGGCCATACGCTTGAGTGTCCAATCGGTGACCCGGCAATAGACCAAGGTGTCAGACCTCAGGCACGCGGCTCAGCGCGCTCCATCGGCAGCAGCTGCAAGGTTGTCGACCTCTACAACTTAAACCGCGGCGGACCATGGAGACAGTCGAATGTTTGGATTGGAGCGATAGCCATCCTCTATCGTCAACCCGCACAAGGCGGGCTTGAGGCCGCCCTACACACTCACGCATCGTCGTAGGGTGGGTCCTGGCCCACCGATTGCGTTCCCTCACGCACGCCGCAACACGATCTCGAACGTGCCCGCCTTTGCACCCTCGACGCCGTCAGTGAAGGCCACCACCAGCTTCGGACGATCGGCCTCGGGAACCGCCAGCAGCAAGCGGTCGATGTCGTTGAGTGCATCGCCGGCGAAGTACATCTGCGTGGTCAGTTCATGGAAGCCGCGCCGCGCCACCTTGAAGTGGATATGCGGCGGCCGCGACCAGTTGGCCTGTACCGGATAGGCGCCCGGCTTGATGGTGCGCACGCGGAAGCGCCCGTCGGCGTCGGTGCGCAGGCGCGCCCAACCCTGGAAGTCGGGGTCGAGCGGCGCGGTACTGGTATCAGCCTCGTGCGCGTAGCGGCCGTGCATGTTCGCCTGCCAGACATCGACGAGGGCTTCGGCCACGGGCTGGCCCTGCTCGTCGAGTACCCGGCCCTCGACCACGATCACCTCGCCCCGTGCGGTCTTGGCGTGACCTTCGATACGGGTCAGGTCCAGGTCCTTGTCGGCCTGGTCGTGTTTGGGGAAGAAAGGACCTGCGGTCTGCGTGGGCGTGGCGGCCGGCAACGCCGCGGTGACGGACAAGGCCAGACCGCCCATGGCGGCTTGCAGCGCGGTGCGGCGGCTAAAACGAACTTGGTCGGCCATGGCACGCCTCCAGGCGTCAGTGATCGGGTACAGGCGTCCGGAACAACGCCAGGACCGGGCTGCAGCGGCCGCGAACAACGGGGAGAAAAAGGGCCAGCTTCATTTGTCCAATGACCTTGGCCGTCTCGCGACGTGACTCCTGCCGCGCGTGCAGAAATGAACCTGCCCACTTTTTAGAACCCGTACGATGCATGGGCGAATGCGCTCACGATCCACGTCCGAGTCAGTGCAACCATGACCGATCCCGAAGCCACACCAGCGTCCGCCCCCGTTGCCAACGGCTGGGGTTCCAGCAGCCAGATGCATGCGCTGGTGTTGATGGCGCTGACCCTTGGCGGGCTCTATCTCTGTTACCGGTTGGCATCACCCTTTCTTCCGGCGCTGGCGTGGGCCTTGGCGCTGGCCGTTCTGTTCGCGCCAGCGCAGCGCTGGCTCGAGGCGAAATTGAAGTACCCCAGCGTGGCCGCCACGATCAATGTGCTGATTGTGGCGGTGATCGTGGTGTTGCCAGCGACCTTCATCGGGGATCGTCTCATCAGTGAAGCGATCAGCGGCGCGGAAACGATCACCGCGCTGGTCGACTCCGGGCAATGGCGGCGCAACCTCGAGGCCTATCCGCTGCTCGCGCCGGCAGGCCACTGGATCGAGCGGCAGTTCGACCTGCCCGGCATGGTCAACAACGTGACCGCGTGGCTGACCAATACCGCCGCGTCGCTGGCCCGCGAATCGGTGTTGCAGCTGATCGGCGTCGTGCTGACCTTCTACATGCTGTTCTATTTCCTGCGCGACCGGCGCGCGATCCTCCGTTTGCTCCGGTCGCTCTTGCCGTTGTCCGAAACGGACATGAGCCGGCTGTTCGCTGATGTGGGCGACACGGTGCACGCGACGGTCTACGGCACGCTGGCCGTGGCAGTGGTGCAAGGGACGCTGGGTGGATTGATGTTCTGGTGGCTTGGCCTGCCGGCGCCACTGCTCTGGGGCATCGTGATGGGGCTGCTGGCCGTGGTGCCGGTGCTGGGCGCCTTCATCGTCTGGATACCGGCCGCGATCTTCCTGTTGCTGGATGGCAGCGGCGGGAAGGCGCTGCTGTTGGCGCTGTGGGGCGGTATCGTCGTCGGCGGCATCGACAACCTGCTGTACCCGATGCTGGTGGGGAGGCGGCTGAAGATGCACACCGTCATTGCATTTGTTTCGATCGTTGGCGGGCTGATCCTGTTTGGTTCGTCGGGCCTGATCCTGGGTCCGCTGATCTTCGCCATCACGCGCTTGCTGCTGGAAGTCTGGAGCCGGCGCAACGCGTCCCCCAGCGTTGGTGGGATTAGCCAGCGGACGCCTGCATCGGCACCGGTCATGGGTGCCACCGACGATTCCTCGCTGTAGTGTCTTTGTTTTCCGTGATGCCACCGCAAGGCGAGCGACTTCATGACAATCGACGCACCTTATCCAATCGGCACTCCCGGGCTTCCGTGGGGCGCCGCCGAAGTCTCTGCCTGGCGATCGAGACAGACCCGCAAGCGCAGCTACGAGGCGGACGTGCTCAGCGTCATCGGGCGACTGCGTTCGCGCTTCGACGTGGTCGAGTACGGCCGCCTGCAACATGACGCCGGCACCTATCCACTGTTTGCGATCAGAAGCCGCGATTGGCTCGACGATTTGCCCATCGTGTTGGTGACAGGCGGCGTGCATGGCTACGAAACGAGCGGCGTGCACGGCGCGCTGCGGTTCGTCGAGGAACATGCAGCGAGCTATGACGGTCGGGCCAACCTGCTGGTCGCGCCATGCGTCAGTCCATGGGCCTATGAACGGGTGCATCGCTGGAATCCCGACGCGATCGATCCGAACCGTTCGTTCCGCGACGACAGCCCGGCGCCGGAGTCGGCAGCGCTCATGCGCCTGGTCGCGCCGCTGCGCGATCGCGTGCTGGTGCACATCGACCTGCACGAGACCACCGATACCGACGAGACCGAGTTCCGTCCTGCGCTGGCCGCGCGCGATGGCAACCCTTACGAGCCCGGCGCAATTCCCGATGGCTTCTACCTGGTGGACGACAGCGCCAACCCGCAGCCAGAATTCCAGCAGGCGATGATCGCCGCCGTTGCGAAGGTGACCCACATCGCCCCGGCCGACGAGAACGGCGAAATCATCGGCTCGCCCGTGGTCGCGCCGGGCGTCATCGAGTACGCGTTCCGTGAGCTCGGGCTGTGTGCGGGCATGACAGACGCGCTCTACAAGACGACCACCGAGCTCTACCCCGACAGCCCGCGCGCCACGGCCGAGCAATGCAACGCCGCGCAGGTGGCGGCGGTGCGCGCGGGCATCGATTTCGCGTTGGGGCACCGATAACTTGCGTAAGGCGGCTTGAGCCCGCCCTACGGACTCTCAAGGCTCGATGGCATGCGATCGCAATACAAAAACAGTCGCGCGCAAGAATCGGCCGCCAAACACAATACGATCAGACGTTTCGAAATCCCCGCGAGCCGCTATTGCGACTCCCGCTGCAGGCGATCGAGCTTCGCTTGGTAAAGATCACGCGTGCCGTCGTCGCTGAGTGCATGGGCGCGGGCCAGTGCCAGGCCGGCGCGACGGGTGTCGCCTAATTGCAGATAGGCGCGGGCCAGGCCGAAATGGAAACGGTGTTCCGTGCCATGGAGCCGGATGGCCCGCTGGTAATGGCTTGCGGCGCGCCTGTAGTCGCCGTGTTTTTCGTAGTCCACCGCCAGCAGGAACTGATGGAAGGGATCCTTCCGCTGCACCTTTTCCAACCGCCGGTGGAAATCCGCTTCGTGCGTGCGCTCCCCGGTGCGCTTGTACAACCCCACCATGTTGGACAGCGCGCCGGCATGGAAGGGATTCAGGGATAGCGCCCTGGCGTAAGCGCGTTCCGCCGCTACCAGGTCGCCATTGCGCAGGTACAGGACACCCGCATTGCTCCAGGTGGTGGCATACACCGGATCGAGTTCGATCGCCGTTTGCATGTAGGGCATGGCCGCCGTCACTTTGCCCTGCGCCATCAGCTCGGCAGCCCGGTTGTTGTAGTAATGCGCCAACGCGCGCTGATCTGAAACCGGCCTGGGGTGATGCAGTGCGATCGCCGCGTCCCCGCCCACGTCCACCGTGAACCGGCGCCCGTCGACTCGTATGCCGGCATTGATGTGGTTGATGCGGTAGATGGTGTTTTCACTCTGGTGCCACGCCAGCGTTTCCTCGATCTCCTGCGCGTACGCGACCAGCCCGGCTTCGCGTGCCAGCGCCAGGAACACCAAGGTGAAGGAAAGACAATTGGCCTTGCGGGCGCGGAAGGCTTGTTCGACCGTGTACGTGGCGTCGTACTGGTATTCCATGCCCAGGCCTTTCGCATCGATCAGGAAATCGACCAGCAGATCCAGGCGGCGCTTGTCCAAAGGGCTCTTGCTGACAACCGCGGCGCGGAGCCCCGGCATCGAGGACGGAAACGGGAATGGGTGCGGGGAGAGCCAGAGCCGCGGCGATCACCCAGGTGATCATGATGCAACCCTCCACCAAACTGCCGGAACGTGGCCCTGCGGACAGTCTGCCCTTGCCGCATTCTTATTGTGGGTCTGAGCTCGATGTCGATTCAGCGGGCAGGTGTCGTTACGGCTTCATCAGTCGTTGTTGAGGATCGTCCCGGTCGCCTGGCCATCGCCGATCGTGGCGCTGGTGACGGCGCTGAGAGGGGGCGGGCTTGTTGGGCCCACCCAACGGGCCTGCCAGCGCGCTGCTATGCGTGCAAGGCGCAGGCCGTCACTGTGGACGCGTTGGCCGGGTCGGTGTTGTCGGTGGCGGACCCTGTGCCGGCCGCCCGGGCATCTGCCGGGTCGGTGTTGTCGGTGGTAATCCCTGTGCCGGCCGCCCGGACTTCTGCTTGATCGTGAACGTGGTCGTCCTGGTCACCCCGCTGTACGAAGCCGAGAGCGTTCCCATGGTCGTGGTTGGCACCCAGGATGTCGTGATCGGGAAGGTTGCGCTCTGCGCGCCCTGCGACACCGTGACGCTCGCCGGGACGGCGAATGCCGAAATCGGGCTGGACAATGCGACCTGCGCGCCGCCGGCAGGTGCTGCCGCGGTCAGCGTGACCGTGCCGGTGGACGACGCGCCGCCCGCCACGGGGTTGGGGCTGGCGCTGACCGCATTGAGTGCTGCCGGGGGCGGTGGCGTGGATGGCCGCCAGCCGCGCTGGATGACCTCGAAATCGCTGGCCTTGATGGTCGAGAAGGCGGGGTTGAGGACGCCGTTGTTCCAGCGCGTGTCGAAGGTGCCCGAGATGTACATGTCCGAGCCGTTGTCGGCCACGATCAAGCCGTACTTCTGCATGGCCCGGGAGATCTTGCGCGCGGTCGGGTCGCTGGTGCGCAGCGCCGGATCGGCGCCATTGACGCTGGTCTTGAGCCGCAGTCGCGCACCCAATGGCAGCGCGCTCGAGTTCGAGCCGGCAACATGCGAGGCCGGGTAGACATAGCCATTGGTCGCGCGCACGGTGACCCGGAAGGCGTGTTGGATCTCGGCGACCGCCGTGTTGGCGGCTTCGTCATAGCGGACGAGTCCGGGAAAGATCGCCATGCCCGAGGCATCCGCGGAGGTCCAGCCCTCGGGGCGGCGGTCGTTGCGACTCATGTCGAAGAACGCACCGGACCCCGCGATCCATTGGCCGCCGCTGTAGAAGACGGCGACCAGTTCATACAGATGGTTGTTGGTGCAATCAATCATCAAGAGATGGCGATCGCCCTGGTTGCGTGCGTCGATGTTGCCGGGCGGGCCGCCTTCGATCCAGTGCGGCTGGGTGATGGCCTGGCTAGGAATCGGATAGAACGGAATGCCTTGCCCGTTGGCTTGGTTGACGCCGTCGCTCTCGTCCCAGTAATTGAAGGTGACGGCCAGTTTGGGCTGGGCGCCGTTGACGATCGCGTACGGGAAGCCATAGGTATTGACGCTGCCGGGCGACTCTTCGCCCCCGAAGTCGGGATGCAGGCCCCGGGTGGCGCCGATGAAGGTGATGAAGTTGGCCGAGGCCGCATCCACGGGCGCGGCACTGATGTCCTGGTTCCACCAGTTGTCGGCTGGGAACACCGGCAACGGACCGGCCAGGGGCGCGCCTTGGACAGGGACCGCAGGCGGACATTGCTGCGCGAGCGCGGCGGGAGCGGCCAACACCCCGAGGGTGCAGGCCAGGACCAATTGCATGAGGGAAGTACGCATCGCAACTCCTGTGCTTGTTCCCCTGACTTGTATGGTCGCCCTTGCGGGACCGGCAGTCCATAGCCTTCCGTCGGTGAGTCATCTGGTTACCGAGTGCAGGCATCGGGAAACTTTTCGTTGCTACAGCGCGGGCATTGCCTCTCAAGCTTGGCGAACAGGGTCCTTGAGACATTCGATGCTTCGCGCTTACGCGGATTGCTGGGTTGTCGACCCCGTTCGATACGAGGCCGCCGATCCGGCGGCACTCGTATCGAACGACTTCTTTCAAGTCGGCAGCAGTTGCCTACTTGTTGATGATGATCGGGTTGTTCGCCTCGCTGTCGCGTCCGCCCGCAGACTCGGCCGGGGCATTCGCATCCTGCTGGTTTGAATTACTACCCTGGGCGTCCTGGTTGTCGATGGTTTCTTCGAACTCATCGGGGTGCGCTACGCTCATGTCGTGCTCCTGGAAAGGGCGACGATGGGCGAGGGTGTCGCGCTCGAACGGCACGCCGCGTGGCCGTCGAAACCGCAGCGTACTCCTGCGTGCAGGCGACGTCGTGCAGATTTTTGTTACGCAAGAATTGAACCAATTCGCGACAGGGGACGATCCGTTGCTGCAATGACCAAGGCGGTTATGGATGGTTTTCCGGTCATGTAAAAGCAAGAGCAGCGGAGCAAGCTCCAGACTACGAAGGGCAGGGGGTGGATGCAGTGCGTTCTGGCGGGATATACGGTGCGCGAGCGTGCGGGTCATCCGGGCTGCCGCACTCGGTTAACGCTTTTAACTGTTGCGGAGAGCCGGCGCAGGTATCGGAATGCGGTGCTCACGCAGCAAGTCCACGAAGGCCGGGTCGCGGTAGCCCGTGTTCCAGAGCCTGGGCAGCAGAGGCAGCGCTTCGCGCCGGCGCCCCAGCGCCAGCAAGGCCTCGATCTGCAGTGCAAGCAGCCGTGGATCGTTGCGGCCGGAGGTTTGCGCCTGCGTCGTCCGCAGGGCCTGCTCGCGCAGTGTGGTCGCGGTGTCGCCATCGCCGATGGCTGCAGCCAGCAACAAGCGGGCGCTGACCGTCGCCAGCACGGTCGCGCGATCCTCCGCTTGTTCGGCCAGTTGTGGCTCGAGAATTGCGAGCGCCCGTTGCGCCTGTTCGCGCGCGATGTCGCTGCGCCTGCTGTCGCGCGCCTGCTCCGCCTGTTCGATCCTGGCTTCCGCCAATGCCCGCCGCCAACCACTGTTGCCCGACTCCTGCCTGGTCAGCCGCTCGAAGGCGTCGACTCCCGGCCTGGCAAGCGTGCTGGCAGCCTGCGTGTCGCCACTCACGCGCAGCCAGCGGGCCAGTTGCGTGGAATACAACCCGACATCCTCCTGGAACGACGTGCTGTTGCCTTCAATGGCCACAAGGCGTTTCGCCTGGTCCAGCGCCTGTCGCAACTGCGCAATGCCGGTTTCGACGTCGCCGGTCAGCGCCAGCGTGCGTCCGAGCGCGGCGCGCGCGAGCAGCAGTTTTTCCGCCTGTGCGTTGTCGCGGGGATCTCGATTGGCAAGGTCGAGTTCGATCGCGACATCGGCGCGATACTCGGCGATGGCGGTTACCAGGTCGCCGCGCAGCAAGGCCATCTTGGCGAGGTTGTTGTGCGCCAGCCCCAACTGCGCGACCCAGTCGCGGTTGCCACGGTCGGTCCGCACCAGTTCCTGGGCAAGCTTGAGCATGCTCTGGTATTGCACCAGCGCCTCGTCCAGGCGGCCGCGGCCTTCGAGGACATGGCCGATGTTGTTGTCGATGGTCGACAGCTGGAACAGCAACCGCAGATTCGCCGGTGCGATTTCCCTGGTCCGAAACAGTACGCCCTGCGCCGCCTTGAAGCTGGTCTCGGCTTGATCCAGCTCGCCCTGATACCAATGGACGGTGCCGATGAAGGCGAGGACGTCGGCGTACGCCAGTTGCCGCTCGGTATCAGCGGGCGCGGCGCGCGCCAGCTGCGACCCGAGCGCGGCGGCGGCCTGGTAACTTTGCAACGCCTCGGGCAGATGGCCTTGATCGAGCCGGACATTGCCGATCTTCACCAGCGTCTTGGCGCGCAGTTCCAGCGACTCGTCGGTGACATCGGAAGGCGGAGTCGCCCGGAAATAATCCATCGCCTGGTCGTTCACCGCCGCCAGGATGTCCAGCCGCGACACCTGCGCCAGTTTGTCGGTGAGATCGCCGAGCATGAAATCGACCAACGCCTCCGCCTGCTTCTGTCGTCGCTCGGCAGCGTGCCGCGCGATCACCGCCTGCATGGCCAGGTAACTGGTCAGCGTCATCACCAGCAGCGACAGCACGGTGACGGCGAGCATGCGCCGATGTCGTCGCGCGGCCTCGCGCTGTCGCAAGCTGTCCAGGCTGACGCCGAGCAGGCCCGACAGCAGCTTCAGCCGCGCCAGCGTCTTGCCGTCGGTGCCGGGCCGCACGTCGGCGGCGATCGGTTCGGCCGCCTGCGTTCCGAGTTCGCCATCGGCATCGAGTTCGAAGCGAAGCGCAGGCACGAAACACTCGCGCTCGCCGCCGGCATGAGGCTTCCCGGCGACGATCAGGCAGTAGATGCGGTTGGCCCGGCCGGTGCGTTTGAAGGTGAGCACTTCCTGGTTGACCCACGCCGAGCGCGCGGCATCGGGCGACAGATTACGATCAGCGCTTCGGAATCGGCCAGTGCGGCCTCGATCTTGGGCCCGAGCTTGCCGGCGCTTTCCAGGTCCTCGCGATCGCGGAAGATCGGCAGCAGTCGATCGGGCAGCGGGCCGAACTCGCCACGGGTGCCGCGCAGGCGCGAGGGCACCCGATAGCCTTCCAGGCTTCGATGCAACCAGCTGGCCCAGAGGCGATCGGTGTGGCTGTAGCTGATGAAGGCGCGATAGCGCATCGCTATCCCTTGGTCGAATCCTTGCCCGAATCGCGGCGGCCAACGCGGGACATTGGCCGGGGTATTTACGTGGATCGGCGACCGCTTGTTTCTTTCAGCTTCCGGCCGGGGCGGCCGGCGCATCGTTGTTCCAGATGTCGCGAATGATCACCCACTTGCCGTTTCGTCTCTGCCATATCTCCATGTACTTACCGGCGCCGACGGTCTTGCCGGCCGCGTCGACCACCGCGAACGTGCCCGCATGCCAGCCCAGGTCGCCCGAGGTTCCGACGTCGCTGCTCCCGTCGCGCAAGCGCAATCCCGCCGCCTTCATCCCGGCGATATTGCCGGTGAGGAATGTCCGAAGCGCCGTAACGCCAGTGGCCGGCGGAGCATCCGGCGGCATGACGATGGCGTCATCGGAATACATGGCGACGATGCGCTCGACGTCGCCGGCGTTGTAGGCCTCCATCCATGCCACCGTGCCGGCGCGCAAGGCCGACTCCGGCGAAGACGCAGCGTTGCCCGCGAACAGCGTCGAGGACGCGAGGGCGAGCAGGGCGCAGCACAGCAGGCCCGATGGCTTGGCGAATTGCATGGAGAGTCTCCGGTGGTGGGGGATGTCGCCACGGCGGGATGGCGCATCGCGCCAGGATCGGGTGGGACGTTGTTAAGCTACGCCAAGGGCTGCGCGCGCAGGCCATCGCAAGCCGCGCAAGGCGGCTTGAGCCCGCCCTACGAGTCCTCAACTCTTGGCACGCGCCATGCACTGCCGGTGGCGTTGATCCACGCGCGTAACGAACCATTCGGTGGTGAGCTTGCGGGTGATCTTGGGGCTTTGCAGGGTGATGCGCGGGATCATCGCGCGCGGCAGTTTGCGGCGTTGCATCTGTTCGGCGAGCGCGAACACGCGCTGGTAGAGCGTGCTGCGGTCGAAGTCGGCGCGGCCGGCTTTCTGCAACGCGCGATGGATCTGCGCATCGTCCATGCCGAGGTTGGCCGACAGCGCGCGGACCGCGAGTTCGGTGGGGCCGACATCGCCGGCGTCGCGGCCGCCGCGCTCGCGGAGCACGTCGCCGTCGAGCGTGAGCGCAATCCCCGAGGCCAGGCTCGCAGCATTCTGGAAGGCGGCATTGCGGCTGGCGTACCAGCCGGCGTTGAAGTCAGCGAAGCGATACAGCGGCTTGTCGTACGGCGCCGGATAGCCGAGCAGGTGCGCGATGCCGAAGTACATGCCGCCGCGTCGCGTGAACACCTCATGGCGGATCGATCCCTCCACTGGATAGGGATAGGACGCGTTGCGTGCGTGCCGCTCTGCGAACGCGATGCTGACCTGCATCGGCCCGCCGGTGCGCACCGGGTTGGCGCCTGCAAGCAGGCGGCGTCCCATCGGTACCTTGTCGATCAATTCCTCGAACAGCGTGCTCAGTTCTTTTTCCGTGCGCACCACGGCGAGCCGCTCGTCCCAGGTGCGGCCATCAGGCCTTTCGATCTGGAATGCACTGCGCACCACCAGCAACGGCACATGCAGGCGCTGCGCACGACGCTCGATCTCGGTCCGCGCGATCTTGCCCAGCCCTGGCACCACGGGGTCGGCGTCGAAGGTCGACTCCTGCGCGGTCACCGCCAGCACCGAGCAGAGGTTGGATGGCGTCGGTTCGATCTTGAGCGCAGAGAACGCGGCGTAGATGTCGGTGGCCCAACCTTTTCTATCGTTGGTGGTCACCGGCAGCAGGCGCACGATTTGCGCGCGGACTTCTTCGGGGCTGGGCGGTGGGGGTCGCTGGTCGATACAGCCGGCGAGAATTCCGAGTGATGTCAGCAGCAGGATTCGAAAGAGTCGGCGGGGCTGGCGTCGGGTGGTTTCATTCATGCACCAGAGCATAGCCGTCGGAAAATGAAGCAGGCTCAATATTGCGCACGTCCACGTTTTGGCATCGTCTGGCGCAAGGCCGCTGGGTTATCCGGAGGTTTGTCCTTTGGGGAACAGAACATAGGGCGAAATAACCAGCTTCGCTGTTGAAAAGTGCTTCGCGTAGCGGCTACCGCCGCGTGTCGATCAGGCCGCCGTTGAATTCCCTGCTACCTCATTTCAGTGTCGTTTCACCACATCCGGCGGAGGCGACTACGTCGATTCCGCCTTGCGGACTTCATCAGGACTGCCTGGACGTGCGCAAGGCGGGCCTGAGCCCGCCCTACGGTTGTCATCAAGGCGCTGATCCTCGTCAACGCACCTTGAACGACAGCAGGTAGCCGGGAATGAGATTGCTGCCATCGGGGCACGGCGTGTCCAAGGCAACCTGGGTTCGCGCCCCGGTATCCGGATTGACGCAGACATCGAACTGTTGGCCGGCACCGCTCTGGGTCACGCTGTAGTCGTTGTCGCTGCCGACCAGCGCCACGCGGCCGCCACCTCGCAGCAGGCGTGGACCGAACGCGACGCCTTCCAGCTTCTCGGGAATGTCCGAGCCCACTGACTTCAATGCCGCCAGCAAATCCGCTTTCGGCTGCTTGCCGACCGGTGCAACACCAGCGGGAAGATCGTTGCTGCCGGCGAGCGAAATCGCGGCAATGTTGGTCGCGCCAGCCAGGTTGATGCGATACAGGCGCTTGTGCAAGGGCGTGCCGGTGATCTCGACGCCCAAGCCGCGGTTGTCGCGTTCCAGTACCAGGAACTCGGAGTCCGACAGCGCCGTGATCGCGCTCAGGCCGATGCTGCGTCCCTGGTTGGTGGCGGAGAAATCGTCGGTGGTCGCGGGATCGATCGCATTGAGCGTGGCGATCGACTCAAGCTGGTACGCGTACTGCGCGGTGCTGGTGCCCGAGACCGGATCGAATTCCACGATGCGCACCCAGCGGCTGCGGCGGCCGTCGTTGCTGGCGCCTTCATTGACCAGCGGATCCTGCAGTACGCCGTAGAGCCGCGTGCCCGAGGTGTTGAAGGTCAATCCCTCGAACCCGCGGTTGTCTTGGCGACCATTGACGATGGTCGGCCGACCATTGGTGTAGTTGGGTTGCGCATCCGCCTGCACCGGACGCAGGTTCTGCGGAATCGTGAACGCGCGTACGAAACGTCCACGCTTGTCGAATTCGTACAGGCTGGGGCCGTATTCGTCGGCAACGTAGAAATGTCCATTGCGACCCACAGCCAGGCCTTCCGGATCGAAGCTTTGGCCGAGCACGTGCGGCGTGCCGTTGAGCAGGGTCGGGTTGAGTCCGTTGAATGGTTGGCCGTTGCGATCGGTGAACAGGACCGTGCGCAGCACGGTGGGATTACCCAGCAATCGTCCGTTGATCGGATGGATCGGAATGAACATCTGCTGCAAGCGCGTCGCGTAACCGATCACGCCGCCGCCCGGGCCGCGGTCGGAGAGCGCGTACCAGGTATGGGAGCGGGCGTCGTAGGTGAGATCGGAGAAGAAGCCGAGCCGGTTGATGTTGGCCGAGTTGGTTCCGGGCGCGACACGGTCCGTGCTGCGGCCCGGGATCGGGAGGACATCGACGAGCGACCAGTCTGCTGCAGCGGCCGGCAGGGAAAGCGCGAAAGCGATAGAACAGAAAACGGTGCGAAGGCGCATGGCGGCATCCTGTGGTGGGGGACGACGCCACGGTAGGGGCGGGCCATGACGTGTTCGTGATGCAGCGGCACGCCGTGGCAAGCTGGGCGATCCGGATGGAAGACACTTCGGGCTGCGTGCCATTGCGCGCTAGCGTGTTGACCAGGACATCGAATGCCCCAAGTAAGCACCATCGTCCTGACCTTGCTTGCGATGATCGCGTTCGCCGGGAATTCGCTGCTGTGCCGGATCGCGCTCGAACACACGACGATCGATCCCGCCAGCTTCACCGCGATTCGATTGATCTCCGGCGCCGCTATGCTTTGGTTGGTGGTGACGGTGCGCGGCGGCGCACGCACGGGCGCAGGCAACTGGCCATCGGCACTTGCACTGTTTGCGTATGCAGCCGGTTTTTCGTTCGCCTATGTCAGCCTGCCCACGGCAACCGGTGCGCTGCTGCTGTTTGGCGCCGTGCAGATCACGATGATCAGTCACGGCCTCTGGATGGGCGAACGCCTGCGCAGGCAACAGGTGGGCGGTTTCATCCTGGCGTTTGCAGGGCTTATCGGTTTGTTGCTACCGGGTCTTTCCGCGCCACCGCTCCATGGCGCCGTATTAATGCTGGGCGCCGGGGTGGCGTGGGGCATTTATTCCTTGCGCGGCAAAGGGGCAGGGGATCCCACGCGCGTCACCGCAGGCAATTTCCTGCGCACGATTCCCATCGCATTGGTGTTGGGTCTTTTGATGTTCGAGGAAATGTCATTGGACGATGCAGGTGTCGGGTATGCGATTGCATCGGGCGCGCTGGCCTCGGGGATTGGCTATGCGATCTGGTATTCCGCATTGCCGGCACTTAAGGCGACCACGGCTGCCACCGTGCAGCTGAGTGTTCCGCTGATCGCAGCAATAGGCGGAATCATCTTCCTCGAAGAAGCCGTGACGCTGCGTCTGGCGCTGGCGTCGGTTGCGGTGCTGGGAGGGATTGCACTGGTGGTTGTGAGAGGGCGGAATGGACGCGCATGAGGCGGGTTGGCTTTCAACAGCGAAGCTGGTCAACCCGCCCTGCGTATGTGCGCGAAGTGTCTGCTCAGCGGAGGTCGACTTCCGCGACCTTGTCCTTGTAATCCTTTTTCAAATCGATCCCCATCAGCATTTTCACGCCGGCGAGGAGACTGTTCTCGTTGAGCCAGACCTCACCCTGTTCGGCATCCAGCCGCAGCAGCGCCAGCTTCGGGTCATCCTTGCCACCTTCGTACCAGGCCGCGACGAACGGATTCCACAAGCGGTCGATCACTGCCTTGTCATTGTCCAGCACGATAGCGCCATGGATGCTGGCGAAGAGTTCGTGGTCCTTGGAGCTGAAGGCTGCAATCGCACGCGATCCGGGCTTGAGTTTCTGCACGATGCCGTTGTCGGTTGAGGTAAAAAACCAGATCGGCCCTTTCTCGTCTTCGGCTTGCGCGGTCATCGGTCGCGAGTGTCCATCCTCAATCCCGTCCAGGCCCAACATCACGGTCCTGTCCGACTTGAGGGCCTTCCAGAATTTTTGTTCGATTTCTTGCGGTGTATTCATTGGAATCTCGCGAGTGGAGGAGGGGGTGCCGCGCCCGACTATGGCTATCACGCGTCTATTGTGGGCGACTCGGCGTTAAGGGGGCGTCGGCGGCCTGGTTGATGGAGGCAATCAGCCTTCGTAATCTCAAATGCATGCCTCACCACATACGCCCTGAGGAGTGCGACTGCGCGGGGTCGGAGCCGGTGTTTGATGCGACATGCGTGACCATCGTCGGATCATTCAGCGCTGTCTGGATATGCTTTGACGACACACATTGAAACGGTATTGCGGAGGCGGACATGGCGACTGGCTGGGCAGGCGATGGTGCGGTACAGGATCAGATCGACGCCACCATCAAGGACGCGATCGAGCGCGTGCGCAGCCAGTTGCCGCAGGGTCCCGGCTTGACGCATTGCGAGGAATGCGACGTGGCCATTCCGGAAGCACGGCGCAAGGCGATGCCCGGTGTGCGCTTGTGTGTGTCGTGCCAGGAAGCGCGCGACCACGACCAGGGCCACCTCGGCGGCTATAACCGGCGCGGCAGCAAGGACAGCCAGCTGCGTTGATCCGTCAGACACAACAACCGCCCATCCCCGGATCCAGTCCGGGCAAGCTCGCAGAGTGTCAAAGGACGCCCAGAACTCGAGGGCAGAATGACCAGCTTCCCTGTTGAACAGCGCTTCGCGTAGCGGCTTCCGCCGCATGTCGCTCCGATGACCGTGAATTCCCGGGCTCGGTTATTTCAGATGTAGCTAGCCTGACCACATCCGGCGGAAGCGACTGCGTCGATTCCGCCTTACAGATTTCCCCCTACAGATTTCGCACGCTCACGATTGGCCGTCAGTCGCAATCCACCGCGTTCTTCCATCGATGGCCATTGGGCCTGCATGCGGAGAACCGGTCATGTCACTCACCCGACGCGAATTCCTGGCGGCCCCCGCGGCGCTGGCCGCGACATCGCTGCTGCCGACCGGCCTGCTGGCCGCGGTCGCCGCTGAAACCCCGGCGCTGCCCGATCTTTCCAGTTGGGAACGCATCCGCGCGCAGTTCACGCTGGATCCGTCGTATGCGCACTTCGCCAGCTTCTTCATCGCCAGCCATCCGGAGCCGGTGCGTGCGGCGATCGACGGTTACCGGCGCGCGATGGACCGCAATCCCTTCCACATCATCGAGCAGGGCCTATTCGAGGACGATGCGCACAACGTGCCGCTGCAGGTGCAGACGGAGATCGCCGATTACCTCGGCGGTCGCGCGCAGGAGGTCTGCCTCACCGGCAACACCACCACGGGTCTGGCGCTGGTCTATCACGGCCTGCCGCTGCAGCTGGGCGATGAGGTGCTGTGCACGACGCACGATCACTACTCGCATCACGAATCCATCCGCCTGGCCACCGCGCGCGCCGGCGCCAGCATGCGCAAGATCAAGCTGTTCGACGAAGCGGCCACGGCCACGACCGAATCCATCATCGACGCCTTGCTCAAGGACATCGGCCCGAAGACGCGCGTGGTCGGGCTGACGTGGGTGCATTCCAGCAGCGGCATCCGCCTGCCGATCCGTGAGATCGCGAGCGCGTTGCGTGCGCGCAGCAACCCGGGGCTGGTGCTGGTGGTGGATGGCGTGCACGGCATCGGCGCCACCGATGAGACCATCGCCACGCTGGGCTGCGATTACTTCTGCGCGGGCACGCACAAGTGGATGTTCGCGCCGCGCGGTACCGGGCTGGTGTGGGCCAATGCCGACAACTGGGCGCGGCTGCGTCCGACGATCCCCAGCTTCAGCGATCTCGACCAGTACACCGCATGGGAGCAAGACATCGTGCCCACGTCGCCCAACAACGCCAACCGCATGATGCCCGGTGGCTTCCACGCCTACGAACACCAGTGGGCCACCGCCGCCGCGTTCGCCATGCACAAACAGATGGGCCGCGCCCGCGTCGCCGCGCGCATCCGCAGCCTCAACGACCAGTGCAAGGCCGGCCTCGCCGCCAACCCGAAGGTCACGCTGCACACGCCGATGTCCGGCGATCTCTCAGCGGGCCTGGTCGCGTTTGAAGTTGCCGGCGTCAAGCCGCTGGACGTGGTCAAGCAATTGCTGGCCAAACGCATCATCGCCAGCACCAGCCCGTATGCGATCACTTACGCGCGGCTTGCGCCCAGTCTGGTCAACACGCCGGAGCAGGTGGAACGCGCTGTGCGCGCCGTGCGCGAGATCTCGGGCTGACCGTTTTTTTTCCTGCGCTGGCAGAAAATAGAAGCGATCAGTCGCAATAGCATCGCCATGCTGGCGACGTGCTCACAGTTATTGCGCGGCCAGCCGCTGACAATGCTGTGTAATGCTTGCCAGCATTCATTTCGGGACAGATCCGCAGGTGCAGGCAGGAATGGAAAGCGTCTTCACCCGATGCCGTCATGAAATATCTTGGGAAGCACTGACAAGCTGAGGCTTGCTGACGTGGGCACGCGGCGCGAGGCGATGAAGACACCGAAACACGAGGGCATAGTCACGCAGACGCAGCCTGAAAGCCGCATGGCGGCCACGTGGGCTGCCGCCGGAAAACTGCGGCAACTCGCGCCGATACTCGGGATGGGCGCGGGCATTCTGGTGCTGGCCGCTGTGGCGCAGTGGGTGGACGACGCGTGGTTCGGGCATGTCATCGCCGCGATGTCGGCCAGCCTGCTGCTCGGCCTGTTGCTGTTGCGCAAACCCGCTGGGTGGCAGTTGGCCGCCAGCGGCGCGGTTGCGATCGCGGCCTTTGCCGGTGGCGCGCTGGCGGCCGGCGCCGCGCCGGTCTCCGCCTTGATCCAGGCCGCTGGCGTGATGGTGGGCGGGCTGATCGCACATGCGCTGTTGCGCAGCAAACAGAGTGAAGCGACCGGCCTGCGCGAGCTGGCGCCCTTCGCCCAGACCATGACACTCAGCCTCGTAGTGGTGCCGCTGTGCTACGCGCTGGCCCGCTTGATCGATCTTGACTGGTCGACGGGCAATGCTGCCGGCTTGTGGCGTGCATGGCTGGCTGGTGCAGTGGGCGTGGTCGCCATGTTGCCCTGGCTGTTGACCTGGCCGAACGCAGTCGACGACCGGGCCGAGACATTCGATTTGCCCGGGGACCGCCGCCAGCGTCTGTTCCTGGCCGTGCTGGCGTGGCTGCCTGTGCCAGCCATGTTGTGGTCGCGCCCCGACATGATGCTGCTGGGTGTGTTGCCGCTGGTCGCAGTCGCGGCCCGCATCGGGACAAGGGCCACGGCATGGTTGGCGCTTGCGACCGGTGTTGCGATCGCCGCCTTCGGCGCATCGGCCGCAGCCAATGACGTGGCGCCGGACATCGTGGCCTTGCCGGCCGCCGCCGCACTCATTGCCGCGCTGGCCATCGCCATCCTGGCCACGCAACGCGACCGCATCACGCGCACCTCGGCCGTCGCGCAGGATCGTCTCGCGGCGGTGACCGAACGCGGTCCGACGCTGGTGGCGACGCTGGGCCCGGACATGCGCCATCAGTTCGCCAACCGTGGTTACCTGCAGTGGCTGGGCAAGGACGAAGCGGAGGTGATGGGTCATTCCTTGCATGAAATCTATGGCGACGCCGCCATCGCGATGGCCGCCACCATCCGCCACACGCTGAGCGGGCAGTCGCAACGCCGGCAGGTGCAGATGCCGGACGGCCGTGAGCTGGATATGCGCTTCGAACCTCGTTTCGCCGCCGATGGCCCCGTCGACGGCGTCCATCTGTTGGCGCAGGACGCCGGCTGGCGATCCGCACACGAGCGCAGTATGGAGGCGATGCTGGCAGGAGCCTTCGACCCGACCGTCGTGCTGGACCATGCAGGGACGATCGTCCGCCTCAATGACAAGATCGAGGTGTTGTTCGGCATGTCGCGTGCAGCGTTGCTGGGTCAGCCGCTCGCCGCGTGGCTCGAGCCACCCGCGGCCGCCCCGTTGGCCGCGGCCTTGTTGGTGGTGCGCGAACAGCAGCAGCCGCAAAAACTGGTGCGCGGCCTGGACCTGCATGCAAAACGCGCCGATGGCAGCACCTTCCCGGTTGAGCTGCACCTCGCGCCGATGATGGAGGGTGGGCGCAGCGTGCAGGCGGTGGTGGCGATCCATGACCTCGGGCCGCGATTGGCGTGGGAGCAGTTGATGGTCAGCTCGCGCCGCCAAGCGGAAGTCACGCTCGATGCGATCGGCGATGCCGTGGTCGCCTGCGACCTGCAGCAACGCATCACGCTGTTCAACCCGGCGGCCACGCGCATCAGTGGCTGGCCCGTGGACGAGGCGGTGGGACAACCGCTCGATGAGGTGCTGCGTTTCGTCGACGCGGCCAGTGGCGACGTCGTGCCGTCGTTGCTGAGTGAGGCGATCCGCAGCAATGCCGTCGTCCGCCAGCAAGGCGACCGGCTGCTGCAACGCCGCGATGGCGAAAGCGCGGCCGTGGCCGAATCCGCGGCGCCGATCCGCGACCGTTTCGGCGCGGTCAGTGGCGCGGTGTTGCTGCTGCACGACGTCACCCAGTCGCAAGCGCAGACGCAAACGCTGGCCCATCAGGCGCAGCACGACCATCTCACCGGCCTGCCCAACCGCGTGTTGCTGCAGGATCGCCTGACCCAGGCATTGACCCAGCAGGAGCGCGGCTACAAGGGCGCGCTGTTGTACCTGGACCTGGATCACTTCAAGCCGATCAACGACAAACTCGGCCACCCGGTCGGCGACCGCGTGTTGCAGGAAGTCGCATCGCGACTGCGCGCCGGGGTGCGCGAGGACGACACGGTCAGCCGGCAGGGTGGCGACGAGTTTGTGCTGTTGCTGGTCCGCCTGGCCGACCCGCGCGACGCCGCGCGCGTGGCCGAAAAACTGATCAACGCGATCGAGGAGCCGATCCAGGTCGATGGCCAGGAGTTGAGCATCTCGGCCAGCATCGGCATCGCACTGTTTCCGCAGGACGGCCGCGATACCCGCACGCTGACCAAGCAGGCCGACGCCGCGCTGTACCACGCCAAGGAGGGCGGCCGCGGCCGCTACAGCTACTTCACCGACATCATGGGCGCCAGCGCCGAGGAGCGGATGCGCACCGAGCATGACCTGCGCATCGGGCTGGCCAATGGCGATTTTTTCCTCGCCTGGCAGCCGCAGGTGCAACTGCCGCAGCGGCGGATCGATGGTGTCGAGGCGCTGGTGCGCTGGCGCAAGCTCGACGGCGTTGTGGCGCTGCCGGAGGAGTTCATCCCGGTCGCCGAGGAAACCGGTCTCGTGGTGCAGATCGACGAATGGGTACTGCGCGAGGCCTGTCGCCAAAGCGTCCTCTGGCAGCAGCAGGGGATGACGACACTGCCGGTGTCAGTGAATGTCTCACTGGTGCGTTTCGATGCGGAGCGCTTGCTCGCGCATGTGGACGCGGTGTTGCTCGAGACGGGACTGGAACCGCGCGGGCTGGAGATCGAGTTCAAGGGTGCCCAGCTGTTCGCGCAAGGCGCGCGCGCGCAGGCGCTGGTGGCTGCGTTGAAGGCGCGGGGCGTGCGCGTCGCGGCCGATGATTTCGGAAGCGGGCAGGCCAGTCTCGGCGCGCTCGCGCATTTCGCATTCGACACGTTGAAGATTGATCGCGACTTCGTGCGCGTCATCATCGACGACCCGCAAGCGCGCGCGGTGACAAAAGTGATGCTGGGCATCGGCCACGCCATGGGTTATCGCGTCATCGCCAAGGGCGTGGAAACCGACGCGCAGTACGAAGCGCTGGTGCAACTGGGTTGCACCGGCATGCAGGGGCTGATGTTTGGCCAGGCCGCACCGGCCGAGCGATTTGCGTGGCTGGTGGAGGATGGTGCAAGCAAGACCAGCAAGACGGGTGCGGAAAGCCTCGTCGAAACACATGCGGACTTGTTCCGCCCGCAGTGACTTCTCGCACGCGGCCCCACGCCTCAACCGGCGGAGCGATCCTTGTACAGCAGCCGCACCTCGATCATGTTGCGGACGCGGACCAGCAATTCCTCGACATCGAACGGTTTGCGCAGGAAATCCTTCGCCCCGTATCGCAGCGCCCGCGTTTGGTGGCCGGGTTCGGCGGTGAGCGCCAGTACGGGCAGATAACCGTCGCGCTCGAATTCCTTGAGGCTTTCCATCACCTGGAAGCCATCCATGAGGGGCATCTGCACGTCCAGCAGGATCAGGTCGTATTCGTGCGTGCGATGCAGTTCGCTCACTGCAGTGGGATCGGTGGTTCTGGACACGGCGGTGTAGCCGGCGCCCGTCAGCACCAGCTGCAGCACCTGCGCAGCGTCGGCGTCGTCATCGACGACCAGGATCCGGGCAGTCAAGATGTCGGCGGCGCTGATCATGGCAAACCACACTGGATGGGGGATCACCGCACAGTCGGACCGTTCCTGTGAAAGCGGCATGACGGAAGACCGCGCGAACGTCAGCGAAATCGACATCCGGTCGAATCGGAATCGCAGCGACACGCATGCTGGCCGAGTCTGGAAAAAATCTGTCGGCAGCGAATGACTGCGGCGCCTGGAGCATTGGGCGGACAGTGCGGCGATTGCCCATGCCTCGTGGATTCCAAGCCTGCAAACGGCGCGACGGCCCGCGACCATATCGGCTTCGCAACGCGTTCATGGCGCGCCCCACAAGCTGCGGCGACTCTTCCACGGAGTACGGACATGGCAACGAAGAAGCGCGAACTGATTGCACCCAATGGCGACAAGCGCCTGATCCGGAGCGATGACAAGGCCCGGATCACCGAATCCGACGACCTCGGCAAGAGTTTGCCCCAAGACGTGAAGAAAGCAGCTAAGACGACGGTGAAACCGGGGCAGGGCGATCGCGGCGACCAGAAGAAGCGCAAGTACCCTGGAGGGGGTCGGTGGGACTGAGCCGGATCGTATTTAGCGGCCCACATTTTTGCAGGAGCGCACATGAACGTGATGAGGCTTTTCCGGTAACGCCACATCGCGCCCAAGTGCGCTCCTACAAGAACAGGGAATCGTGCGTTAAGGGTGCTCGCGGTCAGGATCAGGCACTCTAGCGCCCCCGATCGGCCATCCAGTGTCGACGAAACCTTCGCGCCGCATCACTTTTCTCCCCAGAGACTGCATGAAAACCCCCATTGGCCTGCGCGCGCTCATCGACGATGGCGTGATCGATGAAGTGATGCGGCCGCTCAAGAGCGGCAAAGAGGCCTCGGTCTACGTCGTGCGCGCCGGCGACGAGATCCGTTGCGCCAAGGTTTACAAGGATCTGACGCAGCGCAGTTTCCAGCAGCGCGTGCAATACCAGGAAGGACGCAAGGTGCGCGGCAGCCGCGAGGCGCGCGCGATCGGCAAGGCCAGCAAGTACGGGCGCAAGCAGCAGGAGGACGCCTGGAAGAACACCGAGGTCGATGCCCTCTACCAGCTGGTCGATGCCGGCGTGCGCGTGCCGCAGCCGTTCGGTTATTTCCACGGCGTGCTGGTGATGGAACTGGTGACCGACGCCGATGGCTTCGCCGCGCCGCGGCTGGGCGAGGTGGAATTGGCGCCGGATGTCGCCCGTGAGTACCACGCGTTCCTGGTGCGCCAGGTCGTGCGCATGCTGTGCATCGGACTGATCCATGGCGACCTGTCGCAGTACAACGTGCTGGTCGCGCCGGAAGGCCCGGTGATCATCGACCTGCCGCAGGTGGTCAGCGCCGCCGGCAACAATGCCGCACGCGCGATGCTGCAACGCGACGTCAACAACCTCACCGCCTGTCTCGGCCGCTTCGCGCCGGAACTGCTGGAGACGTATTACGCCGAGGAGATGTGGGCGCTATTCGAGACCGGTGAATTGCGCCCTGACAGCGTGCTGACCGGTGATTACACGCCAGACGAACGCGACATCGACCTCGACGCCATTCGCCACGCGATCAACGATGCGCGCGAGGAAGCACTGATCCGTCAGCAGGGGCGCGAGGCTGCGGCCGAGATGGATTGAAAACGTAACGCTCTTGAGCTGGTCGACATGGCACCCATCGACCGTCGTGATCAAACCGGTCGCATTCCCAGCCGCGGCCGCTGCTTCCTGTACGTGCTGCCATGCGCGTTCGAGGACCAGTTGAAACTTGGCTTCTCGCGCAACCCGCTGGATCGGATGCAATCGCTACACCGGCGTTACTTCGAAGTCTTCGATCTCGACCGCGCATTCCTGGTCGAAACCGAAACGGTGCGCGATGCGCGTGCGCTGGAATTGTCGCTGCGACGGCAACTCGTCGCGCACAACGCGCCTGCGCCGCTGACGGTGCGGCGCGAAGCCGGTGGACACACCGAATGGTATCGCGGCGCGTATCAGCAACTGGCCGAAGCGGCCGTCGCGCTGTCGCAGGGCGGATATGTGGTGCACGACCCGCTGCGGTCCTGGTTACGCGATGCGTTGGTGGCGCGCAGTGACTTGTTGTATTCGTGGACCGAAGCGATGTTGTCGCATGGAGAACTCGAAAGTGTGGCAGATGAAATGACCACGCTCAATCAACGCGTGGCGCGCGATGCGCTGGATGCGTATGCGGCATTGGGAATCGACCTCGAGCCACTGTTGCCCGGTGCAGTGTTGCGTTGGCACTGGGTGGTTTCCAGGCAATGAGCGAGATCGGAGCTTCCGAAACAGATCATCCGGCCAAGAGCAGCAATGACGAGTTATTCAGGGCTTCTTCGCTTTGCGCGTCACGGGACGCTTCTTCGCTGCAGTCGATACACGCTTGGCAGCCGCTTTTTTCTTCCCCGCCACCATGCCCAGTTCCACCCACGTCGGTGCGTGATCACTGGCTTTCGGAAGATCGCGGACCCAGCTGTCGACACCAGCCGCTTTCAGTCGTGGTGCAAGATCGGCGCTCAACAACAAATGGTCGATGCGCAGTCCCGCATTGCGTGGCCAGTGCTGGCGGAAATAATCCCAGAACGTGTAGATGCGCTCATCGGGATGCAACTCGCGGATCGCGTCGGTCCAGCCTTGCGCAAGCAGCCGTGCGTAGCACTCGCGGCTTTCCGGTTGCATCAACGCGTCCTTCAACCACGACCGCGGGTTGTAGACGTCCAGGTCGGTCGGGATGACGTTGTAATCGCCGGCCAGCACCACCGGATGGCCGCTCTTGTACAACGTGGCGGCATGCTTGATGAAGCGCTCGAACCACGCCAGCTTGTATTCGAACTTCGGCCCCGGCTGCGGGTTGCCGTTGGGCAGGTACAGGCAGCCGACGATAACGCCGTGCGCGGCCGCTTCCAGGTAACGACTCTGCATGTCGGCAGCATCGCCCGGCAGGCCGCGGCGGCTCTCCAGCGGGTCCATGCCCTTGGCGAGGATGGCGACCCCGTTCCACGAGGGCTGCCCTTGCCACAACGCGCCGTAGCCCGCATCGCGGATGACCCCAATCGGAAAACTGCCATCCACCGCCTTAAGTTCCTGCAGACAGACGATGTCGGGCTGCTCCTGCGCCAGCCACTGCAGCAGGTGCGGCAGGCGCGAACGAATGCCGTTGACGTTGAAGGTGGCGATCCTGAGCTTGCTCAATCGTTGGTCTCGTTCGCGATACAGGAACAAGTACGGTCGCTGCTCTGGCCGGCGTGCGCAAGCAAACGCGTTACATGGATGCGGAAGCCCGGTGGGATCGGCGTCCGTGCCGCGAGGGAGCGCCCGCGTGGCACTGCTTTTCCAGGAGCGATCATGACTATCTTTCGAGCATGCTGCGTTGCAGGGTTGCTTGCCTTGGCCGGCATGGCGGGTGCACAGGACCGGACCTACACCGAGGGACCGGTAACCGTGGTCACTTCGGTGAAGGTCGCCGATGGCCAGTTGGTGAACTACATGAACTATCTCGCCAGGGACTGGCGACGGACGCAGGAAGCCTCGAAGGAAGCGGGCGTGATCGTCAGCTATCGCGTCTACGACGCATCGCCACGGCGCGAGGATGATGCCGACCTGTATCTGGTGACGACGTATCCGAACATGGCCATGTTCGACGGCATGACCGAAAAGATGGATCCGATCATGGCCAAGGCGTTGAAGATGAACCTGTCGCAGCGCGAAGATGCTGCCGGCAAGCGCACGTCCATGCGTACCATCCTGGGCTCGGAAATGCTGCGCGAGTTGGTGTTCAAGTAGCCGCAACTCACGGCGGGCCGCCGAGTGATCGTCGGCCTGTCGTTGTTACCACTTGCCTGATGCCGCGCGTGCTGCGCCCAGCGCCCAGATGGCGCGCGGGATGCGGACGGTGGGGCGAACATGACCGGATGCATCCATGGCCGTCGAGTTCCTGGCGGCGGGTGGCGGCGCCTGCCCAGCGTTGTACTTCAATT